>NZ_JBEOYE010000011.1:0-145894 GCF_040296945.1 Streptomyces sp. NPDC001941 | reverse complement strand
GCGTGCCCGCACCCGCGCGCCGCCCCCGGCCCGGCACCCGCCCGGCCGCCCGGCGCGGCCCCGTGGGACCCCGCACCATCCGGCTCGGCAGCCCCCGCCCCCGGCTCCGGCTGGTCTCGCTCGGGCTGACCCTGGTGATGCTGGTGTTCGTGGTGCGGCTCTTCCAGGTGCAGGCCGTCGACGCGGCCGCGTACACCGCCAAGGCGGAGAAGAACCGGTACCTCGAGTACACCCTCGGTGCCGAGCGCGGCGAGATCACCGACCGCTCCGGCATCGCGCTGGCCGCCACCGTCGACGCGTACGACGTCACCGCCGACCCCAAGATGTTCCAGCCCGAGGACGCCAAGGCCACCGACGCCCCCGAGCAGGCCGCCGCGCTCCTCGGGCCGCTCCTCGGCAAGGAGCCCGCCGACCTGGTGGCCAAGCTGCGCAAGCCCCAGTCGCCCCGGTACACGGTCCTCGCCCGCCGGGTCACCCCCCAGGTCTGGAACCAGATCAAGGACCTCAAGGGCGTGTACGCGGAGAAGGCCCGGGCCGACAAGGCCAAGGGCGGCCCCGGCGGCAACGTCCTGGCGGGCGTCTTCCAGGAGCCCAGCAGCAAGCGCGTGTACCCCAACGGCGACCTTGCCGCCGGGATACTGGGTTACGTCAACGCCGAGGGCCGTGGCGCGGGTGGCCTGGAGGTCCTGCTCGACAAGGAGCTGGCCGGCAAGGACGGGAAGATCAGGTACGCGCAGTCCGGCGGCCGCCGGGTGCCCACCGCGGGATCGCGCGAGACCCCGGCCGTGCCCGGCCAGGACATCGAGCTGACCATCGACCGCGACATCCAGTGGGCCGCCCAGCGGGCCATCAGCGACCAGGTGAAGAAGTCCAAGGCCGACCGCGGCTACGTCATCGTGCAGAACTCCCGCACCGGCGAGGTCCTCGCGATGGCCAACGCGCCCGGCTTCGACCCCAACGACCTCGCCCAGGCCAACTCCGCCGCCATGGGCAACGCCGCCCTCCAGGACGCCTACGAGCCCGGCTCCACCAGCAAGCTGATGTCCATGGCCGCCGTCCTCGAGGAGGGCGTCGCCACCCCGGGCACCCACGTCGTGGTGCCCAACCGGCTGCACCGCGGCGACCGGCTCTTCAAGGACGACGTCGACCACCCGACCTGGTACCTGACGCTCAACGGCGTGCTGGCCAAGTCCAGCAACATCGGCTCCATCCTGGCCACCGGCCAGCTGGGCGACACCCAGTCCGCGTCCAACCGGGTGCTCTACGACTACCTGCGCAAGTTCGGCATCGGCAGCCCCACCGGCCTCGGCTACCCCGGCGAGACCCCCGGCATCCTGGCCAAGCCCGGCACCTGGTCCACCTCGCAGCAGTACACGATCCCGTTCGGCCAGGGCCTGTCCGTCAACGCCATGCAGGCCGCGTCGGTCTACTCGACCGTGGCCAACGGGGGCGTACGGGTGGAGCCCACCCTGGTCCGCGGCACCAAGGGCCCCGACGGGCGCTTCACCCCGGCCGCCGCCCCCCAGCAGACCCGGGTGATCAGCGAGAAGACCGCCACCACGCTCTCGCGGATGCTGGAGTCCGTGGTCGACGACGAGGAGGGCACCGGCACCCGGGCCGCCATCCCCGGCTACCGGGTCGCCGGCAAGACCGGCACCGCCGACCGCGTCGACCCCGAACTCGGCCGCTACCGCGGCTTCACCGCCTCCTTCGCGGGCTTCGCCCCCGCCGACGACCCGCAGGTCACCGTGTACTGCGCGATCCAGAACCCGACCAAGGGCAGCTACTTCGGCGGCCAGATCTGCGGCCCCATCTACAAGAAGGTCATGGAGTTCGCCCTCAAGACCCTGCAGGTCGCACCGACCGGGGCGCAGCCGCCCCGGATGCCGGTCACCTTCAAGCCCGGCGAGTGAGCCGACGGGAGCCCCCAGTGACGACGATCACCCCCGACCCCGGGAACCGGAAGGGCGACCCCACCGCCCCCGCACCCTCATTTCGCCCGATCCAGGGTGCGCCCGGTACGCTCACCGCCGTGCCCCACGCTGATCAGTACCGAAACACCCCGCCCCGCCCCGCCCGGGTCCGCCCGACCCCCCTCGGCGAACTGGCCGCGCGGCTGGGCGTCGAGAGCCCTGGCGACGGCGAGGCCACCGGCATCACGCACGACTCCCGGGCGGTCCGTCCGGGCGACGTGTACGCCGCCCTCCCCGGCGCCCGGATGCACGGCGCCGACTTCGTGGCCCAGGCCGCGGACCTGGGGGCCGCGGCGATCCTCACCGACCCCACGGGGGCCGAGCGGTCCGCCGCCACCGGCCTGCCGGTGCTGGTGGTCCCCGACCCGCGCGCCCGGATGGGCGAGCTGGCGGCCGCGATCTACGGCCACCCGGGCGAAGGACTGCTCCAGATCGGCATCACCGGCACCTCCGGCAAGACCACCACGGCGTACCTCGTCGAGGGCGGGCTGCGGAAGGCCGGCGGCACCACCGGGCTGATCGGCACCGTGGAGATGCGGATCGGCGACGAGCGCGTCAAGTCCGAGCGCACCACGCCCGAAGCCACCGACCTGCAGGCCCTGTTCGCGGTGATGCGCGAGCGCGGCGTGGAGTCGGTCGCCATGGAGGTCTCCAGCCACGCGCTGGTCCTGGGCCGCGTCGACGGCTGCGTCTTCGACGTCGCGGTCTTCAACAACCTCAGCCCGGAGCACATGGAGTTCCACTCCGGCATGGAGGACTACTTCCAGGCCAAGGCGCAGCTGTTCACCGAGCGCCGCAGCAGGCGGGGGGTCGTCAACCTCGACGACGAGTACGGCCGCCGGCTCGTCACCGAGTCCGAGGTCCCCGTCACCACCTTCTCCGCCGAGGGCCACCCGGACGCCGACTGGCGCGCCGAGGACGTCCTGGTCGGGCCCACGGACAGCACGTTCACCATCGTCGGGCCCGGCGGCGAGCGGATCTCCGCGCGCGCCCCGCTGCCCGGCCCCTTCAACGTCGCCAACACCCTGGCGGCCGTGGTCACCCTGGCGACCGCGGGCTTCGACCCGCAGACCGCCGCCGACGGCGTGGCCGCCGTACCCGGTGTGCCGGGCCGCCTGGAGCGCGTCGACGAGGGCCAGCCCTACCTCGCCGTCGTCGACTACGCGCACAAGACGGACGCCGTCGAATCGGTCCTGCGCTCGCTGCGCAAGGTCACCGAGGGCCGGCTGCACATCGTGCTCGGCTGCGGCGGCGACCGCGACACCACCAAGCGCGCCCCGATGGGCGCCGCCGCGGCACGGCTCTCCGACACCGCCGTGCTGACCTCCGACAACCCCCGTTCCGAGGACCCGCTCGCGATCCTCGCCACCATGCTCGCGGGCGCGGCCGAAGTCCCCGCCCACGAGCGCGGCGACGTCCTGGTCGACGCCGACCGGGCCGCCGCGATCGCCGCGGCCGTCGCGCGCGCTCAGCCGGGTGACACCGTGCTGATCGCGGGCAAGGGCCATGAGCAGGGCCAGGACATCGCCGGAGTGGTACGCCCCTTCGACGACCGCCAGGTCCTGCGCGAAGCAATCCAGAACAGTCAGGGATAAGTTGTGATCGCCCTCTCCCTCGCCGAGGTCGCCGAAATCGTCGGCGGGCAGTCGTACGACATACCGGATCCGGACGTCCGCGTCACCGGTCCCGTCGTCATCGACTCCCGCGAGGTGAAGACCGGCAGCCTCTTCGTCGCCTTCGCGGGCGAGCACGTCGACGGGCACGACTACGCGCGACGGGCCGTCGACGCCGGCGCCGTGGCCGTGCTCGCCGCCCGCCCGCTCGGCGTGCCCGCGGTCGTGGTCGACGACGTCCAGGCCGCCCTGGGCGCCCTCGCCCGCGCCGTCGTGGCCCGGCTGGGCACCGACGTGGTCGCCCTCACCGGCTCGGCGGGCAAGACGTCCACCAAGGACCTGATCGCCCAGGTCCTCCAGCGGCACGCGCCGACCGTGTGGACGCCCGGCTCGCTCAACAACGAGATCGGGCTGCCGCTCACCGCGCTCACCGCGACGGACGAGACCCGGCACCTGGTCCTGGAGATGGGCGCCCGCGGCATCGGCCACATCCGCTACCTCACCGGCCTCACGCCGCCGCGCATCGGCCTCGTGCTGAACGTGGGCACCGCCCACATCGGCGAGTTCGGCGGCCGCGAGCAGATCGCCGTGGCCAAGGGCGAGCTGGTCGAGTCGCTGCCCGCGGCGGACGCCGGCGGGGTCGCCGTGCTGAACGCGGACGACCCCCTGGTGAGGGCCATGGCGTCCCGCACCAAGGCGCGCGTCACGCTGTTCGGCGAGGCCGAGGACGCCGACGTACGCGCCGAGGACGTCCGGCTCACCGGGACCGGACAGCCCTCCTTCAGCCTTCGCACACCCACCGGGTGCAGCGACGTGACCTTGCGCCTGTACGGTGAGCACCACGTGTCGAACGCGCTCGCCGCGGCCGCCGTCGCCCACGAACTGGGCATGTCGGCCGACGAGATCGCCATCGCGCTCTCCGGGGCGGGCAGCCTGTCCCGCTGGCGCATGGAGGTCACGGAGCGACCGGACGGCGTGACGATCGTCAACGACGCCTACAACGCGAACCCCGAGTCCATGCGAGCCGCCCTGCGCGCGCTCGCGGCCATGGGCCGGGGCCGGCGGACCTGGGCGGTGCTCGGTCAGATGGCCGAGCTCGGGGACGCGTCGCTCGCCGAGCACGACGCGGTCGGTCGGCTCGCCGTCCGGCTCAACGTCAGCAAGCTCGTCGCAGTCGGGGGCAGGGAAGCGTCCTGGCTGCAGCTGGGCGCATACAACGAGGGTTCGTGGGGTGAGGAGTCGGTGCACGTGTCCGACGCGCGGGCGGCGGTCGACCTGTTGCGCAGTGAGCTGCGCCCGGGAGACGTCGTGCTGGTGAAGGCGTCCAGGTCGGTCGGGCTCGAGCGGGTCGCTCTCGCGCTGCTCGGGACCGAGGGCGAGGTCGCCGGCCGATGAGGCAGATCCTCTTCGCGGGGGCCATCGGGCTCTTCCTGACCCTGATCGGCACTCCGCTGCTGATCAAGCTCCTGGCCCGCAAGGGATACGGGCAGTTCATCCGCGACGACGGCCCGCGCGGCCACGCCGGGAAGAAGGGCACGCCCACCATGGGCGGCATCTCCTTCATCCTGGCCACGCTCATCGCGTACGCGCTGGCCAAGGTCATCACCGGCGAGGACCCCAGCTACTCGGGCGTCCTGGTGCTGTTCCTGATGGCGGGCATGGGCCTGGTGGGCTTCCTCGACGACTACATCAAGATCGTCAAGCAGCGCTCGCTGGGCCTGCGGGCCAAGGCCAAGATGGCCGGCCAGCTGATCGTCGGCATCGCCTTCGCGGTGCTCTCGCTGCAGTTCGCCGACAGCCGCGGCCAGACCCCGGCGTCCACCAAGCTCTCCTTCATCACGGACTTCGGCTGGACCATCGGTCCGGTGCTCTTCGTGATCTGGGCGCTGTTCATGATCCTGGCGATGTCCAACGGCGTGAACCTGACGGACGGTCTGGACGGCCTGGCCACCGGCGCCTCGGTGATGGTCTTCGGCGCGTACACCTTCATCGGCCTGTGGCAGTTCCAGGAGGCCTGCGCCAACGGCGAGACGCTGACCAACCCCAGCGCCTGCTTCGAGGTCCGCGACCCGCTCGACCTGGCGGTCGTCGCCTCCGCCCTGATGGGCGCCTGCTTCGGCTTCCTGTGGTGGAACACCTCGCCCGCCAAGATCTTCATGGGCGACACCGGCTCGCTGGCCCTCGGCGGCGCGCTGGCCGGCCTGGCGATCTGCTCCCGCACGGAGATGCTGCTGGCGCTGCTCGGCGGCCTGTTCGTGCTGATCACCATGTCCGTGGTCATCCAGGTCGGCTCGTTCCGCCTCACCGGCAAGCGCGTCTTCCGGATGGCGCCACTCCAGCACCACTTCGAACTCAAGGGCTGGTCCGAAGTCCTCGTCGTGGTCCGCTTCTGGATCATCCAGGGCATGTGCGTGATCGTCGGCCTCGGTCTCTTCTACGCGGGATGGGCAGCCGAAAAGTGAGTTTCGAGGGCAAGAAGGTCACCGTCGCCGGCCTCGGGGTCTCCGGGATCCCGGCCGCGAAGGTCCTGCACGGCCTGGGCGCCGCCGTCACCGTCGTCAACGACGGCGACGACGAGCGCTCCCGGGCCCAGGCCGCCGAGCTGGAGGCGCTGGGCGTCACCGTCCGCCTCGGCGACGGCGACACCCTGCCCGAGGGCACCGAGCTGGTCGTCACCACGCCCGGCTGGCGCCCCGACAAGCCCCTGTTCACGGCCGCCGCGGCGGCCGGCGTGGAGGTCTGGGGCGACGTGGAGCTGGCCTGGCGGCTGCGCGGCCCGGACGCGGCGCCCTGGCTCGCGGTCACCGGCACCAACGGCAAGACCACGACCGTGCGGATGCTGGCGTCGATCCTGACGGCGGCCGGCCTGCGGACCGCCGCCGTCGGCAACATCGGCGTCTCGCTGCTGGACGCGGTCCTCGGCGACGAGCCGTACGACGTGCTGGCCGTCGAGCTCTCCAGCTACCAGCTGCACTGGTCGCCCAGCGTGCGCGCGCACTCCGCCGCCGTGCTGAACCTGGCGCCGGACCACCTGGACTGGCACGGCTCCATGGAGGCGTACGCCGCCGACAAGGGCCGGATCTACGAGGGCAACGCGGTCGCCTGCGTCTACAACACGGCCGACCCCGTCACCGAGGAGCTGGTGCGGGAGGCCGACGTGGAGGAGGGCTGCCGCGCCATCGGCTTCACCCTGGGCACCCCGGGCCCCTCGCAGCTCGGCGTGGTCGAGGGCCTGCTGGTGGACCGGGCGTTCGTGGAGAACCGCCAGAAGAACGCCCAGGAGCTGGCCGAGGTCGCGGACGTCGACCCGCCCGCCCCGCACAACATCGCCAACGCGCTCGCCGCGGCGGCGCTGGCCCGCGCCTTCGGCGTGGAGCCCAAGGCCGTCCGGGAGGGCCTGAAGGCCTTCCGGCCCGACCCGCACCGCATCGAGCACGTCGCGGACGTGGCCGGGGTGGCGTACGTGGACGACTCCAAGGCCACCAACACCCACGCGGCCGAGGCCTCGCTGGCGGCCTACGACCCGATCGTCTGGATCGCCGGCGGCCTGGCCAAGGGCGCGGCCTTCGACGAGCTGGTGCAGCGGTCCGCGGGGCGGCTGCGCGGCGTCGTGCTGATCGGCCGGGACCGCGCGGTCGTCGCGGAAGCCCTGGCGCGACACGCCCCCGAGGTCCCGGTGGTCGACCTCGACCGGACCGACACTGGGGCGATGTCGGCGGCGGTCCAGGAGGCGGCGCGGCTCGCCCGGCCGGGGGACACGGTCCTGCTGGCCCCGGCCTGTGCGTCGATGGACATGTTCGTCAACTACAACAAGCGGGGCGAGGCGTTCGCCGACGCCGTCCGCGCACTCGCCGACGAGCACGCCTGACCTGACCAGCCACCAGGTCCGGCGCCGCCGGGCACGACTGGAGGGGACAGCGATCATGCCGGCCGACGAGACCGACGCACCCGGCGGGGTCCGCGCGTTCGCGCGGGCCCTCGCGCCGACCCCGGCCCCGGCGGGCCTGCCCGGCCTGGTGCTGCGCAGCCGCACCGCGGGCACCCGCAGACCGCCGACGGCCCGCGGCGGCCCCGCGCGCCGCACGCCCGGGGCCCGGCCGCCGGGCGGACGGCGGCTGCGCCGGCTCTACGAGCGGGCGCGCCGGACCTGGGACCGCCCGCTGACCGCGTACTACCTGATCCTCGGCGGCTCGCTGCTGATCACGGTGCTCGGCCTGGTGATGGTCTACTCCGCGTCGATGATCACGGCGCTGAAGTACTCGCTGCCGGGCTCCTACTTCTTCCGCAAGCAGTTCCTGGCGGCCGTGATCGGCGCCGGGCTGCTCCTGCTGGCCTCCCGGATGCCGCCCAAGCTGCACCGGGCGCTGTCCTACCCGCTGCTGGTGGGCACCGTCTTCCTGATGGTCCTGGTGCAGGTGCCGGGGATAGGGCACGCGGTCAACGGCAACCAGAACTGGATCTACCTGGGCGGCCCGTTCCAGCTCCAGCCCAGTGAGTTCGGCAAGCTGGCGCTGATCCTGTGGGGCGCGGACCTGCTGGCCCGCAAGCAGGACAAGCGCCTGCTGACCCAGTGGAAGCACATGCTGGTGCCGCTGGTGCCCGTGGCGTTCCTGCTGCTCGGCCTGATCATGCTGGGCGGTGACATGGGTACGGCGATCATCCTGACGGCGATCCTGTTCGGCCTGCTGTGGCTGGCCGGGGCGCCGACGCGGCTGTTCGCGGGGGTGCTCGCGGTGGCGGCGGTGCTGGGGGCGATCCTGATCAAGACCAGCCCCAACCGGATGTCCCGGCTGGGCTGCGTCCTCGCGGGCGATCCCGGGCCCGACGACACCTGCTGGCAGGCGGTGCACGGCATCTACGCGCTGGCCTCCGGCGGATGGTTCGGTTCCGGTCTCGGCGCGAGTGTGGAAAAATGGGGTCAACTGCCCGAACCGCACACCGACTTCATCTTCGCCATCACCGGGGAGGAACTGGGTCTGGCGGGGACGCTGTCGGTACTCGCGCTGTTCGCGGCTCTAGGCTATGCGGGTATCCGCGTGGCCGGACGCACGGAGGACCCCTTCGTGAGGTACGCCGCGGGAGGGGTGACCACGTGGATCACGGCCCAGGCCGTGGTCAACATCGGTGCGGTGCTCGGTCTGCTGCCGATCGCCGGGGTCCCGCTCCCGCTGTTCTCCTACGGGGGCTCCGCCCTGCTGCCGACGATGTTCGCCATCGGGCTGCTGATCGCGTTCGCGCGCGAGGAGCCCGGGGCCAAGGCGGCGCTTGCGATGCGACAGTCCGGCTTCGGAAGGAAGCGGGCTGGGGTGAGTTGGAAGTCGATGCGACGGCGCGTCAAGAAGCGTCCGTCCGGAGAGCGGTGAATTTCGGTGCATGTCGTACTCGCCGGTGGGGGGACCGCCGGCCACATCGAGCCCGCGCTCGCCCTCGCGGACGCCCTGCGCAGGCAGGACCCGACCGTGGGCATCACGGCCCTGGGCACGGAGAAGGGCCTGGAGACGCGGCTGGTGCCGGAGCGGGGCTATGAGCTGGCGCTCATCCCGGCCGTGCCGCTGCCCCGCAGGCCCACGCCCGAGCTGATCACGGTCCCGGGCCGGCTGCGCGGCACCATCAAGGCGGCCGAGCAGGTCCTGGAGCGCACCAAGGCCGACTGCGTGGTCGGCTTCGGCGGCTACGTGGCGCTGCCCGGCTACCTGGCCGCCAAGCGGCTCGGCGTGCCGATCGTGGTGCACGAGGCCAACGCCCGCCCGGGCCTGGCCAACAAGATCGGTTCGCGGTACGCGGCCGGGGTGGCCGTCGCCACGCCGGACAGCAAGCTGCGCAACGCCCGCTACATCGGCATCCCGCTGCGCCACAGCATCGCGACGCTGGACCGGGCCCGGGTGCGCCCGGAGGCGCGCGCCGCCTTCGGCCTCGACCCCAACCTGCCGACCCTGCTGGTGTCCGGCGGCTCCCAGGGCGCGCGCCGGCTGAACGAGGTGGTCCAGCAGGCGGCTCCGGTGCTCCAGCGCTCCGGGATCCAGATCCTGCACGCGGTCGGCCCGAAGAACGAACTGCCGCGCGCGGACAACATGCCCGGGATGCCGCCCTACGTCCCGGTACCGTACGTGGACCGGATGGACCTCGCGTACGCCGCGGCCGACATGATGCTCTGCCGCGCGGGCGCGATGACCGTCGCCGAACTCTCCGCCGTCGGGCTGCCCGCCGCTTACGTACCGCTGCCGATCGGCAACGGCGAACAGCGGCTGAACGCCCAGCCGGTGGTGAAGGCGGGCGGTGGACTGCTGGTCGACGACGCCGAACTGACCCCCGCGTGGGTCCAGGGCAACGTCCTGCCCGTGCTCTCCGATCCGCACCGGTTGTACGAGATGTCCCGCGCCGCCGCCGAGTTCGGCCGCCGGGACGCCGACGACCTCCTCGTCGGCATGGTGTACGAGGCGATTGCCGCACGCCGACAGGCGTAGGAAGGCAGGGGACGTGGCCGGACCGACGACCGCGGAGCGCTCCGCGCGCAAGCCGAAGCGCACGCCGAAGGGGGCGTCGGCCCGGCCCTCCCGCCCGGGGCGCGGGCCGCGCGGCAGGATGCCGGGCCCGCGCGCCCTGCTCCTGATCGCGGTCACGATCGCCCTCCTCGCGGGCGGAACCTGGGTGCTGTACGGCTCCGAATGGCTGCGGGTCGAGCGGGTACGGACGTACGGCACCCGGGTCCTGACACCGGAGCAGGTCGAAGCGGTCGCCTCGGTGCCCGTCGGGGCGCCGCTCGTCTCGGTCGACACCGACGGGATCGAGGACCGGCTGCGACGCGAACTGCCCAGGATCGACACGGTGGACGTCGTCCGGTCGTGGCCGCACGGAATCGGTCTGAAAGTGACCGAGCGACAGCCCGTACTGCTCATCGGAAAAGGGTCGAAGTTCATCGAAGTGGACGCGCGGAGTGTGCGTTTCGCCACGGTCGACAAGGCCCCCGCGGGTGTTCCCGTACTGGAATTGACGGCCGACCAGTCGCCGAGCCTGCGCCGCTTCGACGCGGACCGGCTGCTCGCCGAGGCGGTGCGCGTACGCGGTGAACTCCCGCCCGCCGTCGCGAAGGACACCCGCAAGCTCCGAGTACGTTCATATGACTCCGTCACTTTGGAGTTGACCCGCGGCCGGACCGTCGCGTGGGGCAGCGGCGAGGACGGCGAGGCGAAGGCCCGCGCGCTCACCGCGCTCATGAAAGCGGCGCCCAAAGCGGGACACTTCGACGTGAGTGCCCCCACCGCCCCTGCCGCGTCAGGGAGTTGACGGACATCGGCGCTGGCCAGGACCCTGGTTGGTCAGCGCTATGGGTGATCACATAGGGTGAAAAGAAAAACGGGAGGTTCGGCGTGTTCGTTGAACGTGCGCCACTTGTCGACTTAGTGTCCTGTTCGGAAGAGTCCAGGAAACAGCACACTGGTAACCCTAAACTTCAACGTTAGGGTTTGGGTCGGCGTTTCGGACCGCCCCACTCGGCATCCGTCGTCGCCCGCACGCCAACCGCGAAGTGACGACCCGTAACTCGAGGCGAGAGGCCTTCGACGTGGCAGCACCGCAGAACTACCTCGCAGTCATCAAGGTCATCGGTGTCGGCGGCGGTGGTGTCAATGCCATCAACCGAATGATCGAGGTCGGTCTCAAGGGCGTCGAGTTCATCGCGATCAACACCGACGCGCAAGCGCTGTTGATGAGCGACGCCGACGTCAAGCTCGACGTCGGCCGTGAACTCACCCGCGGCCTCGGCGCCGGGGCCAACCCCGACGTCGGCCGCAAGGCGGCAGAGGACCACCGCGAGGAGATCGAGGAGGTCCTCAAGGGGGCCGACATGGTCTTCGTCACCGCCGGTGAAGGCGGCGGCACCGGTACCGGCGGCGCCCCCGTCGTCGCCAACATCGCCCGCTCGCTGGGCGCCCTGACGATCGGCGTGGTCACCCGCCCGTTCACCTTCGAGGGCCGGCGGCGCGCGAACCAGGCGGAGGACGGCATCGCCCAGCTCCGCGAAGAGGTCGACACCCTCATCGTCATCCCCAACGACCGGCTGCTCTCGATCTCGGACCGCCAGGTCTCCGTGCTCGACGCCTTCAAGTCGGCCGACCAGGTCCTGCTGTCCGGTGTCCAGGGCATCACCGACCTGATCACCACTCCCGGCCTGATCAACCTGGACTTCGCCGACGTCAAGTCGGTCATGTCCGAGGCCGGTTCGGCGCTCATGGGCATCGGCTCGGCGCGCGGCGACGACCGCGCGGTGGCCGCCGCGGAGATGGCGATCTCCTCGCCGCTCCTCGAGGCGTCCATCGACGGCGCCCGCGGTGTGCTGCTCTCCATCTCCGGCGGCTCCGACCTCGGCCTGTTCGAGATCAACGAGGCCGCCCAGCTGGTCAGCGAGGCCGCCCACCCGGAGGCCAACATCATCTTCGGCGCCGTCATCGACGACGCCCTGGGCGACGAGGTCCGCGTCACCGTCATCGCGGCGGGCTTCGACGGCGGCCAGCCGCCGGCCCGGCGGGACAACATCATCGGCTCCACCTCGAACAAGCGCGAGGAGCCCGCGGCCCCGCCGCGCGCGGTCGAGTCGCCCCGCTCCATCGGCGGCCTGGGTACCGTCCCGCCGCGCGAGGAGCCCAAGGCCCCGACCGAGCCCGCCCCCGCGACGACCGAGTCGGCGCCGCAGTCCGCCCCGCCGGTGGTCCCCCCGGCCCGTCCCTACCCGGACACCCAGGCCGAAGAGCTGGACGTCCCGGACTTCTTGAAGTGATAGGGCAGCACGACCACGCGAACGGCGCGCACTTCGCCTTCACCGACCGGTGGGGCGGGGTGAGCGCCGTTCCGTACGAGGAGCTCAACCTCGGCGGCGCGGTGGGGGACGACCCCGCCGCGGTCCGCGCCAACCGGGAGCTCGCGGCGAAGTCGCTCGGCCTCGACCCGGGCCGGGTCGTCTGGATGAACCAGGTGCACGGCCGGGACGTCGCCGTGGTCGAGGGCCCCTGGGAGACCTCCGAGGTCCCGGCGGTCGACGCGGTGGTCACCGCCCGGCGCGGCCTGGCCCTCGCGGTGCTGACCGCCGACTGCGTCCCGGTCCTGCTCGCCGACCCGGTCGCCGGGGTGGTGGCCGCGGCCCACGCGGGCCGGCCGGGGATGGTCGCCGGGGTCGTCCCGGCCGCCGTGGAGGCGATGGTCTCGCTCGGCGCCGACCCGTCCCGCATGATCGCCCGCACCGGGCCCGCCGTGTGCGGGCGGTGCTACGAGGTCCCCGAGCGGATGCGCGCCGAGGTCGCCGCGGTCCGGCCGGAGTCGTACGCCGAGACCAGCTGGGGGACCCCCGCGGTCGACGTCGCCTCCGGGGTCCACGCGCAGCTCGCCGAGCTGGGGGTGCCGGACCGTCAGGCGTCCGGCGTCTGCACGCTGGAGTCCCGCGACCACTACTCGTACCGCCGCGACCGCACCACCGGCCGGCTGGCCGGCTACGTCTGGTTGGACTGAAGAGGACATGACGGACCGCAAGGCTGAACTCGCCGCGAACCTCGCACGGGTGGAGGAGCGCATCGCCGCCGCCTGTGCCTCCGCCGGGCGGAAGCGGGCGGAGGTGACCCTGGTCGTGGTCACCAAGACCTACCCCGCGAGCGACGTGCGGCTGCTGCACGGGCTCGGGGTGCGCCAGGTCGCGGAGAACCGCGACCAGGACGCCGCCCCCAAGGCCGCCGCCTCCGCCGACCTGGACCTGACCTGGCACTTCGTGGGCCAGCTGCAGACCAACAAGGTCCGCTCGGTGGTGGGTTACGCGGACGTCGTGCAGTCCGTGGACCGGCCGAAGCTGGTGACCTCGCTGTCCTCGGCCGCCGTGCGGGCCGGGCGCGAGCTGTCCTGCCTGGTGCAGGTGGCGCTGGACGCGGAGTCCGGCCGGCAGGGCGAGCGCGGCGGCATCGCGCCCGACGGCGTGGCGGAGCTGGCCGCGGCGATCGAGGAGGCCCCCGGTCTGAGGGTCGGCGGACTGATGACGGTGGCCCCGCTCGCGGGCCCGTACGCGGGCCGCCAACGGGCCGCGTTCGACCGGCTGATGGATTTGTCGACTGCCCTGCGCGAGACCCATCCGGCTGCGAACATGGTGTCCGCGGGGATGAGTGCGGACCTGGAGGAAGCCGTGGCGGCCGGAGCGACACATGTACGCGTCGGTACGGCGGTACTCGGAGTCCGTCCCCGGCTCGGGTAACGTCGCGAAGCAAGTCGGACCACAGAGAAAATATGGTCATTCCGCCGATGGCGGTCAGGACCAGTGGATCGCGGGCACTTGGTGACGTTGGATCCACCACAGAGCGGAGGACTCAGAGAATGGCCGGCGCGATGCGCAAGATGGCGGTCTACCTCGGCCTCGTGGAGGACGATGGTTACGACGGCCGGGGCTACGACCCCGACGACGACTTCGAACCCGAGCTGGAGGAGCCGGCACGCGACCGGCACCGCCACGAGCCCCCGCGCCAGGTCGAGCGGGAGGAGCCGGTGCGCGTCGCACCGCAGCCCCCGGCGCCGCGCGAGCCCGTCGCGCACGCGGCTTCGCTCCCCGCGGAAAACGGACGTCCCGCGCGAATCGCCCCCGTGTCGTCCATCACACCCGATCGTCCCAGCCTGGAGAAGAACGCACCGGTGATCATGCCCAAGGTCGTGTCCGAGCGGGAGCCGTACCGCATCACCACGCTGCACCCGCGGACCTACAACGAGGCCCGTACCATCGGGGAACACTTCCGTGAGGGCACTCCGGTGATCATGAATCTCACCGAGATGGACGACACCGACGCGAAGCGACTTGTCGACTTTGCCGCCGGCCTGGTCTTCGGCCTGCATGGCAGCATTGAGCGGGTGACGCAGAAGGTGTTCCTGTTGTCGCCTGCTAACGTCGATGTCACGGCGGAGGACAAGGCCCGCATCGCAGAGGGCGGGTTCTTCAACCAGAGCTAGAGAACGAAGTACCGGGTA
This sequence comes from Streptomyces sp. NPDC001941, assembly GCF_040296945.1. Lineage (NCBI taxonomy): Bacteria > Bacillati > Actinomycetota > Actinomycetes > Kitasatosporales > Streptomycetaceae > Streptomyces > Streptomyces sp. NPDC001941. Next base: position 131,322 of record NZ_JBEOYE010000011.1, on the reverse strand, counting down.
CACCCGGCCGAGCGGCCGGTGGGACAGAGAGCCAGGGGAGAGGGAAGCGCGGGATGGGCGTCGCACTGCAGGTGGTCTACATCGCGCTGATGTGCTTCCTGATCCTGCTGATCTTCCGGCTTGTCATGCAGTACGTGTTCCAGTTCGCCCGGGACTGGAAACCCGGCAAGGCGATGGTGGTCGTTCTGGAGGCCACTTACACTGTCACCGATCCACCACTCAAGCTTCTGCAGCGGTTCATCCCGCCGCTGCGTCTCGGGGGCGTGGCACTCGACCTGTCCTTCTTCGTTCTGATGATCATCGTCTACATCCTGCTCAGCATCGTGGGCAACTTCGCGAGGTGAGTGGATGAGCGTGGACGATACGGTCTTGCCGACTGCCGACGACTACGTAGAGGTGAAGAAGAGATGCCGCTGACCCCCGAGGACGTGCGGAACAAGCAGTTCACGACCGTCCGCCTCCGAGAAGGCTATGACGAGGACGAGGTCGATGCCTTCCTCGACGAGGTCGAATCCGAGCTGACCCGCCTGCTCCGCGAGAACGAGGACCTGCGCGCCAAGCTCGCAGCGGCCACCCGCGCCGCCGCGCAGAACCAGCAGCAGGGCATGCGCAAGCCGCCGGAGCCGCAGGACGGCCGAGGCCCCGGCGCCCCCGTGCCCGCCGCCATATCCGGTCCGCCGGTCCAGCAGCAGCCCCCGCAGATGGGTCCGCCCCAGCTGCCCGGTGGTGCGCCGCAGCTTCCGGCGGGTCCCGGTGGACACGGTCCGCAGGGCGGTCCGATGGGCCCCGGCCCGATGCAGGGCGGCCCCATGGGCGGTCCGATGGGCGGCCCCATGGGCCACGGCGGCCACGGTGGCCCGCAGCTGCCGCAGCCCGGTCAGGGCCCCGGCGGCGACAGCGCCGCGCGCGTCCTGTCGCTGGCCCAGCAGACGGCCGACCAGGCGATCGCGGAGGCCCGTTCCGAGGCCAACAAGATCGTCGGCGAGGCGCGCTCGCGCGCCGAGGGCCTGGAGCGCGACGCGCGCGCCAAGGCCGACGCCCTGGAGCGGGACGCCCAGGAGAAGCACCGCGTCGCGATGGGCTCCCTGGAGTCCGCCCGCGCCACGCTGGAGCGCAAGGTCGAGGACCTGCGCGGCTTCGAGCGCGAGTACCGCACCCGTCTGAAGTCCTACCTGGAGTCGCAGCTGCGCCAGCTGGAGACCCAGGCCGACGACTCGCTCGCCCCGCCGCGGACCCCGGCGACCGCTTCGCTGCCGCCGTCCCCGTCGATGGCTCCGGCCGGTGCGGGTGCCCCGTCCTTCGGCGGCAACCAGTCGATGGGCGGCCCGCCGTCCATGGGCGGTGCCCCGTCGTACGGCGGCCAGCAGCAGATGTCGCCGGCGATGACCCAGCCGATGGCGCCGGTGCGGCCGCAGGCGCCGCAGCCGATGCAGCAGGCGCCCTCGCCGATGCGCGGGTTCCTGATCGACGAGGACGACAACTGACGCGCCAGCACGCGCAATGCGCGTAGCGCCGGCAGCGCCGTGAGGGCCGGGCCCCGGGGATCTCCCCGGGGCCCGGCCCTTTCGCATGCGCCCGCCGTGCTCGTCCGCGTACGTACGAGGGACGCGTACGACGCAGGCGTACGGCGACGGATGTGACGAAGGGCCCCGGCGGCATCCACCGCCGGGGCCCTCCGTCCGTGGGCTACGCCTTGCGCAGGCGGAAGGTGAGGCCCAGGGCCTCGTCGGTGAACGGGGTGCCGTAGGCGTCGTCGGCCTCGCCGCGCGCGTGGTCCACCGCGAGGACCTCGTCGGCGATCAGGTCCGCGTGCGCGGTGAGCGCCTCGGCCGTCTCCTCGGAGCCGGTGGTCCAGCGCAGGGCGATGCGGTCGGCGACGTCCAGGCCGCTGTTCTTGCGGGCTTCCTGGATGAGCCGGATCGCGTCACGGGCCAGGCCGGCCTTGCGCAGCTCCGGGGTGATCTCCAGGTCCAGGGCCACCGTGGCGCCCGAGTCCGAGGCGACGGACCAGCCCTCGCGCGGGGTCTCGGTGATGATGACCTCGTCGGGGGCCAGCGTGATCGTCTCGCCGTTGACCTCCAGGGCGGCCTCGCCGGAGCGCAGGGCCAGCGACAGGGCGGCGGCGTCGGCGGCCGCGACGGCCTTGGCGACGTCCTGGACGCCCTTGCCGAAGCGCTTGCCCAGCGCGCGGAAGTTCGCCTTGGCGGTGGTGTCCACCAGCGAGCCGCCCACCTCGGACAGCGACGCCAGCGACTCGACGTTCAGCTCCTCGGTGATCTGCGCGTGCAGCTCGGGCGAGAGCGTCTCGAAGCCGCTGACCGCGACCAGCGCGCGGGAGAGCGGCTGGCGGGTCTTGACGCCGGACTCCGCGCGGGTGGCGCGGCCCAGCTCGACCAGCCGGCGCACCAGCGCCATCTGCTGCGACAGCGCCGGGTCGATGGCCGCCAGGTCGGGCTCGGGCCAGCTGGTCAGGTGCACCGACTCCGGGGCGTCCGGGACGACCGGGACGACCAGGTCCTGCCAGACGCGCTCGGTGATGAACGGGGTCAGCGGCGCCATCAGGCGGGTGACCGTCTCCACGACCTCGTGCAGGGTGCGCAGCGCGGCCTTGTCGCCCTGCCAGAAGCGGCGCCGCGAGCGGCGCACGTACCAGTTGGACAGGTCGTCGACGAACGCGGACAGCAGCTTGCCGGCGCGCTGGGTGTCGTAGGCCTCCAGGGCCTGGGTGACCTGGTCGACCAGCGCGTGCAGCTCGGAGAGCAGCCAGCGGTCGAGCACCGGGCGGTCGGCCGGGGCCGGGTCGGCGGCGCTGGGCGCCCAGTTCGCGGTGCGCGCGTACAGGGCCTGGAAGGCGACGGTGTTCCAGTAGGTGAGGAGCGTCTTGCGGACGACCTCCTGGATGGTGCCGTGGCCGACGCGGCGGGCCGCCCAGGGCGAGCCGCCGGCCGCCATGAACCAGCGCACCGCGTCCGCGCCGTGCTGGTCCATCAGCGGGATCGGCTGCAGGATGTTGCCCAGGTGCTTGGACATCTTGCGGCCGTCCTCGGCGAGGATGTGGCCCAGGCAGACCACGTTCTCGTACGACGACTTGTCGAAGACCAGCGTGCCGACCGCCATCAGCGTGTAGAACCAGCCGCGGGTCTGGTCGATGGCCTCGGAGATGAACTGCGCCGGGTAGCGGGACTCGAACAGCTCCTTGTTCTGGTACGGGTAGCCGTACTGCGCGAACGGCATCGAGCCCGAGTCGTACCAGGCGTCGATGACCTCCGGCACGCGCACCGCGTCGAGCGAGCAGCCCTCGTGGGTGCAGCTGAAGGTGACGTCGTCGATGTACGGGCGGTGCGGGTCCAGGGCGCTCTGGTCGCTGCCGGAGAGCTCGGAGAGCTCCGCGCGGGAGCCGACGCAGGTGAGGTGGCCCTCCTCGCAGCGCCAGATGGGCAGCGGGGTGCCCCAGTAGCGGTTGCGGGACAGCGCCCAGTCGATGTTGTTGTTGAGCCAGTCGCCGAAGCGGCCCTGCTTGACGGACTCGGGGAACCAGTTGGTGCCCTCGTTCTCGCGCAGCAGCGCGTCCTTGACCGCGGTCGTACGGATGTACCAGGACGGCTGCGCGTAGTAGAGGAGCGCGGTGTGGCAGCGCCAGCAGTGCGGGTAGCTGTGCTCGTACGGCACGTGGCGGAAGAGCAGGCCGCGCTCGCGCAGGTCCTCGGTCAGCTTCTCGTCGGCCTTCTTGAAGAAGACGCCGCCGACCAGCGGGACGCCCTCCTCGAAGGTGCCGTCCGGCTGGACCGGGTTGACCACGGGGAGGCCGTAGGCGCGGCAGACCTTGAGGTCGTCCTCACCGAAGGCGGGGGACTGGTGGACCAGACCCGTACCGTCCTCGGTGGTCACGTACTCGGCGTTGACCACGTAGTGGGCCTCGGCCGGGCTGTGTCCATCGGTTCCCTCGCCGGCGCTCGGGAACTCGATCAGCTCGAACGGGCGCTGGTACTTCCAGCGCTCCATCTCGGCGCCGGTGAAGCGCTCGCCGGTGGCCTCCCAGCCCTCGCCGAGCGCCTTCTCCAGGAGCGGCTCGGCGACGACGAGCTTCTCCGTGCCGTCCGTCGCCACCACGTAGGTGACGTCCGGGTGGGCGGCGACCGCGGTGTTGGACACCAGGGTCCACGGGGTCGTCGTCCACACCAGCAGCGCGGCCTCGCCCGCGAGCGGGCCGGAGGTGAGCGGGAAGCGCACGAAGACCGAGGGGTCGACCACGGTCTCGTAGCCCTGGGCCAGCTCGTGGTCGGACAGGCCGGTGCCGCAGCGCGGGCACCAGGGGGCGACGCGGTGGTCCTGGACCAGCAGGCCCTTGTCGAAGATCTGCTTCAGCGACCACCACACGGACTCCACGTACTGGGGGTCCATCGTGCGGTACGCGTCGTCCAGGTCGACCCAGTAGCCCATGCGGGTCGTCAGCTCGGCGAAGGCGTCGGTGTGCCGGGTCACCGACTCGCGGCACTTGGCGTTGAACTCGGCGATGCCGTACGCCTCGATGTCCTTCTTGCCGGAGAAGCCCAGCTCCTTCTCCACGGCCAGCTCGACCGGGAGGCCGTGGCAGTCCCAGCCGGCCTTGCGGGCCACGTGGTAGCCGCGCATGGTGCGGAAGCGGGGGAAGACGTCCTTGAAGACGCGGGCCTCGATGTGGTGGGCGCCCGGCATGCCGTTGGCGGTGGGCGGGCCCTCGTAGAAGACCCACTCCGGGCGGCCCTCGGACTGCTCCAGGGACTTCTGGAAGACCTTGGCCTCGCGCCAGAAGTCGAGGACGGCGTGCTCCAGCGCGGGCAGGTCGACCTGGGCGGGTACCTGGTTGTACTGCGGTGGCGTCATGTGACGGGCTCCTCCGGCGGACGTGTGCTTCGTTCCGTCGGAGGGACGAGAGCCGTGGGCTCCCGCGGTACCACCCTCCTTGGCGGCGCCTGGGCGCCGCCCCCTCATTGGGGTCGCGATGCCGGGTCTACTCGCCCGCCGGCCTGTCGGCCCGCTGGCTTTCTTCCGGCGGCTCCGGGGTGATGCTTCGCTCCGCGCTCGCCCCCGGGCTCTCACCGTCCCCGGGTCGCTCATGGCTGCGTACGACGCTACTGGTCCCCATCCACGCCTCTCGCTGGGCCCAGTGTACGGGGCGACGCGCGGGCCCGCCGACTGGTTTCGGGGCGCCCGCGGGGGGCGCGGCGCGCGCCCGCGCGCTTAGCCCGAATGGCCACACGCCATCCGGTGGGCCCGCGCTCCGCCCGACTGGCGGATTCACGCGGCGGGGAGCTGGGCACAACGGAGGGAGGTCCGCCGAGCCACGGGTGCGGGACGGGCCGGTCGGTGGCGCCCTGCGTTGCCGCGGCTCCTGTGTCGATTTATCGTCCCAGCACGATTCGCGTGCAAGATCACAAAATGTGAAGGGGCCGCGGGATGGTGGCGAAGAAGACCGCCGTACGGAAGTCGACGGCGTCCGGAACCACGAGCGCCACCGGTGCCGCGGCCAAGGACACGAACGGCAAGAAGAGCACCGTCGGGAAGAAGGCGGCCGGGGCCGCGCCGGCCCGCGGGTCCACCGTGGGCGACGCCCCCGAGGAGGCCGCGGAGCACTCCGCACGGGCGAAGAAGGCGCCCGTGAAGACCGCCGCGAAGGCGGCGAAGGCGCCCGCCGGGAAGGAGGCGGCCGGGTCGGAAGGGGAGCGGCCCGCCGAGAAGCCCGCCGCGAAGAAGGCCCCGGCCAGGAAGGCGGCGGCGAAGAAGACGGCGGCGAAGAAGGCTCCGGCCAAGAAGGCGCCGGTCAAGAAGGCGGCCGTGAAGGGGACGGCGGCTCCCGAGCCGGCGGCTCCCGAGGCCGCGGACGAGGCGCTCGACATGGACGCCGTCTGGAACGCGGCGCTGGAGGAGGCCGCGGGAACGCCGGACGCCGCCGGAGACGTTGAGAGCGGCGAGGAGGCCGTCGACGAGGAGACGGCCGGGAGCGGCAGGGCGCAGGGCAGTGGGGCGGCCGCGGACGGGGCCGCACCGAAGAGGGCCGCGCACGCGGCCGAGGGGGCGGCCGCGGCCGCACAGCAGACGGGAGCCAGGACGGTGGCAGCGAAGAAGAGCGCGGGCGCTACCCGCGCGGCCACGCAGGACGCCGTACCCGCGGCCCGGGCCGCGAGGGCGCCCGGGGAGCTCGCGGTCCGCCCGGGCGAGGACCCGTGGACGCCCGAGGAGGTCGCCGAGGCCCGCGCCGAGCTGGAGAGCGAGGTGCAGCGGCTGCGCGCCGAGCTGGCCGCCTCCGAGGAGGCGCTCACCGGGCTGATGCGGGACTCCGGCGACGGCGCGGGCGACGACCAGGCCGACACCGGCACCAAGAACATCACCCGCGAGCACGAGATGGCGCTGGCCGCCTCGGCGCGCGAGACGATGGAGCAGATCGAGCACGCGCTCCAGCGGCTGGACGCCGGGACGTACGGGCTGTGCGAGGTCTGCGGCAACCCGATCGGCAAGGCCCGCATGCAGGCGTTCCCGCGCGCCACCCTCTGCGTGGAGGACAAGCAGAAGCAGGAACGCCGGGGCTGATGCCGCACGTGTGTGCCGTACCCTCGTGCTCAGTCAGGCACCTAGGTTGAGGGACTCACGTGGCAGAGGCGGAGCGCATCATCGGTACGCCGGATTCCGAGAAGGCCGACGAGGCCGAGGCCCCCGCGCCCGGGCCCCGCGGCAAGCGCCGGATCGCGGTGCTCTTCGCCGTGGCCCTGTTCGCCTACCTGCTCGACCTGGGCAGCAAGATGCTGGTGGTCGCCAAGCTGGAGCACCACGCTCCGATCGAGATCATCGGCGACCTGCTGAAGTTCGAGGCGGTGCGCAACCCGGGCGCCGCCTTCGGCATCGGCGAGGCCTTCACCGTGATCTTCACGGTGATCGCGGCGGCGGTGATCGTGGTGATCGCCCGGCTGGCCCGCAAGCTCTACAGCCTGCCCTGGGCGATCGCGCTCGGCCTGCTGCTCGGCGGCGCCCTGGGCAACCTGACCGACCGGATCTTCCGGGCCCCCGGCGTCTTCGAGGGCGCGGTGGTCGACTTCATCGCGCCCGCGCACTTCGCCGTCTTCAACCTGGCCGACTCGGCGATCGTGTGCGGCGGCTTCCTGATCGTGATCCTGTCCTTCCGGGGCCTCGACCCGGACGGGACCGTCCACAAGGACTGACCGCCGAGGGGCTCCGCCGGGGCCCCGTCCCGCCTCCGGGCGCCGGGGGTCCGGCCCGGCAAGGCATACTCGACGGGTGAGCACGATTCCCGAGGTCCGCACCCTGCCCGTTCCCGATGGCCTGGAGGGCGAGCGCGTCGACGCCGCCATCGCCCGTATGTTCGGGTTCTCCCGCACCAAGGCCGCCGAGCTGGCCGCGGCCGGGAAGGTGCAGGTCGACGGGGCCGTGGTCGGCAAGTCCGAGCGGGTCAGCGGCGGCTCCTGGCTGGAGGTCGAGATGCCCGGCGCGCCCGCCCCGGTGCAGATCGTCGCCGAGCCCGTCGAGGGCATGGAGATCGTCCACGACGACGACGACATCGTGGTGATCGTCAAGCCGGTCGGCGTGGCCGCGCACCCCAGCCCCGGCTGGACCGGGACGACCGTGATCGGCGGCCTCGCGGCGGCCGGCTACCGGATCTCCACCTCGGGCGCCGCCGAGCGCCAGGGCATCGTGCACCGCCTGGACGTCGGCACCTCGGGCCTGATGGTGGTCGCCAAGTCCGAGCGCGCGTACACGCTGCTCAAGCAGCAGTTCCGGGAGCGGGTCGTCGACAAGCGCTACCACGCGCTGGTCCAGGGCCACCCCGACCCGATGAGCGGCACCATCGACGCGCCGATCGGCCGCCACCCCCAGCACGACTACAAGTGGGCCGTCACCGCCGAGGGCAAGCCCTCGGTCACCCACTACGACCTGATCGAGGCGTACCGGGCGGCCTCGCTGCTCGACATCAAGCTGGAGACCGGGCGCACCCACCAGATCCGCGTCCACATGTCCGCCCACCGCCACCCCTGCGTCGGCGACCTCACCTACGGCGCCGACCCGACCATGGCCAAGCGGCTCGGCCTGACCCGCCAGTGGCTGCACGCCGTGCGGCTCGGCTTCGAGCACCCGTCGGACGGGAGCTGGGTGGAGTACGAGAGCTCCTACCCGGAGGACCTGAGCAAGGCCCTCGACAAGATCGCCGCGGAGAGCGCGTGAGCGGGACCGCGGGCGACCTCGGCTTCGAGGTGCGGCTCGCGGAGAAGCCCGAGGACCGCGAGGCGTGCTTCGCGGTGCGCCGTGAGGTGTTCGTCGAGGAGCAGGGGGTCGACGAGGCCCTGGAGTACGACGTCCACGACGAGCCCGGCGCCGAGACCCTGCACCTGCTGGCCGTCGGGCCCGAGGGGCCGCTGGGCACCGGGCGCCTGCTGAGGGCGGCCGGGGCCGAGGAGGGCGTGGGCGCCCTCGGGCGGCTGGCCGTGCTGCGCTCCGCGCGCGGGAGGGGCGTCGGTGCGGCGCTGGTCCGCGCGGTCGAGGAGGCGGCGCGGGGGAGGGGCTTCGTGGTCGTGGACCTGCACGCGCAGGTGTCGGCCGTGGAGTTCTACGAGCGGCTGGGGTACGTGGCGTACGGGGGCGAGTTCCTGGACGCGGGGATCGTGCACCGGGCGATGCGGAAGGCGCTGTAGGGGCGTCTTCCGGTGCGGGGCGCCGTGGGGCGGGCCTTTCGGGGCCCTCCGGTGCCGGGCGGCAGGTCGGCGTCGTGCCCATCCGTTCCGCCCGTGCGGAACGCATGCCCGCAACGCTCATGTTCGTCCTTTTTGTTCCGGGCGTGGCACGCTTGGGGTCTTGATCGTTCCGGACCTTCGGAGGATTGCGCCCCGTGGATCAACTGGCCCTGCTGTTCGTGCTGTTGTTGGGGGCCGTCGTCACCGTGCCGCTCGGCGAGCGGCTGGGGCTGCCCGCGCCCGTGCTGATGACCCTCGGCGGGATCGGGCTCGCGCTGCTGCCCTTCGTGCCCAACGTGGACATCCCGCCGGACTACATCCTGCCGCTGGTGCTGCCGCCGCTGCTGTACGCGTCCGTGCAGCGCACCTCCTGGCGCCAGTTCGCCGCCAACGTACGCCCCATCCTGCTGCTCGCCGTCGCCCTGGTCCTGGTCACCACCGCCGCGGTCGCCGGGGTCCTCCAGCTGATCTTCCCCGCCCTGCCGCTCGCCGCGGCCGTGGCGCTGGGCGCGCTGGTCGCCCCGCCGGACCCGGTGGCCGCCACCGCCGTGGCCGGGCAGCTGGGGCTGCCCCGGCGGCTGGTGTCGATCCTGGAGGGCGAGGGGCTCTTCAACGACGTGACGGCCATCGTCGTCTACCACGTGGCCATCGCGGCGGCGATCAGCGGGACCTTCTCCTGGGGCGCCGCGGTGGGCGAGCTGGTGCTCTCCGCGGTCGTCGCGATCGCCGTCGGACTCGCGCTGGGCTGGGCCACCGGCAAGCTGACCGGGCTGCTCGGCGACTCCACGCTCCAGATCGGCCTCACCCTGCTCGTGCCCTTCGTCAGCTACGCGCTGGCCGAGGAGTTCATGGGCTCGGGCGTGCTCGCCGTACTGACCACCGCGCTGTTCCTGGCCGAGCAGGGCGGTGACGCCGACGACGTGCTCGGGCGGCTCGCGGGCAACACCTTCTGGCAGGTCGTCGACACCCTGGTCACCGGGGTCGCCTTCGGCCTGATCGGCCTGGAGCTGCACAACGTCTTCGGCACGGCCGCCGGGCGCTGGGGCGAGATGCTCGGCTGGGCCGGGGCGGTGGTCGGCGTCGTCGTGGGCGTACGGCTGGTGTGGCTGCTGCCCGCCACCTGGCTGGCCAAGCGGCTGCACACGCGGCGCGACTACGACGAGGAGATCCCGGTCAGCTGGCGCGAGACGGTCGTCATGTGGTGGGCCGGGATGCGCGGGGTGGCCTCGGTCGCCCTGGCCCTCGCCATTCCGCTGACCACGGACGACGGCTCGCCCTTCCCCGAGCGCGACGTGCTGGTCTTCGTGGCCTTCGCGGTGATCATGACCACACTGGTCTTCCAGGGGCTCACCCTGCCCTGGCTGGTGCGCAAGCTGGACGTGCGGGCCGACGCCGACGCCGAGCGGGCCCTGGAGCGGGCGCTCGCGGTGCGCGCGGCGAAGGCGGCCAAGCGGCGGCTCAAGGAGATCACCGAGGTCGAGGAGCTGCCCGAGGAGACCCTGGAGACACTCCAGCGGCGGGCCTACGACCTGGGCGCGCGGATCAGCCCGGACATGGTGGACGAGGAGCGCAGGGAGGCGTACGCCCAGCGGATCGAGCGGATCCGCACGGTGCAGCGCATCCAGCGCGAGATGATGTCCGCCGCCCGGCACGAGGTGCTCTCCGCACGCAGCGAGCCGGGGGCGGACCCCGAGGTGGTGGACCGGGTGCTCAACCAGCTGGACCTGCGCAGCCTGCGCTGAGGCCCGGCCCACCGATTCAGCCGCGGCCGGTGCGGGGCAGCTCGTCCTCGGCGTCGTCGACGTGCTCCACGTACGCGTCCGAGTTGTTGCTGTGCAGCTCCTCGGGGCGCGGCGGGCGGTCGTCGCGCCGGGCCCGGGAGCGGGCGGGGGCGACCGCGGCCGGGGCGGTGGCGATCCGGGGCAGGGCGTACGGGTGCCGCTCGGACAGCCAGGAGAGCATCTGCTCGCGCACCGCGCAGCGGGCCGTCCAGATGTCGTCGGCGTCCTTGGCGGTCACCACGGCCCGCACCTGGATGGTGGTCGGCGTGGTGTCGGTCACCGCCAGGCTCCAGTCCCGGCCGTCCCACGCGGAGCAGTCGGCCAGGATCTCCTTGAGCTTGTCGCGCATCTCGGCGACCGGCGCGGTGTGGTCCAGGTGGAAGAAGACCGTGCCGGTCATCTGGGCGCCGCCGCGCGACCAGTTCTCGAAGGGCTTGCTGGTGAAGTACGACACGGGCATCGTGATGCGCCGCTCGTCCCAGGTCCGTACCGCCAGGTAGGTCAGCGTGACCTCCTCGACCACGCCCCACTCGCCGTCCACCACCACGGTGTCGCCGATCCGGACCATGTCGCCGAAGGCGATCTGGAAGCCCGCGAAGAGGTTGCCCAGGGTGGACTGCGCGGCGACACCGGCGACGATGCCGATGATGCCCGCCGAGGCCAGCATGGACGTGCCGATGGAACGGAAGTCGGGGAAGGTCAGCAGCATCGCGGCGGCGGCCACCACCGCGACCACGGCGGTGACGATCCGCATGATCAGCGTCACCTGGGTGCGCACCCGGCGGACCCGGGCGGTGTCGCGGGTCCCCGAGGCGTACTTGGCGTAGGACGACTCCACGATCGCCGCGGCGATGCGGATCACCAGCCAGGCCCCGGCGCCGATCATCGTCAGCGAGAGGGTCCGGCCGATCCCGGTCTCGTGGTCCTCGATCACCTTCCATTCGGTCTGCCGGTAGGAGCCGCGCAGCAGCGCGGTCAGCAGTACGAGCAGCAGGGGCAGCCGGCACCGGCGCAGCAGGTGCCACAGCGGCGTCTCGCGGTGCCGGGCGGCGGCGCGGCGCAGCAGCCAGTCCACGGCCCAGACGAAGGCGAGCGTGAGGGCCACCGAGCCGCCGATGACGGTCAACGGGCGCAGTACGTTCTCCATGACTCCGTCGCTAACTGGCAGGATGTCCCGTATGGACATCATGCTTTTCCATTCGGTCTACGGACTGCGCCCGGCGGTGCACGCGGCAGCCGGGAGGCTCCGCGAAGCCGGGCACCACGTGCGCGTGCCCGACCTGTTCGAGGGGCAAACCGCCGGGTCCGTCGAGGAGGGCATCGAACTGCGCGAGCGCATCGGCAAGGACGAGCTCCTGCGCCGGGCCGTGCTGGCCGCCGCGCCGTACTCCGACAAGGGCCTGGTGTACGCGGGCTTCTCGTTCGGCGCGTCCGTCGCGCAGACCCTGGCCCTGGGCGACGAGAAGGCCCGCGGCCTGCTGCTCCTGCACGGCACCTCGGACATCGCGGAGGGCGTCGCGGTCGACGACCTGCCGGTCCAGCTGCACGTCGCTGACCCCGACCCGTACGAGACCCACGACTGGCTGAACGCCTGGTACCTCAACATGGGCCGGGCCGGCGCCGACGTGGAGGTCTACCGCTACCCGGGCGCCGGGCACCTGTTCACCGACCCGGAGCTGCCCGACCACGACGCTGCGGCGGCCGAGGAGGCATGGAAGACGGCCCTGGGGTTCCTGGACAGCCTGTAGGGCCCGCCCCCGGCCCGCGCGGCCCTCAGCCGTCGCGCGTGCAGCGGCCCGAGGGGGCGCCCGCCGGCGGACGGCACTGGAGGACCAGGTCCGAGCCGCGCGTGCTGAGGTAGCGGCCGATGCAGCTGTTGGCACTGGTGCGCCCGCGCCCGGCGCAGAACTCCAGGGCCTCCCGGCCGTCCGCGAACGGGCCCGGCGCGTAGACCACCCAGTACCCCGGGCGCAGCGAGGCGTAGTCGTTGCTGCGCAGGTACTCCGCCTCCGGCACGGACTCCCTGACCGAGGCGAGCCGCCGGTCGCGCGCGGCCGTCCCCGAGGAGACCGGCTCCGAGTACAGCTGGGCGATCCAGCGGCCCGCGGCCGGTGCCGGGTCCTCGGCGCGGGGCGGCTCGCTGGTGGCCGCCCGGGCGCTCGGGGGCGGGGCGGGCGCCTCCGAGGACGCCGAGGGGGAGGGCGGGGCGGAGGACGGGGCGGAGGGCGAGGGCGACGCCGTGGCGGACGTCACCGGGGGCGGTACCGCCGCGCTCGTTCCCGTACCCCCGGCGGCTCCTCCGCCGCCCGGCTCCCGCAGCGCCAGGACCAGCGTCGCCGCCGCGACCAGCGCCACGGCCACCGCGACGGCGGCGACCACCGGGGCGCGCCCGCGCGCGGGCCGCACGGCAGCGGTCGGCGTGGTCGGCCCGCTCGGCACCGCCACCCGGGCCGTCGGCGTCCTGGCCTCCGGCCGCACCGCCGTCCGCGTGCCCTGCTCCCATTCGGGCACCGCCTGGCCCGCCTCCACCCGGGCCAGCAGCACGTCCAGCCGGGCCGCCCCCGGCCGCGCCGCCGGGTCCCGCACCAGCAGCTCGGCGAGGACCGGCGACAGCGGCCCCGAGCGGACCGGCGGCGGCACCGGGTCGTCCAGGACCGCGGCGAGGGTGGCCAGCGTGGTGGCCCGGCGCAGCGGGCTCACGCCCTCCACGCACACGTACAGCACGAGCCCCAGGGACCACAGGTCGGCGGGCGGGGCGTCGCCGGTGCCCCGGACGCGCTCGGGCGCGATGTACTCGGGCGAGCCGATCAGGGTGCCCGGCTCGGTGAGCGCGGTGGAGCCCTGGAGCGCGGCGATGCCGAAGTCGGTGAGGACGGCGCCGCCGTCGGGCCGCAGCAGGACGTTGGCCGGCTTCACGTCGCGGTGCAGGATGCCCGCGGCGTGCGCGGCGGACAGCGCGGAGAGCAGCTGGCGGCCCAGCCGGGCGGCCTCGGGCGGCGCCAGCGGGCCGCGGGCCAGCCGGTCCTCCAGGGTGGTCCCGGGCAGCAGCTCCATCACGATCCACGGGTGCGGGCCCGTGTCCACGACGTGGTGGACCGTCACCACGTGCGGATGGCTGAGCCGGGCCAGCGCGCGGGCCTCGCGCAGCACGCGCTCGCGGGCGTCGGCCCCGGCGGGGCCCAGGTCGGTGCGCACCTCCTTGAGGGCCACCTCGCGGTGGAGCACGGTGTCGCGGGCCCGCCACACCGTGCCCATCCCGCCGCTGCCGAGCCGCGCGAGCAGCTCGAACCGTCCGTCGATCACGTCCCCCGGCGCGCCCATGGCGCCAGGTTAGTCCCGGAACGGGCCGTACGTACCGGAGTTCACCGTACGTACGGCCCGGACGCCCGGCCCCCGCCGCGCCTCAGCGCACCGGGGCGCCGACCCGCTCGACCTTCTGCGTACCGCTGAGCGTGCGGTACGAGCGGGTCCAGGAGGTCGTGGCGTCCTGCTTCCTGCGGTCGGACAGGACGTAGTAGTCCATCTGCGAGCGCTCGGCGGTGACGTCGAGGACGCCGTAGCCGTGGCTGTCCATGTCCAGCCACTTCACATGGCGGTTGGCGGCCTGGATGGCCACCTCGGCGACCGTGGACACGGTGTTGGGCGCGACGTGCAGGATGTCGTCGATGTTGTCCGAGGTCACCGACGTCACCACGAACTCGGTCGCGGCCGGGCGGGAGAGCGGGTAGGTCGCCGCGTTCACCGGGACGTCGTTGGCCCACGCCATGTGGATGTCGCCGGTGAGGAAGACGGTGTTCCTGATGCCGCGGTCCGTCAGGTGCTTCAGCAGCTCCTTGCGGTCGTCGGTGTAGCCGTCCCACTGGTCGACGTTGATCGCCAGGCCGCCCTCGGGCAGGCCGAGCAACTTGCCCAGCGGGCCGAGGAGGTGGGCCGGGACCGAGCCGAAGGCGACCGGCGAGATCATCACCGAGGTGCCGACCAGCTGCCAGGTGGCGTCGGAGGCGGCGAGCCCGGCCTTCAGCCAGTCCAGCTGGGCGCGGCCGGTGATGGTGCGCTCGGGGTCGTCGACGTGACCGCTGCCGATCTTCACCTGCTGGGAGCGGAACGAGCGCAGGTCGAGCAGGTGCAGGTCGGCCAGCTTGCCGAAGCGCAGCCTGCGGTAGACCGTGCCCTCGGTGGACGGGCGGACCGGCATCCACTCGAAGTAGGCGCGCTTGCCCGCCCGCTGGCGGTCGGCCCAGTCGCCCTCGGTGCCCGGGGTGTGGTTCTCCGCGCCGCCCGACCAGGCGTCGTTGGCGAACTCGTGGTCGTCCCAGATCGCCACGACCGGGTGCGCGGCGTGCACGGCCTGCAGGTCCGGGTCGGTCTTGTACTTCCCGTGCCGGGTGCGGTAGTCGGCGAGGGTGGTGATCTCGTGCTTGGGCTCGTGCTCGCGCACCACGCCGGTGGCCGGGTAGCCGCCGGTGGCGTACTCGTAGATGTAGTCGCCCAGGTGCAGCACGGCGTCCAGGTCGGTGCGCGCGGCGAGGTGGCGGTACGCGGCGAAGTAGCCGGCCTCCCAGTTGGCGCAGGAGACCACGCCGAAGCGGACGCCCGCGGCGGTGTCGGCGGCCGGCGCGGTGCGGGTGCGGCCGACCGGGGAGACGGCGTCGCCCGCGCGGAAGCGGAAGTAGTAGACGGCCGCCGGGCGCAGGCCCCGCACGTCCGCCTTCACGGTGTGGTCGGTGTCGGGGCCCGTGGTGAGCGACCCCTTGGCTATCAGGCGTCCGAACGCCTTGTCCTCGGCGACCTCCCAGGCGACCTCGGTCGCCGCGCCGAGGCCGGAGCCGGGCACCGCCTCGGGGGAGGGGGTGACGCGCGTCCACAGCAGGACGCCGTCGGGCAGCGGGTCGCCGGAGGCGACGCCGTGCAGGAACGCGGGGCCCCGCTCGTCCGCGGAGGCGGTGGCGGTGGCGGCGGCGAGGAGCGGGGCGGCCACCACGGCGGTGGCGGCGGCGGCCTTCACGACCGAGCGACGGCTCGGCAGGCCACTGTCTGCGATTACATCACGACTGGTCACAGCCGGACACATTACTGACCGGTAAAGCGAACGGGCAGGCGAATCCGGGAAAGTTCGCCTGCCCGTCGACCGGGGGCCGCGCCCCGGTCACCGCTCGGGGGCGCCGCCCCCAAGGCCCTTATCCCTTCAGGGCCTTGTCGATGGCCTTGGTGAAGTCGGCCGCCGTCATCGGGGCGTTGTCGCTGCCCTCGGACGTGACCTTCTTGCCGTCCATCTTCAGGGTCGGGGTGCCGGTGACCCCGCTCTTGTCGAAGGCCTGGGACATCTTGATCGCCCAGGCGTCGTACGTGCCGTCCTCGACGGCCTTCTTGAAGGCCGCGTTGCCCTTGAGCGCCGGGACGGTGTCCGCGACCTCCAGCAGGTACGAGTCCTTGGCGAACTTGTCGTCGCGCTCGTCCGGGTGGTACTTCGCCGAGTACAGCGCGGACTTGTACGCGAGGAACGCGTCCGGGCTGACGTTCAGCGCCGCGCCCAGCGCCGACAGGGCGTTCTTGGAGCCCTCGCCCTGGTCGGAGTTGTCGATGAAGGTCGCGCCGACGTACTTGATCTTGTACTTGCCGGCGTCGACGTCCTTCTTCACCGTCTCGCCCACGGCCTGCTCGAAGGTCGCGCAGATCGGGCAGCGCGAGTCCTCGTAGAGCTCCAGGGTCTTCTTGGCGGTGGACTTGCCGACCACCACGGTGGTGCCGTTCGTACCGGTGGTGTTCGCCGGGGCCGCGACGTTCTTCTCGTCCTTCACGGACTCCCAGTGGGAGGGCTTGTTGGCCTGCATGACCGCGTAGCCGATGCCGCCCGCGGCCGCCAGCACGGCGACCGTCGAGACGGCGACGACTATCTGGCGGCGAGCCTTGTCCTTCTTGGCCTGGCGCTCGCGCTCGGCGCGCAGCCGCTCGCGGGCCGCCGCCTTGTTCGCCTGGCTGTTGCGTGCACTCATGATCGATCTCTCCGTGGCAGAAAAGGGTGGAAAGGGGAGGGGACTGCTCGGTGCTCGGAAGGGCCCGCTCAGAAAGGAGCGGGCACCGGGCACGGCGGTCCCCGCCGTCCCACGCTGTGCACGAGGAGCAGGGTGCGCGAACGGTGCGCGCGGGTGGCCGGGCGCGCGCCGCGGCGCACGGTCCGGCGGGGCGTGGACACCAGCGCCGCCGCGATCAGCAGCGGCCGGAAGGCGAAGCCCCCGACGGCGCGCAGCAGCGCCCCCAGCGCCCGCTCGCCGCGCCACAGCCAGGCCGCGGCCGAGACCCCGACCGCCAGGTGGGCGGCGAGCAGCAGCCACGGCAGGGCCGGGTCGGGCGAGTCGAGCAGCGCGGCCGCGCCGCCCTGCGGGACCACGCCCGGCAGCGGGGTGCCCACGCTGCCGCCGCACAGCAGGTCCACGCCGACCGCGCGCAGGGCGCCGGCGACTGGGCCGCCCGCGGGGCCGTAACAGACGTGCTGTCCGGTGGTGAAGACGGTGTCGGCGGCCAGCTCCAGCGGGACCAGCAGCCCCGCCACGCCCCAGAAGCCGCGCTCGCGGCCCGCCAGCGCGTACGCCACGGCGAAGACGCCCGCCGAGACGGCGGCCAGCGTGAGGAAGGGGAGCGGGACGCGCGAGAGCAGCACGTGGGAGGCGGCGGACAGCGTCACGACGAGAGCCGTGAAGACCGCTGCCCGCAGCCCCCTCAGCTGCGCCCCTGATATGTCCATCGTCGAAGGAGTGTGCCATGCCGCGATGTAGGCGGCCCCTAAGGATCCGGCCTTTGCGGCACAGGGCTACAGACCTGGAATCCGACCGTTACGGAACAGGTCCACGAAGATCTGGTGATCGGCGCGCGCACGGGCCCCGTACGCGTGCGCGAAGTCCACCAGCAGCCGGGCGAAGCCCTCCTCGTCCGCCGCGATCGCCGCGTCGATGGCCCGCTCGGTGGAGAACGGCACCAGGGAGTGCCCGCTCTCGTCGTCCGCCGCCGCGTGCATGGTCGCGGTCGCCCGGCCCAGGTCCGCCACGGTCGCCGCGATCTCCGCCGGGTCGTCGATGTCCGACCAGTCCAGGTCCACCGCGTACGGCGACACCTCGGCCACCAGCTGCCCCGCGCCGTCCAGCTCGGTCCAGCCCAGCCACGGGTCCGCGTGCGCCTGCAGCGCCCGCTGCGAGATCACCGTGCGGTGCCCCTCGTGCTGGAAGTAGCCGCGCACCTCCGGGTCCGTGACGTGCCGGGAGACCGCCGGGGTCTGCGCCTGCTTCATGTAGATCACGACGTCGTTCTCCAGCGCGTCGCTGTTGCCCTCCAGCAGGATGTTGTACGAGGGCAGGCCCGCCGAGCCTATGCCGATGCCGCGCCGCCCCACCACGTCCTTGACCCGGTAGGAGTCCGGGCGCGCCAGGCTCGACTCGGGCAGCGTCTCCAGGTAGCCGTCGAAGGCCGCCAGGACCTTGTAGCGGGTGGCCGCGTCCAGCTCCACCGCGCCGCCGCCGGAGGCGAACCGGCGCTCGAAGTCGCGTATCTCCGTCATCGAGTCCAGCAGGCCGAAGCGGGTCAGCGAGCGGGCGTCGCGCAGGGCGTCGAGCAGCGGGCCGTCGGCGGTGTCCAGGGTGAAGGGCGGCGTCTCGTCGTTCTTGGCGCCGGTGGCCAGCGCGTGGATGCGCTCGCGGTAGGCGGTCGCGTAGGTGCGCACCAGGTCGGTGATCTGGTCGTCGCCGAGCGCCTTGGTGTAGCCGATCAGGGCGAGCGAGGCGGACAGCCGCTTGAGGTCCCAGGTGAAGGGGCCGACGTACGCCTCGTCGAAGTCGTTGACGTTGAAGATCAGCCGCCCGTTGGCGTCCATGTACGTGCCGAAGTTCTCGGCGTGCAGGTCGCCGTGCATCCAGACCCGGCCGGTCCGCTCGTCCAGGTAAGGCCCGCCGCGCTTCTCCTCGTCCAGGTCGGCGTAGAACAGGCACGCCGTGCCCCGGTAGAAGGCGAAGGCGGACGCCGCCATCTTGCGGAACTTCACGCGGAAGGCCGCCGGGTCGGCGGCCAGCAGCTCGCCGAAGGCGGTCTCGAAGACGGCGAGTATCTGCTCACCGCGCTCTTCGGCGGTGGGCTCGGGTACCGGCATCCGGGGTGCCTCCTGCTGCGGGCGTGCGTGACAAATGGGACGGGTGTCCCGTCCCCCTTCCAACGCACGACCGTACCGGCGAGTGCCCGACGGCTGTCAGTGAGGAGACGTAGACTTCCACGCTGTCCCCCCAGACCGCCCGGTGCCCGTCGCCGCCCGTTCCCGTTGGAGGCCCCCGCCGTGACCAAGCCGCCCTTCACGCACCTTCACGTCCACACCCAGTACTCGCTGCTGGACGGTGCCGCGCGGCTCAAGGACATGTTCGACGCGTGCAACGAGATGGGCATGACCCACATCGCCATGTCGGACCACGGCAACCTGCACGGGGCGTACGACTTCTTCCACTCCGCGAAGAAGGCCGGGATCACGCCGATCATCGGCATCGAGGCGTACGTGGCGCCGGAGTCCCGGCGCAACAAGCGCAAGGTCCAGTGGGGCCAGCCGCACCAGAAGCGGGACGACGTCTCCGGTTCCGGCGGCTACACCCACAAGACCATCTGGGCGGCGAACGCGACGGGCCTGCACAACCTCTTCCGGCTGTCCTCCGACGCGTACGCCGAGGGCTGGCTGACGAAGTGGCCCCGGATGGACAAGGAGACCATCTCCCAGTGGTCGGAGGGCCTGATCGCCTCCACCGGCTGCCCCTCCGGCGAGCTGCAGACCCGGCTGCGCCTGGGCCAGTTCGACGAGGCCCTCAAGGCCGCGTCCGAGTACCAGGACATCTTCGGCAAGGACCGGTACTTCCTGGAGCTGATGGACCACGGCATCGAGATCGAGCGCCGGGTCCGCGACGGCCTGCTGGAGATCGGCAAGAAGCTCGGCATCCCGCCGCTGGTGACCAACGACTCGCACTACACCTACTCCCACGAGGCCGGCGCGCACGACGCCCTGCTCTGCATCCAGACCGGCAAGAACCTCTCCGACCCGGACCGGTTCCGCTTCGACGGCACGGGCTACTACCTGAAGTCCACCGACGAGATGTACGCGATCGACTCCTCCGACGCCTGGCAGGAGGGGTGCCGCAACACCCTGCTGGTCGCGGAGCAGATCGACACCGAGGGCATGTTCGTCGAGCGCAACCTGATGCCGAAGTTCGACATCCCCGACGGCTACACCGAGGTCACCTGGTTCCGCGAGGAGACCATGCGGGGCATGGAGCGCCGCTTCCCCGGCGGCATCCCCGAGGACCGCCTCAAGCAGGTCGAGTACGAGATGGACACCATCATCTCGATGGGCTTCCCCGGCTACTTCCTCGTGGTCGCCGACTTCATCATGTGGGCCAAGAACCAGGGCATCGCCGTCGGCCCCGGCCGCGGCTCGGCGGCCGGCTCGATCGTCGCGTACGCCATGGGCATCACCGACCTCGACCCGATCCCGCACGGCCTGATCTTCGAGCGCTTCCTCAACCCCGAGCGCATCTCCATGCCCGACGTCGACATCGACTTCGACGAGCGCAGGCGCGTCGAGGTGATCAGGTACGTGACGGAGAAGTACGGCGCCGACAAGGTCGCCATGATCGGCACGTACGGCACCATCAAGGCCAAGAACGCGATCAAGGACTCCGCGCGCGTCCTCGGCTACCCCTACGCGATGGGCGACCGGCTCACCAAGGCCATGCCCGCCGACGTCCTGGGCAAGGGCATCCCGCTCTCCGGCATCCTCGACCCCGCCCACCCGCGCTACTCCGAGGCGGGCGAGATCCGGGGGATGTACGAGAACGAGCCGGACGTGAAGAAGGTCATCGACACCGCGCGCGGCGTGGAGGGCCTGGTGCGGCAGATGGGCGTGCACGCGGCCGGCGTGATCATGTCCAGCGAGACCATCACCGACCACGTCCCGGTCTGGGTGCGGCACACCGACGGCGTGACCATCACGCAGTGGGACTACCCGAGCTGCGAGTCGCTCGGCCTGCTGAAGATGGACTTCCTCGGCCTGCGCAACCTCACGATCATGGACGACGCCGTCAAGATGGTGAAGGCCAACAAGGGGATCGACATCGACCTCCTGAGCCTGCCGCTCGACGACCCCAAGACCTTCGAGCTGCTCCAGCGCGGCGACACCCTGGGCGTCTTCCAGTTCGACGGCGGGCCCATGCGCTCCCTGCTGCGGCTGATGAAGCCCGACAACTTCGAAGACATCTCCGCCGTGTCCGCGCTCTACCGCCCGGGCCCGATGGGCATGAACTCGCACACGAACTACGCGCTGCGCAAGAACAAGCAGCAGGAGATCACGCCGATCCACCCGGAGCTCGAAGAGCCGCTGCGGGAGGTCCTGGACGTCACCCACGGCCTGATCGTGTACCAGGAGCAGGTGCAGAAGGCCGCCCAGATCATCGCGGGCTACTCGCTCGGCGAGGCCGACATCCTGCGCCGCGTGATGGGCAAGAAGAAGCCCGAGGAACTGGCCAAGAACTTCGTGATCTTCGAGGCCGGAGCCAAGAAGAAGGGCTTCAGCGACGAGGCGATCAAGGCGCTCTGGGACGTGCTGGTCCCGTTCGCCGGCTACGCCTTCAACAAGGCCCACTCCGCCGCGTACGGACTGGTCTCGTACTGGACGGCCTACCTCAAGGCCAACCACCCGGCCGAGTACATGGCCGGCCTGCTCACCTCGGTCAAGGACGACAAGGACAAGTCCGCGATCTACCTCAACGAGTGCCGGCGCATGGGCATCAAGGTCCTCCCGCCGAACGTGAACGAGTCGCTGTCCAACTTCGCGGCCCAGGGCGACGACGTGATCCTGTTCGGCCTGACCGCCGTGCGCAACGTCGGGCAGAACGTGGTCGAGTCGATCATCAAGACCCGCAGGGCGAAGGGGAAGTACAGCAGCTTCCCCGACTTCCTGGACAAGGTCGAGGCGGTCGTCTGCAACAAGCGGACCGTCGAGTCGCTGATCAAGGCCGGCGCCTTCGACGAGATGGGCCACACCCGCAAGGGCCTGGTCGCCCACCACGAGCCGATGATCGACAACGTGGTGGCGGTCAAGCGCAAGGAGGCCGAGGGGCAGTTCGACCTGTTCGGCGGCATGGGCGACGACGGCGCCTCGGACGAGCCCGGCTTCGGCCTCGACGTGGAGTTCTCCGACCTGGAGTGGGAGAAGTCCTACCTGCTCGCGCAGGAGCGCGAGATGCTCGGACTGTACGTCTCCGACCACCCGCTCTTCGGCCTGGAGCACGTCCTGTCCGACAAGACGGACGCGGGCATCTCCCAGCTCACCGGCGGCGAGCACGGCGACGGCGCGGTCGTCACCATCGGCGGCATCATCTCCGGCCTCCAGCGCAAGATGACCAAGCAGGGCAACGCCTGGGCGATCGCCACGGTGGAGGACCTGGCCGGCTCCATCGAGTGCATGTTCTTCCCGGCGACGTACCAGCTCGTCTCCACCCAGCTGGTCGAGGACACGGTCGTCTTCGTCAAGGGCCGCCTCGACAAGCGCGAGGACGTGCCCCGGCTGGTCGCCATGGAGCTCCAGGTCCCCGACCTGTCCTCGGCGGGCACCAATGCGCCCGTGGTCGTCACCATCCCCACCGTCAAGGTCACCCCGCCGATGATCAGCCGCCTCGGCGAGATCCTCAGCCACCACAAGGGCAACACCGAGGTGCGGATCAAGCTCCAGGGCCCCCGCAAGACCACCGTGCTGCGCCTGGACCGGCACCGGGTGCAGCCCGACCCGGCCCTGTTCGGCGACCTGAAGGTGCTGCTCGGCCCGTCCTGCCTGGCCGGCTGACCCCCGCCGGCCCCCGCGCGACCCACGAGAGGGGCGCACCCGTCGTCACGGGTGCGCCCCTCTCGGCGTGCTTCAGGCGGCCGCGGCTCAGTTGTGGCCGAAACGCCGCTGGTGCTTACGGGCGACATCCGCAGGGCTTCCCTGGGCCATCGACTGGGCCGGCGACTGCGCTTCCATCGAGGACTTCTGCGCGTCCTGGGCGCCGCGCTCGGCCTGGGAGGAGCGTTCCTGCTTGCGGTTCTTGTTCTTGGCCATGGTGGTGCCTCCTGCGGGTATCTAGGGGCCAGGGCCGCCACCACAGTCACACAAGGGGTGAACCGCCGCATTTTGGATCATTGCGGTGGGTAATCGGCACTCATCGGAGGCGTGCACGCGCGATCCGCCACGCCGATGATCCAGTTCCGGCCGTTTACCCCCGCGCGGTCGGGCAGACTCGAAGCAACCCGAAGCACCCCCCGATCCCGCCGTTCCCGAAAGAGGGTGGAACACGTGGACCGCTGCGTCGTCCTGGTGGACGCCGGCTACCTGCTCGGTGCCGCCGCGAGCCTCCTCGCCGGGGAACCGGCGCGCTCCCGGATCACCGTCGACCACACCGCCCTCATCCAGGGACTGCGCGAGCTCGCCGAGGCGGACACCGCGCGCCCCCTGCTGCGGATCTACTGGTTCGACGGCGCCCCCGACCGCGTCCCCCAGCCCGAGCACCGCAGGCTGCGCGTGATGCCCCGGGTGACCGTCCGGCTGGGCGCCCTGACCCGCAGCGACGGCCGCTGGGCGCAGAAGGGCGTGGACGCCGCCATGCACGCCGAGCTCACCGAGCTGGCCCGCAACCGCGCCTGCTCCGACGTGGTCCTGGTGACCGGCGACGGCGACCTGCTGCCCGGCCTGATGTCCGCCAAGGAGCACGGCGTCGCCGTCCACCTGTGGGCCGTGCAGGCCGCCGACGGCGACTACAACCAGTCCGAGGACCTGGTCGCCGAGGCCGACGAGCGCCGGGTCCTCGACCGGACCTGGATCACCCGCGCCGTCCGCGCCAAGGAGTTCGGCGGCATCTGCGCGCCGCCGCCCGCGCCGCGCCCCGAGATCGCCGCCATCCTCTCCGCCCCGCTGCCCGAGTCCGCGCTCGCCGCCTCCGCCGAGCGGGCCGCCGAGGCGGCCGCCGCCGCTGCCGCCGTACGGGGCGCGGGCCCGGCCGCCGCGGAGAACGGCGCCGCGCCCGTGGCCGAGCGCGGCGGCGTCCCCGCGCCCGCCACCGCCAAGGGCGTGCCCACCCCCAAGGACCTGGCGGGCCTGCGCGGCCCCGGCACCGTCCAGCCCCCGGCGCACCCGGGCGGCGCCACCCTGCGCTGGTCCTCCGACAAGGGCTGGGTCGAGCGCCCCGGCGGGCCCCTCGGCGAGCCGCCCGAGACCGCCTCGCTGCCCACCCTCGCCCAGCTCACCAGCGCCGAGCAGCGCTGGGCCGACCGGGAGGAGGACATCACCACCGTCGGCGGCGACCCCTTCGAGGTCGGCCAGGTCTTCGCCCGCCGCTGGATGGAGCGGCTGCCCGAGCAGGTCCACGTGCACAAGCTGTCCACCATGTACCCGCGCATCCCGCACCGCATCGACGGCGAGCTGCTGCGCTACGCCGCCCGGTTCGGCCTGCTCGCCCACAAGGACGACCAGATCGACGAGCACGACCGCTATGCCATCCGGGCCGGTTTCTGGCGGGAGATCGACGTCCGCGCCGCCGCCGAACACGCCCCCGCGGGGGAGTAGCCCCGGCGACCCCGTAGGCTCATCCCTCGTGAGTACGGTGTGCGTGGTGCGGGACCTGGTCAAGACGTACCCGGCCGCGCGCGGCAGGCGCGGGGCCCCCGCGAGCCCCGAGGTCCGGGCGACCGACGGGATCAGCCTGGACGTCCGCGGCGGCGAGATCTTCGGCCTGCTCGGCCCCAACGGCGCCGGCAAGTCCACCCTCGTGCGCCAGCTGACCGGCCTGATGCGCCCCGACTCCGGCTCCGTCCACCTGCTCGGCCACGACCTGGTGCGCCACCCCGAGCGGGCCGCCCGGCTGGTCGGCTACCTGGGCCAGGAGTCCACCGCCCTGGACGAGCTGACCGTCGCGCTGGCCGCCGAGACCACCGGCCGGCTGCGCGGCCTCGGCCTGCGCGAGGCGCGCGCCGAGCGCGACGCGGTGCTGGACGAGCTGGGCCTGACCGAGCTGGCCGGGCGCCCCCTGAAGAAGCTCTCCGGCGGCCAGCGCAGGCTCGCCTGCTTCGCCGCGACCCTGGTCGGCACGCGGCCCGTGCTCGTCCTGGACGAGCCGACCACCGGCATGGACCCGGTCGCCCGGCGTGCCGTCTGGGCCGCCGTGGACCGCCGCCGCGCCGAGCACGGCGCGACCGTGCTGCTGGTCACCCACAACGTCATCGAGGCCGAGACCGTCCTGGACCGGGTCGCGGTCCTGGACCGCGGCAAGGTCATCGCCTGCGACACCCCGGCCGGTCTGAAGGACCGGGTCGCCGGGGAGGTCCGGGTGGAGCTGGTCTGGCGGGAGCGGGCGCCCCTGGAGGTGCCCGAGGTCGCCGCGCTGCGCGGCTCGGCCCAGGAGTCGGGGCGCCGCTGGGTGCTGCGGCTGGCCCCGGACGAGGCGCGGGCCGCGGTCGCGGCCGTCACGGGCGGCGCGGCGTTCGCGGCCCTGGACGACTTCACGCTGGCGACGCCCAGCCTGGAGGACGTCTACCTGGCACTCGGGGGGAGCACGGAGAAGGGGTTGGTGAAGGCGTGAGCGTGGTACCCGCGGAGGCGGTGACCGGGACCGGGAGCCGTACCGGTCGGGCCGGGGCGCAGGAGGCGCCGCTCGCCCCGGCGGCCCGGCTGCTGCCCGCGCTCGCCGCGGTCTACCGGGCCCAGCTCTCGCGCGCCCGGGTGGCCCGCATCCCGCTGCTGTTCGTGGCGACCTTCCAGTCCGTCGGGATCATGGTCCTGATGCGCGGGGTGGTGGACGGCGGCGCCGAGGCGCGGGCCGTCGTCGCGGGCTCCTCGGTGCTCGTGGTGGCCTTCGTCGCGCTGAACCTGCTCGCCCAGTACTTCGGCCAGCTGCGCGCCAGCGGCGGCCTCGACCACTACGCCACCCTGCCGGTGCCGCCCGCGGCCGTGGTGCTCGGCGCGGCGGGCGCGTACGCCTCCTTCACCGTGCCCGGCACCGTCGTCACCGCCGTCACCGGGTCCCTGCTCTTCCAGCTGCCGCTGACCCACCTGTGGATCCTGGTCGCGGTCGTCCCGCTGAGCGGTGCCGCGCTCGCCGGTCTTGGCGCCGCCCTCGGGCTGCTCGCCCCCCGGCCCGAGCTGGCCACGCTCCTGGGCCAGCTCGGCATGTCGGCCGCGCTGCTGCTCGGCGTGCTGCCGGGCGAGCGGCTGCCCGGGCCGATCTCCTGGGCGCGCGACCTGCTGCCCTCCACCTACGGCGTGGAGGCGCTGGCCCGCACCTTCGACTCCGGCCCGGACTGGGCCGTCGTCGCCCTCGACCTCGCCGTCTGCGGGGCCGTCGGCGTGGTCTCGCTGGCCGTGGCGACCTGGGCGTACCGGCGGGCGGCGGTCCGGTGAGGCGGCCGCTCCGCACGCCTGGCACGATGGCGGGGTGACCGCACCCCTGACGCCGCCGCACCAGCCCTCGCCGCACGACAACCCCTGGGCCCTGCCCCACACCGGCACGCCCGGTGAGAAGGACGGTCCCGGCCTGGCGGCTGAGCTGCGCCAGTCCGTGCTGGTCCTGGTGCTCGTGGCCCTGGCCGGGGCCCTGCTGGGCCTGCTCTGGCTGTGGCTGGCGCCGCGCGTGCCGCTGGTCTCGGACGCCCGGGCGGTCTTCCTCAAGGACACCGAGGGCGAGGAGGCGATCGGCGCCGACGGCGTGTTCGCGCTCCTGGCGCTTGGCTTCGGCGCGGTGAGCGCGGGCGTGGTGTTCCTGCTGCGCCGCGCGGGCGGGGTGCCGCTGGTGGTGGCCCTGGCGCTGGGCGGGCTGCTCGGCTCGATGCTCGGCTGGGGCCTGGGCACCTGGCTCGGCCCGACCCACGACGTGGCCGCGCACGCGGTCTCCGTCGGCCAGGGCGTGACCTTCGACGCGCCCCTCGACCTGAACGCCAAGGGGGCGCTGCTCGCCTGGCCGGTGGCCGCCATGGTGGTGCACCTGGGCCTGACCGCGCTGTTCGGGCCCAGGGACCCGGAGCCGGTGTGGGACGCGCCGTACCTTCCGCCGCCGGCCCCGCACCAGTCCGGGTCCTGAGGTCACGCTAGGACCTGTCCGGTCGATCACGCCTGGGCCGCGGCGCCTGGCACGCACGCTCGCGGCGTTGTCGTCGGTCGACAACGCTCCTTCCCCAAGCTCTCGGCTTCGCTCGAGCAGGGGAGACCCCACCGCCTCCCTCCTCCGCCTTGCGATCGCACGCACCAGCCACCGCTCACCAGGACCAGAAGCCACCCGGCACCGATGCCAGCATGATCGACCGGACAGGTCCTAGGCGGGCCGCCTGCCGTGGTTGGCGCGGTTCTTCTTCAGCCGCCACTTGCGCTTGCGGGTGCGTTTGGACATCGCTGCCCCTCCCGGTTCGACGCACGGGTGTTCCCCGTACGTACGTAACCGAGACGAGCGGCCGCGTGAAGGGGTCAGACGCGCCCGATCGGGGCCACCACGGCGGAGGTGAGCGCCGCCAGGTCCGCGGGCGCCAGCTCGACCTCCAGGCCCCGGCGGCCCGCCGAGACGCAGATCGTGGGGTGCCCGGACGCCGAGGCGTCCAGCACCGTGCGCAGCCGCTTGCGCTGGCCCAGCGGGGAGATCCCGCCCCGGACGTACCCGGTGGTGCGCTCGGCGAGCACCGGGTCGGCCATCGCGGCCCGCTTGCCGCCGACCGCCGAGGCCAGCGCCTTCAGGTCGAGCTGCCCGGCCACCGGGACCACCGCGACGGTCAGCTCGCCGTCCACGTCGGCCACCAGCGTCTTGAAGACCCGGTCGGGGGAGACGCCGAGGGCCTCGGCGGCCTCCTCGCCGTAGGACGGCGCGGCCGGGTCGTGCTCGTAGGCGTGCACGGCGTGCTCCACGCCCGCGCCCGCCAGCGCCACGGTCGCCGGGGTGCCGCCCGACTGCTTCTTCTGCTTCTTGGCCACCGGGGCTCCTAGGACATTGCGGACACGAGCTAGTTGGGGCTGGTCGGCGTGCGGGTGAGGTCCACGGCGGGCAGCGAGGGCAGGTGCCGCAGCACCGCCGTCTCGGCCCGCAGCAGGGTCAGTTCCTCGCGCAGCCGGGTCGCGGTGTCCGGTGCCTGGAGCAGCCGTTGCTTGGACGGGATGTCGAGCACGGCGGCCGCGGCGACCAGGTAGGACACCACGGACGGGTCGTCGGGCAGCTCCGCGCCGGTGGTCAGGGTCCGCTCGCGTGCTCCGGCCAGGCGCTTCTGGTACGAGCGGAACGCGCGCAGCACGCCCTCGGCGAGCGCCCCCGCGCCGTCGCCCTCCCGCTCGTCCAGCTCCTCGAGCTCGGCGGTCAGGAAGGGGCCGCTCGCGTCCACGGACAGCAGCTTCACCCGGGTGGTGCCGGTCACCATCACCTCGAAGCTGCCGTCGGAGCGCTCCCGGACGGAGGCGGCGTCGGCGACGCAGCCCACCCGGTGGAAGGCCTGGATCGGGTCGGGGCCGAAGCCGGCCGCCGGGCCCTTGTCGGGCAGCGCCGTGCGGTCGGGCATCCCGGGTGCCGTGGCGGCGACCTCGCGGCCGTCGCGGATGGCGACGACGGCGAAGCGGCGCGGTTCGTCCTCGTCGGTCTTGAGCAGCTCGCGCATCATGGCGCGATAACGCTCCTCGAAGACGTTCAGCGGCAGCACGAGGCCCGGGAACAGGACCGCGTTCAGCGGGAACAGAGGGAGGTGTGCGGTGGTCACAGCGGTCAAGCGTAATGGCCGCCGCCACCCCCGCGACCGGCCCTCGACCGCAAAGGCGTCACGGCCGCCAGTTCGCGGCGCGCCGAATCGCGCGCGGCCAGGAAGCCGCCGAGCGGATCCGCGCCGCCCGCGCCCCACGGGAACGACGTCGCGTACGGTCCGGTCAGCCGGAACTGCTCCAGCGCCGGGGCCCATCGCGCCCGCCCGACCAGCACGTACGCCAGCAGGTTGCGCAGCTCGGCCGGCCAGGGGTCGCCCGGCGGGTACCCGGCGCAGAGCGCGGCCGCCAGGTCCGCCGCCGCGTCGATCCGCTCGCCGCGCACGGCCACCGGGTCGCCGCTGCTGAGCTGGGCGTAGGCGGCGCGCGCCGGGAGGGCCTTGACCAGCGAGCCGGGCAGCGCGTCCTGGGCGGCCTGCTCGGCGAAGTCGAAGCACTCGCGGTGCGAGCCGTACCACTGGGCGGAGAGGTACTTCAGGGCGGAGACGTGGCAGCCGTAGTGGTGCGGGGAGCGTCGCACGGCCTGCTCCCAGAGGCCCTCGAACGCCGTGTGGGGGGCCCGGGTGCCGCGCGCGTGGTCCAGGGCGAGCCGCCAGGGCACCGGGTCGCCGGGCCCCGCCTCGACCGCCGCGTCCACCAGGGGGCGCACCTCGCGCAGCCGCTCGGCGCGGGCGGGCGACTCCCAGGCCCGGCGCACGGCGAGCTCGGCGCGCACCAGCAGGGCGTCGGGGTCGCCCGGGGCGGAGGCGAGCCAGCCGGCCAGCCAGTCGCCGCGGCTGTGGGCGAATCCGGCGAGCCGGGCCACGTAGCGGTCGCGGTTCTCCCAGTCGGCCGCGTCCCGGGTCGTGGCGAGCAGTTTGGCGGCCGGGTCGTGGTCGCCCACGGCGGCCGCCACCAGGGCCGGCCCGAGGCGGTCGTCCGGCGCGTCGAGGAGCACCGCGTCGTCCGGCGGCAGGCCGTCGGCGAGCCGCGGCGCGTGCCGGACCATGCGTGCGGTGCTGAGCAGGGCGCGGAGCAATGACATGGTGCCGACCATTCAAAACCGCAGGTGGGAGCGGCGCCAGTGGCTGGCTGTGAAGCTTTGGTAGCGGCGTGAAGGTTGTCCCCGGGAAAGCCAAGACCCCGTAAAGAAACCTGATGAGGGTGTGTCAGCCGCGGCTGAGGAGACGGGAGGCACCGGCTGCGACGGTTGTGGCGAGGATCCAGCCGAGCACGATCAGTACGGTCGACAGCCACTGCCAGCCGCCCTGGAGCCGCCAGTAGCCGTCCTGCCCGAGGTTGATCACCGGCAGCAGCAGGTCCAGCGCGTACAGCGTCGCGTTCCAGTCGGGGTGCTCGTCCGGCTTGAGCGGCGCGGGGACGTGGCGGGAGAACGCCAGCGCGCCCGCCGCCCACAGGACCGCCATCCACCACAGCGCCCGGCCCGGCCGGTAGCCGTACGCCACCGTCCAGTCCTGGAGGTAGCCCCACAGCTTCCCGGCCAGCGGGAGCGTCTCGCGCCGCCGCCGCTGCTTGGCGAGCAGCACCTCGCGCGCGTCCGCGTCCTCCCCGCTGGCCCGCAGCACCGCCGCCAGGCGCTCGTACGGCTCCGGCGCGTACTCCGGGGTCGCCGCGTCCACCCACTCCAGCCGGCGCGACAGCGGGAAGTGCCCGTACGGCACCAGGTTGTCGTAGGCGAAGCCGCCCATCTTCAGGCCGCCGGGGCCGGGCCAGCTGGTCGACAGGTCGATCAGCGTCACCACCTTCGCGCCGTTCAGCACGACCGTGCCCTCCTGCGGGCGCTCGGCGTTGAAGCGCAGCTCCGGTACGACGATCCGGCGCAGCGACAGCTCCTCGCGGCGGGCCGTGGACATCACGAACCGGGCCAGGTGCAGGTCCACCGCGTCGCCGAACCGCCCGTCGTCGAGGCGCACCGCGCCGTGGCACTCCAGCGGCTTGCGGCGGGTGCCGCGCACCTGCCCGGAGCGGGTGCCGAACGGCGGCGTCGCGCCCGCGTTGCCCGTGACGTCGTTCACCCACGCGTACGACATGTAGAGCGTGCGCTCCACCGACAGCTGCGGGGCGTTCAGCGCGCGGCGCTCCTCCGTGCCGCGCAGCGTGCTGCCCCGCAGGCTCAGCGAGCCGCCCACCTTCGCCCCGCGCAGGCTCAGCTCGCCGTGCGTCTCGATCAGCTCCGCCTGGAGGTCCTGGGCCACCGACAGGCCGTCGGCCGTGATCGCCCGGCCGCGCACGTCCGGGTGGACCACGATCTGGTTGATCAGCAGGTCGGTGCCGATCTGCGCGTCGCTCAGCCGCACGCCCCTGGCCACCCGGCAGCGCGGCAGGTGCAGATCGCCCTCGGTGTGCAGCCGGGCCGCCTCGATCCGGGGTATCGCGCAGCCGACGAGGCGCAGCGTCCCGAACCGCGACTCCGGCAGCACCACCTCCTGCTCGAAGCGGCAGCCCGTCAGCTCCACGTACGGCCCGATCGTCCCGCCCGCCAGCGTCAGCGTCCCGGTGATCCGCAGCCCGCGCAGCTTCAGTGCCGAGACCCGGCCCGCCAGCGCCGGCGGCCCGGCCAGCAGCAGCAGCGCCACCACGCGCGCCCGCACGCTGCGCTCCTCGGGCCAGGGCCGGTCCGAGAAGGGGTCGTCGAGGAGCGGGTTCCCGGTCGTCAGGTCGTACGTCGCGCCGATCCGGAACGCCTGCCACATGCCCAGCTCGGCCGGTGTCAGGTCGTTCGGAAGGTCGCCGTCGTGCGGTTCGGTCAAGGCCGCTCCCCCTCGGTCGCCCCTGTGTTCCCCGTTGTTCCCCGTGCGTGCCGCCCGGGCCCGCGCCCGTGCGGTCCCGCGCGTTCCCCGTCGTCAGCGGGGTGCCTCCCGCTGTGTGACGTCGTGAACGCTATCGGTCAGGTGTGACAACCGGAGGCTGCCGTGGCGTGTATCAGCCAGTGATACGGACGTCCGGTGCCCTCGGGCCGTCTGAGAGAATTGGCCCCGTGATCTCTCGAATCGATCTGCGCGGCGACGCCCTCCCCGAGGGTGGCGCGCTGCGCGACCTGCTGCCCCGTGCCGAATTCGACGTGGAAGCCGCCCTGGAGAAGGTGCGGCCCATCTGCGAGGACGTACGGCATCATGGCGCGGCGGCGGTGATCGACTACGGCGAGAAGTTCGACGGCGTACGCGTGCGTGACCTGCGGGTGCCCGTCCAGGAGCTGGCGAAGGCCCTCGACGCGCTCGACCCGGCCGTGCGCGCCGCCCTGGAAGAGTCCATCCGCCGGGCCCGCGTGGTCCACCGCGAGCAGCGCCGCACCGACGTGACCACCCAGGTCGTGCCGGGCGGCACGGTCAGCGAGAAGTGGGTCCCCGTCGAGCGCGTCGGCCTGTACGTGCCGGGCGGCCTGTCGGTCTACCCCTCCTCCGTCGTGATGAACGTCGTCCCCGCCCAGGAGGCCGGCGTCGAGGCCATCGCGGTGTCCTCCCCGCCCCAGAAGGAGTTCGGCGGCCTGCCGCACCCCACGATCCTGGCCGCCTGCGCGCTGCTCGGCGTCGACGAGGTGTACGCGGCCGGCGGCGCCCAGGCCGTCGCGATGTTCGCCTACGGCGCGGGGGAGTGCCTGCCCGTCAACCTGGTCACCGGACCCGGCAACATCTACGTGGCCGCCGCCAAGCGCCTGCTCAAGGGCCGCATCGGCATCGACGCCGAGGCCGGCCCCACCGAGATCGCGGTCCTCGCGGACGCCACCGCCGACCCGGTGCACGTCGCCGCCGACCTGATCAGCCAGGCCGAGCACGACCCGATGGCCGCGGCCGTCCTGGTCACCGACTCGCCCGCACTGGCCGACGCCGTCGAGAAGGAGCTGGCCCCCCAGGTCGCCGCCTCCAAGCACGTCCAGGACCGCATCGTGCCCGCCCTGTCGGGCCGCCAGTCCGCGATCGTGCTGGTCGACGGGCTCGACGAGGGCCTGCGGGTGGTCGACGCGTACGGCGCGGAGCACCTGGAGATCCAGACCGCGGACGCCGCGGCCGT
The DNA here is from genome assembly GCF_040296945.1 of Streptomyces sp. NPDC001941. Classification (NCBI taxonomy): domain Bacteria; kingdom Bacillati; phylum Actinomycetota; class Actinomycetes; order Kitasatosporales; family Streptomycetaceae; genus Streptomyces; species Streptomyces sp. NPDC001941. Next base: position 99,052 of record NZ_JBEOYE010000011.1, on the reverse strand, counting down.
CGCCCAGCGGGTGCGCAACGCGGGCGCGATCTTCGTCGGCCCCTGGTCCCCGGTCTCGCTCGGCGACTACTGCGCGGGCTCCAACCACGTGCTGCCCACCGGCGGCTGCGCCTGCCACTCCTCGGGCCTGTCCGTGCAGTCCTTCCTGCGCGGCATCCACATCGTCGACTACACGCGCGAGGCGCTCGCCGACGTCACCCACCACGTGGTCACCCTCGCCGAGGCCGAGGACCTGCCCGCGCACGGGGCCGCGCTGAAGGCCCGCTTCGACTGGCAGGTGCCCGGACAGTGACCTTCGGCATCGACGACCTCCCCATCCGGGACGAACTGCGCGGCAAGTCCCCGTACGGCGCCCCGCAGCTTGACGTCCCCGTCCAGCTCAACACCAACGAGAACCCCTACCCGCTGCCCGAGCCCCTGGTGGCCCGGATCGCCGAGCGGGTCGCCGAGGCGGCGCGCGGGCTCAACCGCTACCCCGACCGGGACGCGGTCGAGCTGCGCACCGGCCTGGCCGCGTACCTCACCCGGACCGGCAAGCACCCCGTCGCCGTGGAGAACGTCTGGGCCGCCAACGGCTCCAACGAGGTCCTGCAGCAGCTGCTCCAGGCCTTCGGCGGCCCCGGCCGCACCGCGATCGGCTTCGAGCCCTCGTACTCGATGCACGCCCTGATCGCCCGCGGCACCGGCACCGGCTGGATCTCCGGGCCGCGCCGGGACGACTTCCGCATCGACACCGCCGCCGCCGTGGCGGTCATCGCCGAGCACCGCCCGGACGTCGTGTTCATCACCTCGCCCAACAACCCCACGGGCACCGCCGTCGAGGCGGAGACCGTCCTCGCGCTGTACGAGGCCGCCCAGGCCGCGAAGCCGTCCCTGGTGGTGGTGGACGAGGCGTACGTGGAGTTCAGCCACCGCGACTCGCTGCTGCCGCTGATCGAGGGCCGCCCCAACCTGGTGGTCTCGCGCACCATGTCCAAGGCCTTCGGCGCGGCCGGGCTGCGCCTGGGCTACCTGGCGGCGCACCCCGCGGTGGTCGACGCCGTGCAGCTCGTACGGCTGCCCTACCACCTGTCCGCCGTCACCCAGGCCACCGCGCTGGCCGCCCTGGAGCACACCGATACGCTCCTGGGGTACGTCGAGCAGCTCAAGGCCGAGCGGGACCGCCTGGTCACCGAGCTGCGCGCGGCCGGGTACGAGGTCACCGAGTCGGACGCCAACTTCGTCCAGTTCGGCCGCTTCGAGGACACCCGGGCCGCCTGGCAGGCGATCCTCGACCGGGGCGTCCTGGTCCGTGACAACGGCGTACCGGGCCGGCTGCGGGTCACCGCCGGCACGCCCGCAGAGAACGACGCGTTCCTCGATGCGGTTCGCGCACTGAAGAAGGAGCAGAGCTCATGAGCCGCGTAGGACGGGTCGAGCGCACCACCAAGGAGACGTCCGTCGTCGTCGAGATCGACCTCGACGGCACCGGCAAGGTCGACGTGACGACCGGGGTCGGCTTCTACGACCACATGCTCGACCAGCTCGGCCGCCACGGCCTGTTCGACCTCACGGTCAAGACCGACGGCGACCTGCACATCGACACGCACCACACCATCGAGGACACCGCCCTCGCGCTGGGCGCCGCCTTCAAGCAGGCCCTCGGCGACAAGGTCGGCATCTACCGCTTCGGCAACTGCACCGTCCCGCTGGACGAGTCGCTCGCCCAGGTCACCGTCGACCTCTCCGGCCGCCCCTACCTGGTGCACACCGAGCCCGAGAACATGGCGCCGATGATCGGCACGTACGACACCACGATGACCCGGCACATCCTGGAGTCCTTCGTCGCCCAGGCGCAGATCGCCCTGCACGTCCACGTCCCGTACGGCCGCAACGCGCACCACATCGTGGAGTGCCAGTTCAAGGCGCTCGCGCGCGCCCTGCGCTACGCCAGCGAGCGCGACCCGCGCGCCGCCGGGATCCTCCCCTCCACGAAGGGCGCACTGTGACCAGCCTGTCGACCATCCTGATCGTCGTCGGGCTCTTCCTCCTCGGCGGCGTCTACTCCTTCGTCAAGCAGAAGCAGTCGCGGAGCCTGATCGTGCTGCTCTCCATCGGCTCGGCCATGTGCCTGGTCGCCGGGATCATGCGGCTGGACGTGTGGTCATGACGGCCAAGAAGGTCGTCGTCTTCGACTACGGCTTCGGCAACGTCCGCTCGGCCGAACGCGCGCTCGCGCGCGCGGGCGCCGACGTCGAGATCACCCGCGACTACGACACCGCGATGAACGCCGACGGCCTCCTGGTGCCCGGCGTGGGCGCCTTCTCGGCCTGCATGCGCGGACTGCGCGAGGCCCGCGGCGACTGGATCGTCGGACGCCGGCTCGCCGGCGGGCGCCCGGTCATGGGCATCTGCGTCGGCATGCAGATCCTCTTCGAGCGCGGCATCGAGCACGGCGTGGAGAGCGAGGGCCTGGACGAGTGGCCCGGCACGGTCGAGCCGCTGAAGGCCCCCGTCGTCCCGCACATGGGGTGGAACACGGTGGCCGCGCCCGAGGGCTCGGCCCAGTTCGCCGGCCTCGACGCCGACGCCCGCTTCTACTTCGTGCACTCCTACGCGGTGCGCGACTGGACGCTGGAGGTCGGCAACCCGCGCATCGCCGCCCCGAAGGTCGCCTGGACCACCCACGGAGAGCCCTTCGTGGCCGCGGTGGAGAACGGCGCCCTGTGGGCCACGCAGTTCCACCCCGAGAAGTCGGGCGACGCCGGCGCACAGCTCCTCACCAACTGGATGGGCACCCTCTGATGGCCGTCAGCACACTTGAACTCCTCCCCGCCGTGGACGTCCGCGACGGCCAGGCCGTGCGCCTGGTGCACGGCGAGTCCGGCAGCGAGACCTCCTACGGCTCGCCGCTGCAGGCCGCCCTCGCCTGGCAGTCCGCCGGCGCCGAGTGGCTGCACCTGGTCGACCTGGACGCCGCCTTCGGCACCGGTGACAACCGCGCGCTGGTCGCCGAGATCACCGGCGCCATGGACATCAGGGTCGAACTGTCCGGCGGCATCCGCGACGACGCCACGCTGGCCGCCGCGCTCGCCACCGGCTGCACCCGGGTCAACCTGGGCACCGCCGCCCTGGAGACCCCCGAGTGGGTCGCCAAGGTCATCGCCGAGCACGGCGACCGGATCGCCGTCGGCCTGGACGTGCGCGGCACCACCCTCAAGGGCCGCGGCTGGACCAGCGAGGGCGGTGACCTGTACGAGACGCTGGCCCGCCTGGACTCCGAGGGCTGCGCCCGCTACGTGGTCACCGACATCGGCAAGGACGGCACGCTCACCGGCCCCAACCTGGAGCTCCTGGCGAACGTCTGCGAGGCCACCGACAAGCCCGTGGTGGCCTCCGGCGGCGTCTCCTCGCTGGACGACCTGCGCGCGCTGGCCGGGCTCGTCCCGCAGGGCGTGGAGGGCGCGATCGTCGGCAAGGCGCTGTACGCCAAGGCGTTCACCCTGGAAGAGGCGCTCGCGGCGGTGGCGTCATGAGCGCCCGCCGCGTGACCACCGGGGCCCCCTGGGAGGAGCAGTTCGGCTACTCGCGCGCGGTGGAGCTCCCCAACGGCACCGTGCTGGTGTCCGGCTGCACCTCCGTGGTCGACGGCGAGATCGCCGACGGCGGGCCCTACGACCAGGCCGTGAACTCCTTCAAGGTGGCCCTGGACGCGCTCGGACAGCTCGGCCTGGGCGCCGCCGACGTGGTGCGCACCCGGATGTACCTCACCCACGCGCGCGACGTGGAGGAGGTGGGCCGCGCCCACAAGGAGCTGTTCGACGCCGTCCGCCCGGCGGCCTCGATGATCATCGTCTCCGGCTTCGTCGACCCCCGGCTGATCGTCGAGGTCGAGGTCGAGGCGTACCGGGGGGCGTCATGACCCTGGCCGTACGCGTGATCCCGTGCCTGGACGTCGACAACGGCCGGGTCGTCAAGGGCGTCAACTTCCAGAACCTGCGGGACGCGGGCGACCCCGTGGAGATGGCCAAGCTGTACGACGCCGAGGGCGCCGACGAGCTGACCTTCCTGGACATCACCGCCTCCTCGGGCAACCGCGAGACGACCTACGACGTGGTGCGCCGCACCGCCGAGCAGGTCTTCATCCCGCTCACCGTCGGCGGCGGCGTGCGCTCCGCCGACGACGTGGACCGGCTGCTGCGCGCGGGCGCCGACAAGGTTGGCGTCAACACCGCGGCGATCGCCCGCCCCGAGCTGATCCAGGAGATCGCCGAGCGGTTCGGCCGCCAGGTGCTCGTGCTCTCGGTGGACGCCCGGCGTACCGCCACCGGCTCGTTCGAGGTCACCACGCACGGCGGCCGCACCGGCACCGGCATCGACGCCGTCGAGTGGGCCCACCGGGCCGCCGAGCTGGGCGCCGGGGAGATCCTGCTCAACTCCATGGACGCCGACGGCACCAAGGACGGCTACGACACCGAGATGATCGCGGCCGTCCGCAAGCACGTGACCGTGCCGGTCATCGCCAGCGGCGGCGCGGGACGCCTCGCGGACTTCCCGCCGGCCGTGGCGGCGGGCGCGGACGCGGTCCTGGCCGCCTCGGTGTTCCACTTCGGCGACCTGCGGATCGGCGACGTCAAGCAGACGCTGCGGGAGGCGGGCCACCCGGTCCGCTGACACCCCGCGACAGCGCCCGGGCCCCCGCGGTCCGGGCGCTGTCGCGCGTCCGGGCACGACCGCCCGCACGGCATGTCGGTGAAACGAACAAGTGGCCGAAAAGCGCTGCGTGTGGTGTGTCACGGCGGGTTAGCGTGCCGTGACACGTTCGAACAGGGGGAACACATGCCGTCTCGGCACACCGACATCGTTGACCTGCTGGAACTCAGCCCGGACTTCGTCCGCGACCCGTACCCCGTCTACGCCAAGCTCCGCGAACAGGGCCCCGCCCACCACGTCCGCACCCCGGACGGCGACGAACTCTGGCTGATCGTCGGCCACGACGCCTGTCGCACCGCCTTCACCGACCCCCGGCTGAGCCGCGACTGGCTGCGCCAGGGCGACATCGGGCAGATCATCAACAGCGGCGACAACGATGCCGCGCTCGCCCACATGCTGATGGCCGACCCGCCGCACCACACCCGGCTGCGCAGGCTGGTGGCCCGCGAGTTCACCCCGCGCCGCATCGAGGCGCTCGCCCCGCGGGTGCGGGAGATCACCGACGCGCTGCTCGACGCCCTGGCGGCCACCGAGGGCCGCCGGGCCGACCTGGTCGACGCGTTCGCCTTCCCGCTGCCGATGACCGTCATCTGCGAGCTCCTCGGCGTGCCCGACATGGACCGCGACGCCTTCCGCGGCTGGTCCAACGAGGTCGTGGCGCGCACCAGCGAGGAGGCCGAGGCGCGCGCCTACCAGGCGATGGTGGGCTACCTGGTCGAGCTGATCGGGGCCAAGCGGGCCGCGCCCGGCGAGGACCTGCTCAGCGCCATGATCCACGCCGTCGACGAGGGCGGCGACCGCCTCTCGCCCGACGAGCTGATCGGCATGTGCGTACTGATCCTGATCGCCGGGCACGAGACCACGGTCAACCTGCTCGGCAACGGCCTGCGCGCGCTGTTCGCCCACCCCGACCAGCTGGCCGACCTGCGCGCGGACCCCGACGGACTGCTCGACGGGGCGATCGAGGAGATGCTGCGCTACGACGGGCCGGTGGAGACCTGCACCCAGCGCCTGGCCCTGGAGGACGTGGACTACGACGGCACGGTGATCCCGGCCGGCTCCACCGTCCTGATCACCATGGCCGACGCCGACCGCGACCCGGCCCGCTTCGCCGACCCGCACCGCTTCGACATCCGGCGCGACGCCCGCGGCCACATCGCCTTCGGCCACGGCCTGCACTACTGCCTGGGCGCCCCGCTGGCCCGCCTGGAGGCCCGCATCGCGCTGCGCGCGCTGCTCGACCGCTTCCCCGGCCTGGCCCCCGACGCCTCCGACACGGACCTCGCCTGGGTGCCGGGCATGCTCATCAGGGGCGTGCGGACCCTGCCCGTACGCTGGTGAACCGCGGGGCGGCGCGCGGGGCCTCCCGGCTCCGCGCGCCGTACCCGGGGCAAGGACCCCTCGGGAGCCGCCGGAGCCCCGCACGAGCCCGCTCAGGGCCCGCATGGGGGGCTCCGGACCCCTGAGGGCTTGGCCCCCCGCCGGGGCGTCAGATCCCGAGCTTCGCGTCCTGCAGCCGGGCCGCCGCGTCCTTGTCGCCCTCCACCCGGACGTCCGCCGAGCCCTGGCGGCCGAAGACGAACAGCAGCAGCTCGCCCGGCTCACCGGTCACCGTCACCACCGGCGTCCCGCGCCGGGCCACCGCCGTCTGCCCGTCCGGGCGGCGCAGCACCAGGCCCACCGGAGACTTGCGCCCCGCCACGCGCGCGATCTTCTCCAGCCGGGTCCACAGGGCGTCCTGGAAGACCGGGTCCAGCTCGCGCGGCGTCCAGCCGGGCTGGGCCCGCCGCACGTCCTCGGAGTGCACGTAGAACTCCACGGTGTTCGCGCCCTCGTCGACCTGCTTGATCGTGAAGGGGGACATCCGCGGCGGTCCGGTGCGCACCAGCTGGACCAGTTCCTCGTACGGCTTGGCGGCGAACTCGGCCTGGACCCGTTCGAGGCGGCCGCTGAGCGCGTTCACCAGGGCCCCCGCGGCCGCGTCGGGCCGCCGTTCGCGCACCACCGTGTGGGCCGCCAGGTCACGGGTCAGCCAGCCCTCGCACAGCGTCGGTGCGTCGGGCCCGGCCGCCTCCAACAGGTCGGCGAGCAGGAGTCGTTCACGCTTGGCATGGGTCGACATGACGGCCAGCCTACGACCGAGGGGTGCCGTCCGCCCAGTGGACGCACCGCCCGCCCACGCGCGCGGTGGCGGCACAATGGCCCCATGACCAGCGAGACCGGCGCGCCCGCCAGCAACCTCGACCCGGCCCTCGCGGCCCGCCTCAAGCGCGGCCCCGACGGCCTCGTCCCCGCCATCGCCCAGCAGTACGACACCGGCGAGGTCCTGATGCTGGGGTGGATGGACGACGAGGCGCTGCACCGCACCCTCACCACGGGCCGCTGCACCTACTGGTCGCGCAGCCGCCAGGAGTACTGGGTCAAGGGCGGCACCTCGGGCCACGTCCAGCACGTGAAGTCCGTCGCCCTGGACTGCGACGCCGACACCGTGCTCGTCAAGGTCGACCAGGTCGGCGCCGCCTGCCACACCGGGGACCGCACCTGCTTCGACGCCGACGTCCTCCCGCTCGCCCAGTAAGGTCGGGCGCCATGGACCTCGAGACCTTCCGCAAGCTGGCGGCCGACCGCCGCGTCATCCCCGTCAGCCGCCGCCTCCTCGCGGACGGCGACACCCCGGTCGGCCTCTACCGCAAGCTCGCCGCCGAGCGCCCCGGCACCTTCCTGCTGGAGTCCGCGGAGAACGGCCGCTCCTGGTCGCGCTACTCGTTCGTCGGGGTGCGCTCCGCGGCCACCCTCACCGTGCGCGACGGACAGGCCCACTGGCTCGGCACCCCGCCGGTCGGCGTCCCCGTCGACGGCGACCCCCTCGCCGCCCTGCGCGCCACCGTCGAGGCCCTGCACACCCCCCGCGACCTGTCCTCCGGGATGCCGCCCTTCACCGGCGGCATGGTCGGCTACCTCGGCTACGACATCGTGCGCCGCCTGGAGGACATCGGCGAGCACGGCGGCGACGACCTCCGGCTGCCCGAGCTCACCATGCTCCTCACCTCCGACCTGGCGGTCCTCGACCACTGGGACGGCTCGGTCCTGCTGATCGCCAACGCGATCAACCACAACGACCTCGCCACCGGCGTCGACGAGGCGTACGCGGACGCGGTCGCCCGGCTCGACGCCATGGAGGCCGACCTCTCCACCCCGCTCGCCCAGAGCCCGGTGGCGCTGCCCGAGTCCGAGCTGCCCGACTACACCGCGCTGTGGGGCGGCCCGGCCTACCAGGACGCCGTCGAGGACATCAAGGAGCGCATCCGCGCGGGCGAGGCCTTCCAGGTGGTGCCCTCGCAGCGGTTCGAGACGCCCTGCGCCGCGAGCGCCCTGGACGTCTACCGGGTGCTGCGGGCCACCAACCCCTCGCCGTACATGTACCTCCTGCGCTTCGACGGCTTCGACGTCGTCGGGTCCTCCCCGGAGGCCCTGGTCAAGGTCGAGGACGGGCACGCGATGGTGCACCCGATCGCCGGGACCCGCCCGCGCGGCGCGACCCCGCAGGAGGACCAGGCGCTCGCCGAGGAGCTGCTCGCCGACCCCAAGGAGCGCGCCGAGCACCTGATGCTCGTCGACCTCGGCCGCAACGACCTGGGCCGGGTCTGCGAGCCGGGCTCCGTCGAGGTGGTCGACTTCATGTCCGTCGAGCGGTACTCGCACGTCATGCACATCGTCTCCACGGTCACCGGCCGGGTCGCCGAGGGCCGCACCGCCTTCGACGTGCTCACCGCCTGCTTCCCCGCGGGCACCCTGTCCGGCGCCCCCAAGCCCCGCGCCATGCAGATCATCGAGGAGCTCGAACCCTCCCGCCGCGGCCTGTACGGCGGCTGCGTCGGCTACCTCGACTTCGCGGGCGACTCCGACACCGCCATCGCCATCCGCACCGCGCTGCTGCGCGGCGGCACGGCGTACGTGCAGGCCGGAGCGGGTGTCGTCGCCGACTCCGACCCGGTCGCCGAGGACACCGAGTGCCGCAACAAGGCCGCCGCGGTGCTCCGCGCGGTGCACACGGCCAACCGGCTGAACGGATGAACGCGGCGTAGGGGATAGTGGGGTACGTGAGTGCTGCATCCGTACCCCAGCCCCGAGCCGCCCGCGCGGACGGCGCGGCGTCGCCCTCCGGCGGGCGCCGCACCCTCGCCTCGGCTCTCCTCCTCGGAGCCCTCGGCGCGACCGTGGTGCTCCTCGCCTCCGGCCAGATCTGGGCCCGTGGCACCGCCGCCGTCGGCGGCGGCACCGTGGACCTGGACGCCACCGGAGGCAACGTCACCGGAGTGCCCACCGCGCTCGCCATCGTGGGCCTGGCCGCCCTGGTGGCCGTCTTCGCGGTCCGCGGCACCGGCCGCCTCGTCGTCTCCGGGCTGCTCGCCCTGAGCGGCGCCGGAGCGGCCGCGGCGGCCTTCCTGGGCGCCTCCGACAGCGCCGCCCTCGACGAGAAGGCCGCCACCACCACCGGCGACACCGCGGCCACCGTCGCCGGGCTCAGCCACACCGTCTGGCCCTACGTCGCCGGCGCGGGGGCCCTGCTGATCCTGATCGCCGGGCTGCTCGCCCTGCGCTACGGCAAGGCCTGGCCCGCGATGTCCGGTCGCTACGAGCGCGACGGCGGCCCGCGCCGCAAGGCCGCCCCCGTCGTCGACCCCGAGCGCCCCGAGGACCTGTGGAAGGCCCTGGACCGCGGCGAGGACCCGACCCGCGGGGAGTAGCGGGGGAGGAGCACCCGTACGCGTGCGCGCGCACCCGCGTGGTGTACGCGTCCCGGGTGACCCGGGGCGCGCCCCGACGCGCGAAGGGTGACCCCCAACTCACTCCCGCACGCGCGCGTGCGGGACAATGGCCGCGAGCGTCCGCACTCGGCGGCACCTCACCACAGCGCAACAGCATCGAGGAGCAACTCATGGCGGGCAGCGCCCACGGACACACCCCGGCCGCCTGGACCGGTGTCATCATCGCCTTCATCGGCTTCTGCGTCTCCGGGGTCTTCATGGTCGCGGCCAACCCGCTCGGCGTCTGGGCCGGCCTGGCCGTCGTCGTCATCGGCGGTGTCGTCGGCCTCGCGATGAAGGCCGCGGGCCTCGGCAAGGGCAAGCAGTCGCAGGCCGAGGCCGCGGCGCACGCCCGCGCCACCCAGGCCGCCCAGGCGCGCGCCTGACCCACGCGTACCCGCGAAGGCGCGGTCCGGCTGCGCCGGGCTGCGCCTTCGCGCGTACTTGGCGACAATCACCGGGTGGACGCCATGCCTACTCCCGCACACCCCGCACCCCCGCATGCCGGGCCGCCCCGGCCCGCCCCGCTGTCCCGGCGGCTGACGGCGCCCCTGGGCACGCTCGCGGGCGTCGTGGCGGCCTTCGCGTACGTCGGTACGGTCGACCCCAACGAGCCCGGCCACTACCCCGTCTGCCCGCTGCTGCGGTTCACCGGGCTCTACTGCCCCGGCTGCGGCGGCCTGCGCAGTGCCCACGCGGTCGCCCACGGGGACCTCGCCGCCGCCCTGGGCGCCAACGCCCTGGCCGTCGTCGGGTACGCGGCCTTCGCCGTGCTGATGGCCGTCTGGCTGGTACGCGCCGTCCGCGGGCGGCCCCTGCGGATCGAGGTGGCACCCGTCTGGTGGTGGGGCCTGGGGGCGGTTCTGCTGGCCTTCACCGTGGTCCGGAACCTCGCGTTCGGCTCGTTCCTGGCTCCATAGGAGTCCCAGGGAGTGGGACGGACGTCAACCGGATGCGAGGTGAGCGCCCGGCTACGGATACCATCGAGGTGGCTGATCCACGACGGCCGAAGCTGTTCCGACACCCCAGTCCCGGAAGGGGGCCGCTCGCGTGAGTGTGCTCGACGAGATCATCGAAGGCGTCCGCGCCGACCTCGCAGAGCGGCAGGCGCGGGTCTCCCTCGACGAGCTGAAGGAGCGCGCCGCCAAGGCGCCGCAGGCCCGTGACGGGGTCGCCGCACTGCGCGGCGACGGCGTCACCGTGATCTGCGAGGTCAAGCGCTCCAGCCCGTCCAAGGGCGCCCTCGCCGCCATCGCCGACCCGGCCGGCCTCGCCGCCGACTACGAGGCGGGCGGCGCCGCCGTCATCTCCGTACTGACCGAGCAGCGCCGGTTCGGCGGGTCCCTCGCGGACCTGGAGGCCGTGCGCGCCAAGGTCGACATCCCGGTCCTGCGCAAGGACTTCATCGTCACGGCCTACCAGCTGTGGGAGGCCCGTGCCTACGGCGCGGACCTGGCCCTGCTGATCGTCGCCGCGCTGGAGCAGGAGGCCCTGGTCTCCCTGATCGAGCGGGCCGAGTCCATCGGCCTGACCCCGCTGGTCGAGGTGCACGACGAGGACGAGGTGGAGCGCGCGGTCGACGCCGGCGCCCGCATCATCGGCGTCAACGCGCGCGACCTGAAGACCCTCAAGGTCGACCGCTCCACCTTCGAGCGCGTCGCCCCGGAGATCCCGGACCGCATCGTCAAGATCGCCGAGTCCGGTGTGCGCGGCCCGCACGACCTGATCGCGTACGCCAACGCCGGCGCCGACGCCGTCCTGGTCGGCGAGTCCCTGGTCACCGGCCGCGACCCCAAGGCCGCCGTCGCCGACCTGGTCGCCGCGGGCGCCCACCCGGCCCTGCGGCACGGGCGGGGCTGAGCCGACGCCGTGACCGCCGCCCGCGCCCTCGCCACCTGCCGGACGCTGCCGCGTCCGGTGGGCACGCGCGCGTGCGCGGGCACGGACGCGGCCTCCCGCGACCGGTACGCCCGGCTGGCCCGCGGCTGCCGTCCGCGCGGCTGCCGCGCCCCGGCCCGCCGGGTGCACGGACGACGGGTGCGGTACGTGATCGGGGACGAGCCCGGCCAGGTCAACGGGATGCGATGGCAGGGGCGCTCGCGCGCCTGAGCCGCCGACGGGCTCCGTGGGACGAGGTTTTCCACAGGCCGCCCGGCCGTGGCCGCGTGCGCGTACCGTGACCACCGTCAGCTGACGTCCCAGGAGCAATCCGTCATGACCAGCGAATTCTTCGTTCCCGACCCCGAAGGCCAGGTGCCGAGCCCCGAAGGCTACTTCGGCGCGTTCGGCGGCAAGTTCATCCCCGAGGCGCTCGTCGCCGCGGTCGACGAGGTGGCCGTCGAGTACGACAAGGCCAAGTCCGACCCCGAGTTCGCGGCCGAGCTCAACGACCTGATGGTCAACTACACCGGCCGCCCCAGCGCCCTGACCGAGGTGCCCCGCTTCGCCGAGCACGCGGGCGGCGCACGGGTCTTCCTCAAGCGCGAGGACCTCAACCACACCGGCTCGCACAAGATCAACAACGTGCTCGGCCAGGCCCTGCTCACCAAGCGCATGGGCAAGACCCGCGTCATCGCCGAGACCGGTGCCGGACAGCACGGCGTCGCCACCGCGACCGCCTGCGCCCTGTTCGGCCTCGAGTGCACCGTCTACATGGGCGAGATCGACACCGAGCGCCAGGCGCTGAACGTGGCGCGCATGCGGATGCTCGGCGCCGAGGTCGTCCCCGTGAAGTCCGGCAGCCGCACCCTCAAGGACGCCATCAACGAGGCGTTCCGCGACTGGGTCGCCAACGTCGACCGCACGCACTACCTGTTCGGCACCGTCGCCGGTCCGCACCCCTTCCCGGCCATGGTCCGCGACTTCCACCGCGTCATCGGCGTCGAGACCCGTCGCCAGATCCTGGAGCGCGCCGGACGGCTGCCCGACGCCGCCGTCGCCTGCGTCGGCGGCGGCTCCAACGCCATCGGCCTGTTCCACGCGTTCATCCCCGACGCCGGGGTCCGCCTGATCGGCTGCGAGCCCGCCGGGCACGGCGTGGAGACCGGCGAGCACGCCGCCACGCTCACCGCCGGCGAGCCCGGCATCCTGCACGGCTCCCGCTCCTACGTCCTGCAGGACGAGGAGGGCCAGATCACCGAGCCGTACTCCATCTCGGCCGGCCTGGACTACCCCGGCATCGGCCCGGAGCACTCCTACCTCAAGGACACCGGCCGCGGCGAGTACCGCGCGGTCACCGACGACGGCGCGATGCAGGCCCTGCGCCTGCTGTCGCGCACCGAGGGCATCATCCCGGCCATCGAGAGCGCCCACGCGCTCGCGGGCGCGCTGGAGGTCGGCCGCGAGCTCGGGAAGGACGGCCTGGTCGTCGTCAACCTCTCCGGGCGCGGCGACAAGGACATGGACACGGCGGCCCGCTACTTCGGGCTGTACGACTCGGCCGAGGGGGACGCCAAGTGAGCGGCAACATCCAGCTGTTGAGCGACACCCTCGCGCAGGCCCGGGCCGAGGACCGGGCCGCGCTCATCGCGTACCTGCCCGCCGGGTTCCCGACCGTCGACGGCGGCATCGAGGCGGTCAAGGCGGCCTTCGACGGCGGCGCCGACGTCGTCGAGGTGGGCCTGCCGCACAGCGACCCCGTCCTGGACGGACCGGTCATCCAGACCGCCGACGACATCGCGCTGCGCGGCGGCGTGAAGATCGCCGACGTGATGCGCACGGTGCGCGAGGCGCACGCGGCCACCGGCAAGCCGGTGCTCGTCATGACGTACTGGAACCCCATCGACCGCTACGGCATCGCCCGCTTCACCGAGGAGCTCGCGGCGGCGGGCGGCGCCGGCTGCATCCTGCCCGACCTGCCGGTCCAGGAGTCCGCGGTGTGGCGCGAGCACGCCGAGAAGCACGGCCTGGCCACCGTCTTCGTGGTCGCCCCCAGCAGCCGCGACGAGCGCCTGGCCACCATCACCGCGGCCGGCTCCGGCTTCGTCTACGCCGCGTCCCTGATGGGCGTCACCGGCACCCGCGCCTCGGTCGGCGCGTCCGCCGCCGACCTGGTGCGCCGCACCCGCGCCACCTCCGACCTGCCGGTCTGCGTCGGCCTCGGCGTCTCCAACGCCGAACAGGCCGCCGAGGTCGCCGGCTTCGCCGACGGCGTCATCGTGGGCTCCGCCTTCGTCAAGCGGATGCTCGACGCCGACGGCCACGAGGCGGGGCTCGCCGCCGTCCGCCACCTGGCCGCCGACCTCGCCAAGGGCGTGCGCTCAGGCCGCTAGCCCGGCCGGGGGTTTCGTAGCCCGATCGGGTGGACCTGGGACCGGGGAGGCACGCACGTGCCTCCCCGGTTCGTTTGCCGGGCGTGAGCGAGAAGAACCGTGACGGAAAGCGGACCGCCCGAGAGCGGCTCCAACAGCAGCGCGAGCAGGACAAGTCCCGCGACAGGCGCAGGCGCGTCCTCGTCGTGAGCGCCGCCGTGGTCGGCGTCCTGGCCCTGGCGGCGGTCGCCGGGGTCCTGGCGGCCAACGCCGGGGACGACAAGAAGAGCGACGCGGCCGGCCCCGTGGTCGCCCCCGCCGGAGCCACCGGCAAGGACGAGCTGGCCATCCCCGTGGGCGCCGCCGACGCCCCCTCGACGCTGACGGTGTGGGAGGACTTCCGCTGCCCGGCCTGCGCCCAGTTCGAGAACGCGTTCCGGGACACCATCCACGAACTGGAGGCGTCCGGAGCCCTCAAGGCCGAGTACCACCTCGCCACGATCATCGACGGGAACATGCGCGGCAGCGGCTCGCTGCGCGCCGCCAACGCCGCCGCGTGCGCGCAGGGGGCCGGCAAGTTCCCCGCGTACCACGACGTGCTCTACCAGAACCAGCCCGAGGAGACGAAGGACACCTTCGCCGACAACGGCAAGCTGCTCGAACTCGCGGGCAAGGTGCCCGGCCTCGACGCCCCCGCCTTCACCTCCTGCGTCAACGACGGCACCCACGACGGCTGGGTGCGCAAGTCCAACGACGCCTTCCAGAAGGGCGGCTTCAGCGGGACCCCGACCGTCCTGCTGAACGGGGAGCCGATCTTCCCGAAGAAGGGCGACGAGCAGATCTCCCCGGAGAACCTGAAGAAGTGGGTCGCCGAGGCCAACAAGGGCAAGCGGCCCGGCAAGGCGAGCCCCTCCGCCGCCGGCTGAGCACCGGCTCGTTACTCAGACGTTGCCGGGCGGGTTGCGACTGCGCCCGCCCGGCAGGGTAGCGTCGGGTCTGCCATGGACCTTGCCTACATTCCCAGCCCGTCGACCGGAGTGGTCCACCTCGGACCCGTCCCGCTGCGCGGCTACGCCTTCTGCATCATCATCGGTGTCTTCGTCGCCGTCTGGCTCGGCAACAAGCGCTGGATCGCCCGGGGCGGCAAAGCCGGCACGGTGGCCGACATCGCCGTCTGGGCGGTGCCGTTCGGCCTCGTCGGCGGCCGTCTCTACCACGTGATCACCGACTACCAGCTGTACTTCAGCGACGGTGAGAACTGGGTCGACGCCTTCAAGATCTGGGAGGGCGGCCTCGGCATCTGGGGCGCCATCGCCCTCGGCGCCGTCGGCGCCTGGATCGGCTGCCGGCGCCGCGGCATCCCGCTGCCCGCCTGGGCCGACGCGCTCGCCCCCGGCATCGCCTTCGCGCAGGCGATCGGCCGCTGGGGCAACTGGTTCAACCAGGAGCTGTACGGAAAGCCGACCGACCTGCCCTGGGCGCTGAAGATCACGGCGGGCCCCAACCGCGACGCGGGCTTCTACCACCCGACGTTCCTGTACGAGTCGCTGTGGTGCGTCGGCGTCGGCCTGCTGGTCATCTGGGCCGACCGCAGGTTCAAGCTGGGCCACGGCCGGGCGTTCGCGCTGTACGTCGCCGCGTACTGCTCGGGCCGCGCGTGGATCGAGTACATGCGCGTCGACGAGGCGCACCACGTGCTCGGCTTGCGGCTGAACGTGTGGACCGCACTGGTCGTGTTCGTGCTCGCGGTCACCTACATCGTGGTCTCGTCGCGGGTGCGGCCGGGCCGCGAGGAGGTCGTGGAGCCGGGCGCTGTGTCGCCGGCCAAGGACGGCTCCGGGGACGGTGCCGAGGGCGCGGCTTCCGGGGACGCCGCCGAGAAGGACGCTGCGGACGCCGAGGGCAAGACGGCGGACACGGACGCCGACGCGGCCGGAGGCGAGCAGCCGGAGGACGGCGTGAAGGACGACGCGGAGTCGGCCAAGAAGGGCTGACGCCCGCTCGTGTAGCTGTGAAGGGCCGTCGGAACCCCAGGGTTCCGGCGGCCCTTCGGCGTGTGCGGACGCATCGCCGGTCCGCCGTACGGGGCCGGGGCGCGGCGCTCCGGCCCGTGGCGGCGGGGCGCTCAGGCCCGTCGGGCCAGGGCCAGGACGCGTCGGGCGCCCTCGACCACGGCGGCGTCCACGAAGCGGCCGTCGGGGAGCGCGAGGGCCCCGGAGTCGGTGGCCGCGGCCTCGGCGACCTCCTCGGCCTCGCTGACCTCCTGCGGGGTGGGCAGGTAGGACCGCTCGATGACCGGGAGCTGGCGCGGGTGGATCGCCGCCCGGCCCAGGAAGCCCAGGGCGCGGCCCCGGGCGCAGGAGGCGGCGAGCCCGTCCGGGTCGCCGGTGTGCGGGAACACCGACTGGGCCGGGGGCGCGAGTCCGGCGGCGCGGGCGGCGACCACCAGCCGGGAGCGCGGCCAGTCCAGCGCGGCGTCCTCCCGCGCCCCCAGGTCGGCGCGGAGGTCGGCCTCGCCGAGGGCCACTCCGGCGACCGCCGGGTGGGCCCGGGCCAGGGAGTAGGCGTGCTCGACGGCCAGGGCCGACTCCAGGAGCGGGTAGAGCGGGACGCCGGGGGCGAGGTCGGCGGCCCGGGCGATGTCAGTGGCGTGTGTCACTTTGGGAAGACGCAAGCCGCCGAGGCCGGGGAGAGGGGCCAGGGATGGGATGTCGTGGTGTGCGTGGACGCGGACGTGTACGGGGACGGGCTGGGGGGAGGACAGGAGCTCGGTGGTGGCCGCCAGGGCGTAGGCCTTGCGGTCCGGGGCCACCGCGTCCTCCAGGTCGACGATGACCACGTCGGCGCCGGAGGCCAGGGCCTTGGCCACGACCGCCGGGCGGTCGCCGGGGGCGTAGAGCCAGGTGAGCCAGGGGAGGGGGGTGCTCATACGGCGCCTTCGGTGCGCAGGGCGGTGATCTCGGGGCGGGTCAGGCCCAGTTCGGCCAGGACGGCGTCGGTGTCGGCGCCGTGCGGGCGGCCGGTCCAGCGGATGGAGCCGGGCGTCTCGGACAGCCGGAAGAGCACGTTCTGCATGCGGACGGTGCCCAGTTCGGGGTCGGGGACGGCGGTGACCGTGTCCAGGGCGCGGTACTGCGGGTCGGTCATCACGTCGCGCACGTCGTAGACGGGGGCGACGGCGGCCTCCGCCTCCTCGAACGCGGCGAGGACCTCGTCCCGGTCGCGGGCGGCGATCCAGGAGCCGACCGCCTCGTCCAGGACGTCCGCGTGCTCGGCGCGGGTCGCGCCCTGGGCGAACCACGGCTCGTCGACCAGCTCCGGGCGGCCGACCAGCCGCAGCACGCGCTCGGCGACGGACTGGGCGGAGGTGGAGACCGCCACCCAACTGCCGTCGGCGGTGCGGTAGGTGTTGCGCGGGGCGTTGTTGCGGGAGCGGTTGCCGGTGCGCGGCTGGACGTAGCCGAGCTGGTCGTACCAGAGCGGGTGCGGGCCGAGCACGGTCAGGATCGGCTCGATGATCGCCATGTCGACGACCTGGCCGTGCCCGGTGGCGGCGCGGGCGGCGAGGGCGGTCATCACGGCGTACGAGGTGGCGAGCGCGGCGATCGAGTCGGCGAGGCCGAACGGGGGGAGCGTGGGCGGTCCGCCGGGTTCGCCGGTGAGGGCGGCGAAGCCGCACATGGCCTCGGCGAGGGTGCCGAAGCCGGGGCGGTGCGCGTAGGGGCCGTACTGGCCGAAGGCGGTGACGCGGGTGAGGATCAACTTCGGATTGGAGGCGGACAGTTCGGGCCAGCCCAGGCCCCACTTCTCCAGGGTGCCCGGGCGGAAGTTCTCGATGACCACGTCGGCGTCGGCGGCCAGCCGCAGCAGGGTGTCCCGGCCGCCGGGGGTGGACAGGTCCAGGGTGATGGTCCGCTTGTTGCGGCCCAGCAGCTTCCACCACAGGCCCACCCCGTCCTTGGCCGGGCCGTGGCCGCGCGACGGGTCGGGCTTGCGGGGGTGCTCGACCTTGATCACGTCGGCGCCGAAGTCGCCGAGCAGGGTGGCGGCGAGCGGGCCCGCGAAGAGGGTGGCCAGGTCGAGCACGCGCAGCCCCCGCAGCGGGGCCGGGGGCTGCTCCGGGGCCGCGTCGCCCCCGGCCTCGGGGGGCGTCATGAGGCGGCGCCGGCCCGGGCGTCGATCTCCGAGCGGTAGGGCATGGAGGACGAGGCGCCCTCGCGCTGCACGGAGAGCGAGGCGGCCGCGGCGGCCCAGTGGAGCGCCGAGGGCACCGGGGAGCCCTCGGCGAGGGCGACGGCCAGCGCCCCGACGAAGGTGTCGCCCGCCGCGGTGGTGTCCACGGCCTTGACGGCGGGGGCCGGGACGAGCAGCGGGGCGGCGCCGCGGGCGGCGTGCAGGCAGCCCTCGGCACCGAGGGTGATCACCACCTCGGGGACCCGGCGCAGCAGGGCCTCGGCGGCGGCGCCCGGGTCGGCGATCCCGCACAGGGCGGCGGCCTCGTGCTGGTTGGGGACGAGCAGGTCGGTGGCGTCGAGGAGTTCGGCGGGCAGGTCGACGACGGGGGAGGGGGTGAGGATCGTACGGACACCGGCGCGGCGGGCCGAGACGGCGCCCGCGACGACGACGGGGAGGGGGAGTTCCAGCTGGAGGAGCAGGGCGTCGGCGGTGGCGATGAGGGCTTCGTCGCCGGGGGTGAGGGAGGTCAGCGAGGCGTTGGCGCCGGGGATGACGACGATCGCGTTGCCGCCGCCGTCGTCGACCACGATGTGGGCGGTGCCGGAGGGGCCCTCGGCGGTGCGCAGCAGGTCGGTGATGACCCCGGCGCCCTCCAGCGAGGCGCGCAGCCGGGCGCCGTGCTCGTCGGAGCCGACGGCCCCGATCATCGAGGTCTCGGCCCCGGCGCGGGCGGCGGCGACAGCCTGGTTGGCGCCCTTGCCGCCGGGGACGGTGCGGAACTCGCGGCCGGTCACGGTCTCGCCGCGCTCGGGGGCCCGTGTCACGTAGGCGACGAGGTCCATGTTGGTGCTGCCGAGCACCACGATGTCGGTCATGGGCGGGTGGCCTCCCTGTGGGTGAGTGCGGCGAGGGTGTCGAAGCCGATGCCGTCGAAGGTGGGGACGGAGGTGGACAGGCGGTTCTTCAGCGGGGCCGTCCAGCGGTCGGGCAGCCGGTCGGGGGCGCCCGCGAGCAGTCCGGCCAGCGAGCCGGCGGTGGCGCCGTTGGAGTCGGTGTCGAGGCCCGCGGCGACGGCGTTGCCGAGGGAGCGGGTGAAGTCGCCGTCGGCGTGGGTGAGGGCGGCGGCGAGCAGCGCGGCGTTGGGGACGGCGTGGACCCAGTGGTAGCCGGCGTGGGCGCGGTGCAGCCGGTCGACGGCGGTGTCGAAGTCCGGCTCGGCGCGGGCGGTGTCGATGCCGAGCCGGACCGCCGCGGCCAGCCGGGAGCGCGCGGGCACCACGCGCAGTCCGGTGGCCAGGGCGGTGTGCACGTCGGCGCCCGTGGTGGCGGTGGCGAGCGCGGCGGCCAGGAACATCGCGCTGTGCACGCCGCTCGCGGTGTGGGTCAGCACGGCGTCGCGGTGGGCCTGTTCGGCGGCGGCGGCCGGGTCGCCGGGGTGGGTCCAGCCGTGTACGTCGGCGCGGATGGCGGCGCCGATCCACTCGCGGAACGGGTTGTGGTGGGTGGCGGTGAGCGGGGGTTCGAGGCCGCTGAGGAGGTTGCGGTAGGCGACGCGCTCGGCGGTGAAGGTGCGGGCGGCGGGGAGTTCGTCGAGCCAGAGGGCGGCCACGTCCTCGGTGCGGAACCCCTTTCCGTACCGCTGGAGCAGGAGGAGGTTGAGCAGGGGGTAGTTGAGGTCGTCGTCCTCGGGCATGCCGTCGATGTTCTCGGCGAGCGAGGTGGGCGCCGAGCGGCGGTTCCAGGGGTGTGCGCGCAGCAGCTCGTCCGGGACGCCGCGGGCGGTGAACCAGGTGGTCAGCGGCCAGTTGCCGGTGGCGCGGGCCAGGGCGCGGATCGCGGGCAGGGGCAGCTTCTCGACGGGCTTGCCGAGCAGGCACCCTGCCGCGCGGCCCAGCCAGGCCGCGTGCAGCCGGGGGAGCAGGTCCGCCGGTGCGGCCCGGTGCGCGGGCGGGGCGGGCCAGTCGGGGCAGGCGGCGCGGATCGCGTCCAGGGCGGTCGGCTCGTCGGCGGCCAGCGGGCTGGGCAGGGCGGCCAGTTCGTCGAGCAGCCGCAGGGCCAGGGCGCGCAGGTCCGGGGGCGCGGGCGGGGTGGACGCGCCCGCGGCGTGCGGTGCCGGGTGGCCGCCCGCGTCGGCCCAGGCCCGGGCGACGAGCCCGGCGTCGCGGCCGTCCTCGGCGGCCTGGCGCAGCTCGTGGCCCAGCAGGTCCTCCGGCTGGACCCAGGTCAGCCGCAGCATCAGGCCCCCGTCAGCCGGGCGAACGCCGCCTCGTGGGCCCGGCGGCGCGCGGTGTCGCGGGCGAAGACCTCGCGGGCCACCCCGGCGAGCACGTCCGCCGGGGCGTGCAGGTCCAGGCGGCTGGCCTCGGCGATCTGCTTGGCCCAGCCCGCCGGGACGGCCGACTCGCCGTGCAGGGCGCCCGCGATCGCCCCGGCCATGGTGGCGATGGAGTCGCAGTCGCGGCCGTAGTTGACCGCGCCCAGCACGCTGCGGCGGAAGTCGCCCCGGCCGACCAGGAGCATGCCCAGGGCGACGGGCAGTTCCTCGATGGAGTGCAGGCGGGAGGGGCGGCGGGCGCCCAGGGAGGGGGCGCGGTAGTCGGGTCCCACGGTGTCGAAGGGGGCGACGGCCGCGCGCAGCGGGCGCAGCGCGGACTCGAAGTCGGTGTGCCCGTCGGCCGCTTCGGCGACCGCCTCGATCGCGGCGCGGGTGCCGTCCTTGGCGAGGGCGAGCGCCGCGTCGACGACGGAGGCCGCGGTGGCGCCGGGGACGCAGGCCGCGGCGACGGCCGCCGCGAAGACGCCCGCGGCCTCGCGTCCGTAACTGGACTGGTGGGCGCCGGCGAGGTCGACGGCCTCGGCGTACGCGGCGGCCGGGTGGGCGGCGTTGACCAGGCCGACCGGGGCCATGTACATCGCGGCGCCGCAGTTGACGATGTTGCCCGTGCCCGCCTCGCGCGGGTCGACGTGACCGTAGTGCAGCCGGGCCACCAGCCACTTCTCGGCCAGGAAGATCCGCTGGAGGGGGAGTGCCTCGGCCTCCAGCTCGGGGATCCAGACGGGCCTGGCGATGAGTTCGGGGACCAGGTGGTCGGCGGCGGCGTACGCGTCGAGGTGGTCGCGCACGGTCGCGTACACGCGCACCAGGGCGTGCGTCATCAGGGTGTCGTCGGTGACGTGCCCGTCGCCCTTGTGGTACGGGGCGATGGGCCGTGCCGTGCGCCAGTCGTCGGCGTGCCACGGGCCGACGATGCCGGTGACCCGGCCGCCGTGCCGCTCGGTGATCTGCTCGGGGGTGTAGCCCTCGACCGGGCCGCCCAGGGCGTCACCGACCGCCGCGCCGACCAGGCTCCCCGTGATCCGGTCCTCCAGAGTGAGCGTCGTCATGGGCGAATTGTCCACCCCCGGACGCCGGTTCCGTGGGTGCCAGGCGCCCGGCGAGTTCCACCAGGTCGGTGCCCGCGAGCCGGGGAAGCGCGCAGCCCGCCAGGGTGCGGCAGGCGTCGCGCCAGGTGCCCGGGATCGCGTCCGCGCCGCCGAGCGCCCCGGTCAGCGCCCCGGCCAGGGCGGGCGCCGAGTCGGCGACCCGGGACAGGCAGGCCGCCGCGGGGACGGCCTCGGCGGTACGGCCCCGGGCGGCGACGGCCAGCGCCAGCGCCACCGGGACGGTCTCGGCGGCGGCGATGCCGTAGCTGTAGACGTGGTCCACGATCTGGTGCTCCAGGAGCGGGACCAGCTCGAAGGCGCTCGACGCGCCCCGGGCGAGCTTGACGGCGTGGGCGGCGTTGCGGCCGATCTCGGTGGACTCCGGCAGTTCGGCGAGCGCGGCGGCCACGGCGTCGTCGGTGTCCGCGCCGCCGAGCGCGGCGGCGACCGCGGCGGCCATGGCGCGGGCGCCGTGCACCCCGTCGCCGTCCTGGGTGTAGCGGGCGTCCAGTTCGGCGAGCCCGGCCGCCGCGCCGGGGTCGCCGGGGTGGGCGACGGCGAGGACCGCGGCCCGTACGCAGGCGGCGTCGTCGAAGTAGTGCGGGTTGTCGTGGCCGGTGGCGGGCGGGCGCAGCCCGGTGGCCAGGTTGCCCAGGCCCGCGCGCACGGAGATGCGGGCGCGCAGCGGCAGCACCGCCGACTCCACCTCGGGGGCGCGCGCGGAGGCGGCGGCGACCTCGCCCGCCAGCGCGTTCCAGGCCTGGGCGAGGGCGGTGGGGACGGTGGTGCCGGTGGTGCGGGCGGTGACCAGGGTGAGGGCGGTGAAGGTGGCCCACTCGGCGTCGTCGGAGGGGCCGAGGCGGAGGGGTTCGGGGGGCTGGTTGAGGGCGATGGGGACGGGGAGGGTGGTGGTGGCGTTCTGCTCGGCGAAGGTGTCCAGTTCGCGGGTGAGGCGTCGGGTCCACTCCGGCATGCGGGCCGCGCGGTGCCGGGCGGCGGGCCAGCCCGCGGCGTCGCCCGCGGCGAGGGCGAGGAGGAGGCCCTCGATGCGGGAGTGCAGGGTCGGGGTCGGGGGGAGGGCCTCCGAGCGGTGCGGGGCCTCCGGGTGCGGGTGGTGGAGAGCCGGTCGCCCGGAGCGTTCCGCTGTGCCCACCCGTTCCGCGTCAGCGGAACGGTTGCCCACAGCGGGGGGTGAGGTGCCCACCCGTTCCGCCTCAGCGGAACGATTGCCCACAGCGGGGGGCGAGGTGCCCACGGCCGGGTGGGAGGTGCCGGTCATCGGGTGGTCTCCTCGTCGGGGGTCAGGAGGTCGGCGATGTCCAGGATGTGGTGGCCCTCCATCGACGGGAGGCAGGTGCCGCGGACCGGGCCGATGGCCGTGGACCACTCCTCCGGGATCGCCGTCGCCCCCACCCGGGCGCCCGCCAGGGCCCCGGCGACCGCGGCCGTGGTGTCCGCGTCGCGGCCCATGTTGACCGCGGTGAGCACCGACGTACGGAAGTCCCCGCGGGCCGCCGCGAAGGCGCCGAAGGCCAGCCCGACCGCCTCCGGTGCCAGGTCCGTCCACGGGTAGCCGCCGATCACCACCGCCGAGCGCACCGTCCGCTCGCGCACCAGCGGGTCCGGCTCGACGCGCTGCGCCGCCACCACCGCGCGGCGCAGCGAGCGGGCGGTCCAGGAGTCCATCGGGACCGCCGACAGGGCCGCCGCGATCACCGAGGTGACGCTCGCGCCGCTCATCGCGGCCGCCACGCCCGCGGCCACCGCCTGGCCGCCGTAGATGCCCTCGCCCTCGTGGCTGACGCAGCCGTCGATGGCCACCAGCCGGGCCGCCTCGGCAGGGCGGCCCGCGGCGAACACCCCGAACGGGGCCGCGCGCATCGCGAGGCCGTCGCTCCAGGCGTGCCGGTGCTGGGCGGAGATGGGGGCGGCGAGGCCGCGCCGCAGGTTCTCCAGGGTGCCCCGCTCGCTGAACCCGGCGCCCCGGAAGGGACCCTCGTCCAGGTCCGCGATCCAGGTGTGCCAGGCCTTCTCCACGTGGGCGACGGTCAGCGCGGAGCCGTGCCGGGCGAGCAGCAGCCCGGAGAAGATGGCGTACTCGGTGTCGTCCGTCCCGGCCGGGTTCTCGCTGACGAAGCCCTCGATGCGGCCCCAGCGGCGGCGGATCTCGGAGGGCCGCAGGTTCTCGGCGGGCGCGCCGAGCGCGTCGCCGACGGCGAGGCCGAGCAGGGCGCCGCGTGCGCGGTCGCGGAGGACCGCGGGGTCCGGGGGCGGGGCGGTGTGCGCCGGGCCCCCCGTTTCCGGGGGCGCCGGATCGTATGCAATCGACTCCATCGCGTGGCCCTTTCGTGGACGCGTCCCGCGCGCCGGTGGTGTTGCTCGGAGATCTGCCACACGCGGAGCCCGCGACGGGAGAGAAACGCCGCAGTGTCACCCGGGCAGCCACTCGGGCAGCCGCCCGGGCGCTCGCGGGGGAGGTAGGTGAGGCCAGCCTTCGTAAGTAAGGCCTTACTTGCTGGCGCGCCCCTTACGTTCGGGCGTATTTTCGAGGCCTGAGGGGGAGGCGGGGCGCACGGCCCGGCCCTGCCGCGAGCAAGATCAAGGGGAGAGCCGTGTCCATCATCGAGACCGAGGCGTCGCTGCACGAGGCGCACCGCGACAACCACACCCACCGGGACGTCAACGGCGGCTGGCTGCGGCCCGCCGTGTTCGGCGCGATGGACGGGCTCGTCTCCAACCTGGCCCTGATGACCGGCGTCGCGGGCGGCGCCGTCTCGCACCAGACCATCGTCATCACCGGGCTCGCCGGACTGGCCGCCGGTGCCTTCTCCATGGCGGCCGGCGAGTACACCTCCGTCGCCTCCCAGCGCGAGCTGGTCGAGGCCGAGCTGGACGTCGAGCGGCGCGAGCTGCGCAAGCACCCGGTCGACGAGATGGAGGAGCTGGCCGCGCTGTACGTGGCGCGCGGCGTCGAGCCCGCGCTGGCCCGCGAGGTCGCGATGCAGCTGTCGAAGGACCCCGAGCAGGCGCTGGAGATCCACGCCCGCGAGGAGCTGGGCATCGACCCCGACGACCTGCCGTCGCCGATGGTGGCCGCCGTGTCGTCCTTCGGCTCCTTCGCGCTGGGCGCCCTGCTGCCGCTGCTGCCGTACCTGCTCGGCGCCACCCAGCTGTGGCCTGCGGTGCTCCTCGCGCTGGTCGGCCTGTTCGGCTGCGGCGCGGTGGTGGCGCGGGTGACCGCGCGCAGCTGGTGGTTCAGCGGACTGCGGCAGCTGGCGCTCGGCGGGGCCGCGGCGGCCGTCACGTACGGCCTGGGCATCCTCTTCGGGGCCGCGCTGTAGGGGTGCGGGGCCGTGCCGCGCGAGGCGGGGCGCGTGCCCCGCGCGGAGCGGGGGCGCGGTGGGGGAGCACGTGTTGTGACGAACGTCCCTGGCCTGGATTCCTCTTGAGGTGAGACACTATGCGGAGCGCCGAATAAGTAGCCGTTACCTGCCGGTTTCGATTACTTGACCACCGGGCATGAGCCGTAGGCGCTGCCGTGGGACTCGCCGAGGGCAACGAAGCCCCGCTCCCCACTCACTCCACCGCTACCCGCGGTGTCCGCATGCTGGAATGAAGTATCCGCTTTTCGAGAAGCATTCCATCATGTAACCTGCACGAAATTTCGCGGAGGGCCAACGTCGTCCCTCGGCACTGCACATGCCACGACGACGACGGGAGAGCCGATGCGTTCCGACGCCTGGTCGCCCATGGACGGTCGCCCCGCACCGCAGGGGATGTACGACCCCCGTAACGAGCACGACGCCTGTGGCGTCGGGTTCGTGGCCACCCTCACCGGTGTTGCCAGCCACGCGCTGGTCGAGCAGGCGCTGACCGTACTGCGCAACCTGGAACACCGCGGCGCCACCGGCTCCGAGCCGGACTCCGGCGACGGTGCGGGCATCCTGCTCCAGGTCCCGGACGCGTTCCTGCGCGAGGTCGCCGGGTTCGAGCTGCCCGAGGCCGGCGCGTACGCCGTCGGCATCGCCTTCCTCCCCGAGGACGGCGCGGACGCCGCCGTCTCGAGGATCGAGACGATCGCCGCCGAAGAGGGCCTCGACGTCCTCGGCTGGCGCGAGGTCCCGGTCGCGCCGAACCTGCTCGGCGCCTCCGCCCGCTCCACCATGCCCGTCTTCCGCCAGCTCTTCGTCGCCGACGGCACCAGCACCGGCCTCGCGCTGGACCGCAAGGCGTTCGTGCTGCGCAAGCGCTCCGAGCGCGAGGCCGCGACCTACTTCCCGTCGCTCTCCGCCCGGACCATCGTCTACAAGGGCATGCTCACCACCGGTCAGCTGGAGCCCTTCTTCCCGGACCTGTCCGACCGGCGCTGCGCCACCGCCGTCGCGCTCGTGCACTCCCGGTTCTCCACGAACACCTTCCCGAGCTGGCCGCTGGCCCACCCGTACCGCTTCGTCGCGCACAACGGCGAGATCAACACGGTCAAGGGCAACCGGAACTGGATGCGGGCCCGCGAGTCCCAGCTCGTCTCCGACCTGTTCGGCGGCGCCGACAAGGACATCGAGCGCATCTTCCCGGTCTGCACCCCGGACGCCTCCGACTCCGCCTCCTTCGACGAGGTCCTGGAGCTGCTGCACCTGGGCGGCCGCTCGCTGCCGCACTCGGTGCTGATGATGGTCCCCGAGGCGTGGGAGAACCACGACTCGATGGACCCGGCCCGGCGCGCCTTCTACCAGTACCACTCCACGCTGATGGAGCCCTGGGACGGCCCGGCCTGCGTCACCTTCACCGACGGCGTCCAGGTCGGCGCGGTGCTCGACCGCAACGGCCTGCGCCCCGGCCGCTACTGGGTCACCGACGAGGGCCTCGTCGTGCTCTCCTCCGAGGTCGGCGTCCTGGACATCGACCCCGCCAAGGTGGTCCGCAAGGGCCGGCTGCAGCCGGGCCGGATGTTCCTCGTCGACACCGCCGAGCACCGCATCATCGAGGACGACGAGATCAAGGCCGGCCTCGCCGCCGAGCAGCCCTACCAGGACTGGCTGGAAGCCGGGATCATCGAGCTGGAGGACCTGCCCGAGCGCGAGCACATCGTGCACACGCACGCCTCGGTCACCCGCCGCCAGCAGACCTTCGGCTACACCGAGGAGGAGCTGCGCGTCCTGGTCGCGCCGATGGCCCGCACCGGCGCCGAGCCGATCGGCTCCATGGGCACCGACTCGCCGATCGCCGCGCTCTCCGCCCGCCCCCGGCTGCTCTTCGACTACTTCACCCAGCTCTTCGCGCAGGTCACCAACCCGCCGCTGGACGCCATCCGCGAGGAGCTCGTCACCTCGCTGCACTCCTCGCTCGGCCCGGGCAGCAACCTGCTCGACCCGAACGCCGCGTCCTGCCGCTCGGTCACCCTGCCCTTCCCGGTGATCGACAACGACGAGTTGGCCAAGCTCATCCACATCAACGCCGACGGCGACATGCCCGGCCTCAAGGCCGCGACCCTGTCCGGCCTGTACCGGGTCAGCGGCGGCGGCGACGCCCTCGCCGCCCGGATCGACACGGTGTGCGCCGAGGCCGACGCCGCCATCGAGGCCGGCGCCCGGCTGATCGTGCTCTCCGACCGGCACTCCGACGCCGAGCACGCGCCGATCCCGTCGCTGCTGCTCACCGCCGCCGTGCACCACCACCTCATCCGCACCAAGCAGCGCACCCAGGTGGGCCTGCTGGTCGAGGCCGGTGACGTGCGCGAGGTCCACCACGTCGCGCTGCTGATCGGCTTCGGCGCCGCCGCCGTCAACCCCTACCTCGCCATGGAGTCCGTCGAGGACCTGGTCGCGGCCGGTACGTTCATCGAGGGCGTCGAGCCCGAGCAGGCCATCCGCAACCTGATCTACGCGCTGGGCAAGGGCGTGCTCAAGGTGATGTCCAAGATGGGCATCTCCACCGTCGCCTCCTACCGCGGCGCCCAGGTCTTCGAGGCCGTCGGCCTGGACGACGCGTTCGTCGAGAAGTACTTCGTGGGCACCGCCACCAAGATCGGTGGCGCCGGCCTCGACGTCGTCGCCAAGGAGGTCGCCGCCCGGCACGCCAAGGCGTACCCGGCCAGCGGCATCGCCTCGGCGCACCGCGCGCTGGAGATCGGCGGCGAGTACCAGTGGCGCCGCGAGGGCGAGCCGCACCTGTTCGACCCGGACACGGTCTTCCGGCTGCAGCACGCGACCCGCTCGCGCCGCTACGACATCTTCAAGAAGTACACGGACCGCGTGAACGAGCAGTCCGAGCGGCTGATGACGCTGCGCGGCCTGTTCGGCTTCGCGTCCGGCCGCGAGTCGATCCCGCTGGACGAGGTCGAGCCCGTGAGCGAGATCGTCAAGCGCTTCTCCACCGGCGCCATGTCGTACGGCTCGATCTCCCGCGAGGCCCACGAGACGCTCGCCATCGCGATGAACCAGCTGGGCGGCAAGTCCAACACCGGTGAGGGCGGCGAGGACCCGGACCGCCTGTACGACCCGGCGCGCCGCTCGTCGATCAAGCAGGTCGCCTCCGGCCGCTTCGGCGTCACCTCCGAGTACCTGGTCAACGCCGACGACATCCAGATCAAGATGGCCCAGGGCGCCAAGCCCGGCGAGGGCGGCCAGCTGCCCGGCCACAAGGTCTACCCGTGGGTGGCCAGGACCCGGCACTCCACCCCGGGCGTCGGCCTGATCTCCCCGCCGCCGCACCACGACATCTACTCCATCGAGGACCTCGCCCAGCTCATCCACGACCTGAAGAACGCCAACCCGGCGGCCCGCATCCACGTGAAGCTGGTCTCCGAGGTCGGCGTGGGCACGGTCGCGGCGGGCGTCTCCAAGGCCCACGCGGACGTCGTGCTGATCTCCGGCCACGACGGCGGCACCGGCGCCTCCCCGCTCACCTCGCTGAAGCACGCGGGCGGCCCCTGGGAGCTCGGCCTGGCCGAGACCCAGCAGACGCTGCTGCTCAACGGGTTGCGCGACCGGATCGTGGTGCAGACCGACGGCCAGCTCAAGACCGGCCGCGACGTCGTCATCGCCGCCCTGCTGGGCGCCGAGGAGTTCGGCTTCGCGACCGCCCCGCTGGTGGTGTCCGGCTGCGTCATGATGCGCGTCTGCCACCTGGACACCTGCCCGGTCGGCATCGCCACCCAGAACCCGGTGCTGCGCGAGCGCTTCTCCGGCAAGCCGGAGTTCGTGGTCAACTTCTTCGAGTTCATCGCCGAGGAGGTCCGCGAGCTCCTCGCCGAACTGGGCTTCCGTACGCTGGAGGAGGCCGTCGGCCACGCCGAACTCCTGGACACCGCGCGCGCGGTGGACCACTGGAAGGCCCAGGGCCTGAACCTGGAGCCGCTGTTCCACGTGCCCGAGCTGGCCGAGGGCGCGGTGCGCCACCAGCTGGTCGAGCAGGACCACGGCCTGGAGAAGGCGCTCGACAACGAGCTGATCAGGCTCGCCGCCGACGCCCTGCACGCCGACACCGCCGAGGCCGCCCAGCCGGTGCGCGCCCAGGTGTCGATCCGCAACATCAACCGCACGGTCGGCACCATGCTGGGCCACGAGGTGACGAAGAAGTTCGGCGGCGCGGGCCTGCCCGACGACACCGTCGACATCACCTTCACCGGCTCGGCCGGCCAGTCCTTCGGCGCGTTCCTGCCCCGCGGCGTCACGCTGCGGCTCGAGGGCGACGCCAACGACTACGTGGGCAAGGGCCTGTCCGGCGGCCGGGTCGTGGTCCGCCCGGACCGCGGCGCCGACCACCTGGCCGAGTACTCGACCATCGCGGGCAACACCATCGCCTACGGCGCCACCGGCGGCGAGCTGTTCCTGCGCGGCCGCACCGGCGAGCGCTTCTGCGTCCGCAACTCCGGTGCGCTGGTGGTCTCCGAGGGCGTCGGCGACCACGGCTGCGAGTACATGACCGGCGGCCACGCGGTCGTCCTGGGCGAGACCGGCCGCAACTTCGCGGCGGGCATGTCCGGCGGTGTCGCGTACGTCATCGACCTGGACCGGGACAACGTCAACTCCGGGAACCTGGGCGCGGTCGAGGCCCCGTCCGACGCCGACCGGCAGTGGCTGCACGAGGTCGTGCGCCGCCACTTCGAGGAGACGGGCTCCACCGTCGCCGAGAAGCTGCTGGCCGACTGGTCCGTGAGCGCGGACCGGTTCAGCAAGATCATCCCCACCACGTACAAGGCCGTGCTCGCCGCCAAGGAAGCCGCTGAGCTCGCCGGTCTCTCCGAGCAGGAGACCACCGAGAAGATGATGGAGGCGGCGACCCATGGCTGACCCGAAGGGCTTCCTCACCACCGGGCGCGAGACCGCCACGTCCCGCCCGGTCGCCGAGCGCGTCAAGGACTGGAACGAGGTCTACGTCCCCGGCTCCCTGCTGCCGATCATCAGCAAGCAGGCCGGCCGCTGCATGGACTGCGGCATCCCGTTCTGCCACAACGGCTGTCCGCTGGGGAACCTGATCCCCGAGTGGAACGACTTCGCCTACCGCGACGACTGGACGGCCGCCTCCGAGCGGCTGCACGCCACGAACAACTTCCCGGAGTTCACCGGACGCCTGTGCCCGGCCCCGTGCGAGGCGGCGTGCGTGCTCGGCATCAACCAGCCGGCCGTCACCATCAAGAACGTCGAGGTCTCGATCATCGACAAGGCGTGGGACGCCGGTGACGTCAAGGCGCAGGCGCCCGAGCGGCTGTCCGGCAAGACCGTCGCGGTGATCGGCTCGGGCCCGGCGGGCCTGGCCGCCGCCCAGCAGCTGACCCGGGCCGGCCACACCGTGGTCGTGTACGAGCGCGCCGACCGCATCGGCGGCCTGCTGCGCTACGGCATCCCCGAGTTCAAGATGGAGAAGCGGCACATCAACCGCCGCATCGAGCAGATGCGCGCGGAGGGCACCAAGTTCCGCACCGGCATCGAGATCGGCCGCGACCTGACGGCGACCGGCCTGCGCAAGCGGTTCGACGCGGTCGTCATCGCGGCCGGCGCCACCACCGCCCGCGACCTCCCGGTCCCCGGCCGCGAGCTGAACGGCATCCACCAGGCGATGGAGTACCTGCCGCTGGCCAACAAGGTGCAGGAGGGCGACTTCGTGGCGCCGCCCCTGACGGCCGAGGGCAAGCACGTGGTGGTCATCGGCGGCGGCGACACCGGCGCGGACTGCGTGGGCACCGCCCACCGCCAGGGCGCCGCCTCGGTCACCCAGCTGGAGATCATGCCCCGCCCGGGCGAGGAGCGCGCGGCGGGCCAGCCCTGGCCGACGTTCCCGATGCTGTACAAGGTCACCTCGGCGCACGAGGAGGGCGGCGAGCGGGTCTACTCCGTCTCCACCACCCACTTCGAGGGCGACGAGGACGGCAACGTGCAGTTCCTGCACCTCATCGAGGTCGAGTTCGTGGACGGCAAGCTCAGCCAGAAGCTCGGCACCGAGCGGAGGATCCCCGCGCAGCTGGTCACCCTGGCGATGGGCTTCACCGGCACGGACACCGAGAACGGCCTGGTGACCCAGTTCGGCCTCGACCTGGACGAGCGGGGTAACATCGCCCGCGACGCGGAGTTCGCGACCAACGTCGACGGCGTGTACGTCGCCGGTGACGCGGGCCGCGGCCAGTCCCTCATCGTGTGGGCCATCGCGGAGGGCCGCTCGGCCGCCCGCGGCGTGGACCGCTACCTCACGGGCGCCAGCGCACTGCCGGCCCCGATCCGCCCGACGGACCGTTCACTGACGGTCTGATCAGGCCCCCGCACGTCCCGTACAACGGAGTACGGAACTGAGCGCGGCGCTCACCCGACCTGTCCCCGACCGGACGACTGGGTGGGCGCCGCGGTGCGTCCGGGTCCGTACGGCGCGGCCGACGGGGTGCGGCGGACCCTACCCGGCGGTATTGACTTAAATTCAAAAACGCTCCAGTCTCCTCGGTGAGCCGCTCCGACGTCCCCCTGGAGGACCTGTTGAGCACCCCGGCCCTGGATCGACTGACCACCGAGCTCGGCGGGCAACCGCCGCAGTCCGTCAGCGAACTGACGGACGATCAGCTCAATCTGCTGTCCGACGCGCTGGAGCGCGGACGGACCTCCCGCGCCTCCGGCCTGGAAGAGGCCGCCGAAGAGGCCCTCAAGCTCGTGCCCGCCCTGGCGCGGGGTCCCGTACGCCGCATCCTCTTCAAGTGAGCGGAGCCGTCGCCATGGACAAGCTGCGCAACCGGGCCGAGACCCGGAAGATCGCCGCCCTCCTCGACGAGGAGCCCGAACGCCTCGCCTTCCTCGCCGCCCTGCCCGCCGAGGACGTGCGGCGGCTGCGCGAACAGGCCGTCGCCGCGCTCCACGACGGCCAGCCCGAGATGCTCGACCGGATCGCCGGGGCCACCAAGCTGGTGCCCGCCGGAGTGGCCGCCGCCATCTCCCAGAAGGCCCTCGGTCCCCGCCTCGCCGCGGCCGTCGCCGGACGCCTGGACGCCGGGCGGGCCGCCGACATCATCGAGAAGCTGCCCGTCGCCTTCACCGCCGAGTCCTGCGCCCACCTCGACCCGCGCGCCATCGGGGGCATCGTCGACAAGCTCGACGAGGGCCTGGTCGTACGGATCTCGGTGGCCCTCGCCGAGCGCGGCGACCACCTCACCATGGGCCGCTTCGTCGGCCATCTGCGCGACCACGCCCTGGAGCGGATCCTGCCGCAGGTCGCCGACGACGTGGTGCTGCGCACCGGGTTCGCCGTCGACCGGCCCGAACGCCTCGGCCGGATCGTGGAGCTGATGGGCGAGGAGCGGCTGGCCCGGGTGGTCGCCTCGGCCGCCGACGGACTGTGGCCCGAGGCGCTCGCGGTCGCCGGGATGGTCGAGGGCGGGCAGCGGGCCGCGATCGCCGCGCTGGCCGCCGCCCAGCCGTCCGAGGTGCTGGACGGCCTGGTCGCGGTGGTGGCGGAG
Source organism: Streptomyces sp. NPDC001941 (assembly GCF_040296945.1). Lineage (NCBI taxonomy): Bacteria > Bacillati > Actinomycetota > Actinomycetes > Kitasatosporales > Streptomycetaceae > Streptomyces > Streptomyces sp. NPDC001941. The sequence continues at coordinate 66,770 of NZ_JBEOYE010000011.1, read as the reverse complement.
CAGGACCTGTGGGAGTCGCTGCTGCCGCTGGTGGCGCTGCTGGGCGAGGAGGAGCGGCGCCGGGTGGCGGGCCTGCCGTCCCTGAGCGCGCCGGGGGTCCTGGAGGGGATCGTCCGCGCGGTGGTGGACACCGGGCTGTGGGCGGAGTTCCTGCCGCTGGTCGAGCTGCTGCCGCCCGCCTCCCGCACGGTCGTCGCGGGGGCCGCCGCGCGGCTGAGCGACGAGGAGCTGGACGCGCTCGCCCGCGAGGTCGACAAGCGGGACCTGTGGGAACTGGTGCTGCCGCTGGTGGAGTTGATGGACGACGCGGGCAAGGAACGGGTGTTCGCGCTGCCCGCCTTCCAGGAGCGCTGAACCGGACGCGGCGGGGCGGCACGTGGCGTAACCTCGGCAGCCGTCCCGCCGCCGCACGGAGGAGCCGCCCGTGGCCATCAGCCTCAGCAAGATCGAGGAGACCGCCCCCGCCCTGGTCAGCCTGTACAAGAGCGCCGGGGCGAGCGTCGAGCGGCTGGGGCTCGGCGACGAGTGCGCGGCGGTCTACCTGGTGCTCGACTACTCCGGTTCGATGCGGCCGTACTACCAGGACGGCACCGTGCAGGCGCTGGCCGACCGGGTCCTCGGCCTCGCCGGGCACTTCGACGACGACGGGCGGGTGCCGGTGGTGTTCTTCTCGACGGACGTGGACGCCGAGACGGAGATCGAGATCGGCGACCACCAGGGGCGCATCGGCCGGATCGTGTCCGGGCTCGGGCACATGGGCCGGACCAACTACCACCTGGCGATGGACGCGGTGATCGACCACTACCTCGACAGCGGGGCCGACGACCCCGCGCTGGTGATCTTCCAGACGGACGGCGGGCCGTCCAGCCGCCAGGCCGCCGAGCGGTACCTGTGCAAGGCGGCCGGTCTCCCGATGTTCTGGCAGTTCGTGGGATTCGGCGATCCCCACAGCAAGCAGTTCGACTTCCTGCGCAAGCTCGACGAGCTCCCGGTGCCCCAGAAGCGGCCGGTGGACAACGCGGGCTTCTTCCCCGCCGGGCGCGACCCCCGAAGGGTGCCGGACATGACGCTGTACGACCGCCTGCTGGGCGAGTTCCCGCTCTGGCTCACAGCCGCCCGGGCCCGTGGGATCGTACGGAGCTAGGCTGTCCCGGGAGCCCCGCGCGGGCAGGGGGCCGGTCCCGGCGGTGATCGTGAGGAATGCCGTGAAGGGTGCGAACCGTGCACTAGGCTTCAGGCTTTGCCCCGTCGCCCCTCTGCCTCCAGGAGAGCCCCGTGACCTCTGAGACCGCGCCCCAGGACGGCGTCCCCGCCGCCGCCACGGACGCCCCCGCCACGGACGGCCCCGTCGCCCGCGACGCCCGTGACTTCGGGATCTACGCGCGCACCGGGGGCTGGGCCTTCGCGCTGAAGGTGGCCCGCAGCGTGCGGCCCGGCGGCCAGCCGGCCGAGGGGAGCGAGAAGGTGTCGGCCAAGGAGTTCGCCGAGCTCGCCGACTGCTCCCCGGACCGGGTCATGCGCTACTACAAGGCCTGGGACATGGCGGCCGACGACGGCCTGGTCCCGCAGTTCGAGGCGCTGGCCCCCGGCCAGGACGTCGAGCTGCCCGAGGCCGACCTCTGGCTCTCCTACTACTCCTCCCGCAACAGCGCCACCTCCGTGCGCGGCACCGCCATCACCGCCGCCGCCGAGGCCGAGGGCATCCGCCCCACCAAGGCCCTGGAGGTCGCCGAGAACCCGACCGCCCTGCGCGCCGCGATCCTCGCCGACCCCTCCACCGCCCAGGCCGCCCGCCAGGCGCTGCTCGACCGGGTCAAGGAGGACCCGGCGCTGCAGACGGAGATCGCCCGCGACATCGCCCGCACCGACGAGCTGAAGAAGGCCGTCGCCACCGAGGCCAAGGTCGCCGACCGGATCGGCTACGTCCGCCAGATCGTGGAGAAGGGCGAGGTCAAGACCCCGGCCGGGCAGAAGATCGAGGCGCCCGCCGAGCTGCGCGCCGAGGCCGAGCGCCACCTGTCGCTGATCGACGAGCTGGACGAGGGCGAGCAGGCCGGCGAGTGGGCCGCCGAGGCGTACGACACGGTCAGGCAGCTGGTCGTGGAGGCGGTCGAGGCCGACCCGCAGCTGCGGGTGCAGGAGCGGCGGACCAAGTTCTACAGCAGCCTGCAGAAGGCCACCAAGGTCTTCGAGGAGCTCACCCTGGACGACGCGCTCGACCTCGACGACATCTACGAGGACGACATGGTGCGCCAGCTGGAGTCGCTCCAGTCCGCGCTGGACACCTGCATCGCCGCCCTGCGGCGCTCCGCCAAGGCCGCCCCGGCCGGCCCGGCCGCCGTGCCCGCGCCCGCCGCCCCCGCCGTCGTCTTCGACGACGACCCGGCGAGCGTCGAGCGGGCCCTGGCCGGGGAGGACCCGGAGCCGGTGCCGGCGGGCGAGGAGCGGGAAGCGCGCGAGCCCGAGCCGGCCGCTACGGCCTGAGCACCCGCTCCCGGCAGCGCGCGGGCGTGCCCCAGGCGTCCCTGAGCGGGCGCGCCTTGCGCAGCCACAGGGACAGGTCCAGCTCCTCGGTGTAGCCGATGGCGCCGTGCAGTTGCAGGGCCGCGCGCGCGGCGAGGCAGGCCGCCTCGCCCGCCGCGGCCTTCGCCGCCGCCACGTCCGCGCCGCGCCCGGTGACCGCCGCGCCGAACACCAGCGGCCGGGCGAACTCCAGGGCCACCAGGGTGTCCGCGAGCCGGTGCTTGACCGCCTGGAACGAGCCGACGGCCACCCCGAACTGCCGCCGCTCCTTCACGTACGCCACGGTCCGGTCGAGCAGCGCGAGCCCGACGCCCAGCGACTGCGCGGCCGTCACCAGGGCCGCCACGTCGAGTGCCCGCCCGACCGCCCCGGCCCCCGCCCCCAGCACCTCGCCGCCCGCCAGCGGCCGGGCCAGCCTGCGGGCCGGGTCGGCGGACGCCCGCGGCTCCTCGTGCCCCGGCGCCGCCCGCACCGCGTTCCCCTCCACCACCAGCAGCAGCCCCGCCGCGTCCGGGTCCAGGGCGTAGGGCCCGGTCGCCGGGTGCGCCAGGGCGGCCCGCAGCGCGCCCGAGGCCAGCGACGGCAGCAGCCGCTTGGCCGGCCCCGGGTCGTCGAGCGCGCCGAGCAGCGCGGCGGCGGCCACCGTCTCCACCAGCGGGCCCGGCGCCGCGTGCCGCCCCAACTCCACGAAGGCGGCGCACAGTTCGACGGGGAGCGGGCCGACGCCCTCGTACTCCTCGGGCACCGCGAGGGCGAACAGGCCCGCGTCGGCCAGCCGCCCCCACAGCGCGAGCCCGGGCCCGTGCTCGCCGTCGCCCCAGGCCCGTACCACCGCCGGGGTGTCGGCCGCGGTGAGCATCGCGTCCAGCGAGCGGGCGAAGGCCCGCTGCTCCTCGGTGAGCAGGAAGCGCATCAGCGGCGGCCCTTCGGCAGGCCGAGCAGCCGCTCGGCGATGATGTCGCGCTGGATCTCGTTGGTCCCCGCGTAGACCGGCCCGGCGAGTGAGAACACGTACCCCTCGGCCCACGGCGAGTCCGCCAGCTCGGCGTCCGGCCCCAGCAGGTCCAGGGCCGTCTCGTGCAGCGCGATGTCGTACTCGGACCAGAAGACCTTGTTGAGGCTGGACTCCGGACCGATCGCCTCGCCCGCCGCGAACCGGGAGGCGCCCGCCAGGGTGAACAGCTGGTAGGCGCGCGCCCCGATCACCGCGTCCGCCACCCGCCCGCGCAGCGCCGGGTCCTCGCCGCCCTCGCGCCACAGCCGCACCAGGCGGTCGGCGGAGGCCAGGAAGCGGCCGGGGGAGCGCAGGGTCAGGCCGCGCTCGCTGCCGGTCGCGGACATGGCGATGCGCCAGCCCCCGCCGGGCTCGCCGATCACGTCCTCGTCGGGCACGAACACGCCGTCCAGGGCGAGTTCGGCGAAGGCGGGCTTCCCGTCGAGCCGCCCGATGGGCCGTACGGTGACGCCGGGCGCGCGCAGGTCGAACATCAGGTACGTCAGGCCCCGGTGCGGCCGGTCCGCGTCCGGGTCGCTGCGGAACAGGCCGAACGCCCGGTCCGCGAAGGCCGCCCGCGAGGACCAGGTCTTCAGGCCGTGCAGCAGCCAGCCGCCGTCGGTGCGCTCGGCCCGCGAGACCAGGGACGCCAGGTCGGAGCCCGCGCCCGGCTCGGACCAGGCCTGCGCCCAGATCTGCGTGCCGTCGGCCATCGGCGGCAGCACCCGGGCCCGCTGGGCCTCGGTGCCGAAGTCGAACAGGGTCGGGGCGAGCAGGTTGACGCCGTTCTGCGCGACGCGGCCGGGCGCCCCCGCCGCGTAGTACTCCTCCTCGAAGACCAGCCAGCGCAGCAGGTCCGCGCCCCGGCCGCCGTACTCCCGCGGCCAGTCGACCACCGACCAGCGGTCCGCGGCCAGCTCCGCCTCCCAGGCGCGGTGCGCGGCGAAGCCCTCCGCCGTCTCCAGGGAGGGCAGCGGTGCGCGCGGCACGTGGGCGGTGAGCCAGGCCCGCGCCTCCTCGCGGAAGGCCTGCTCCCCGGCGCCGTACTCCAGGTCCATCGGACACCGCTCCCTCCGGCCCCCGCCGCGCACCCCTCGCGCGACGGGCGGCAGACCTTCCCTAACAAGTGTTTGGTAGGTTAGCGTGCCCCTGTGACGGACAACAAGGTTCGGTACGTTCCCGGGCACGGGCTCCTCGACGGCCGCACCGCGGTCGTCACCGCCGCCGCCGGAGCGGGCATCGGCGGGGCCACCGCCCGCAAGTTCCTCGAGGAGGGCGCCCGCGTCCTCGTCTCCGACGCCCACGCGCGCCGGCTGAAGGAGACCCACGAGGCCCTCGCCGCCGAGTTCGGCGCCGATGCGGTCGCCGCGCTGCCCTGCGACGTCACCGACGAGGCCCAGGTCGGCGCGCTGTTCGCGGAGGCGGTACGGCTGCACGGCCGGCTCGACGTCGTCGTCAACAACGCCGGGCTCGGCGGCACCGCCACCCTCGCCGACATGACCGACGAGCAGTGGACCCGCGTCCTGGACGTCACCCTGGGCGGCACCTTTCGCTGCACCCGCGCCGCCCTGCGCCACTTCCGCGACGCCCCCGGCGGCGGGGTGATCGTCAACAACGCCTCCGTCGTCGGCTGGCGCGCCCAGGCCGGACAGGCCCATTACGCCGCCGCCAAGGCCGGGGTCATGGCCCTGACCCGCTGCGCCGCCCTGGAGGCCGCCGAGCACGGCGTGCGGGTCAACGCCGTCGCGCCGTCCCTGGCGATGCACCCGCACCTGGTGAAGGTCACCTCCGCGGAACTCCTCGAAGAACTCACCGACCGCGAGGCGTTCGGGCGCTACGCCGAGCCCTGGGAGGTCGCCAACGTCATCGTCTTCCTGGCCTGCGACTACTCCTCGTACATGACCGGCGAGGTCGTCGCCGTCAGCAGCCAGCGGGCCTGAGGCGGCGCGGGTGGGCGGGCCCGGGACAATGGGCGGGTGCCAACGAACAAGCCGACCGGCCGGAAGAAGCCGCAGGTGACCGCCGCACCCGAGCGGCGCAGTGAACTCCTCGCCACGGCGGCCGAGGTGTTCGCCGCCCAGGGGTACAACGCCACCACCGTCCGCAAGATCGCCGACGCCGCCGGGATGCTCGCCGGCAGCCTCTACTACCACTTCGACTCCAAGGAGTCGATGGTCGACGAGATCCTCTCGACGTTCCTCGACGAGCTCTGGGCGGGGTACGACACCGTGCTCGCTGCCGGGCTCGGGCCCCGGGCGACCATCGAGGCCCTCGTCACCGAGTCCTTCCGGGAGATCGACCGGCACCGCGCCGCCGTCGCCATCTACCAGAAGGAGTCCCGCCACCTCGCCGCCCAGCCGCGCTTCGGCTACCTCTCCGACTCGCAGGTGAAGTTCGAGAAGGCCTGGCTGGGCACGCTGGAGCGCGGGGTCGCCGACGGCGTCTTCCGCGCCGACCTGGACGTCCGCCTCACCTACCGCTTCGTGCGCGACACGGTGTGGGTGGCCGCCTCCTGGTACCGGCCCGGCGGACGGCACAGCCCGGAGGAGATCGCCCGCCAGTACCTCTCGATGGTGCTGGACGGCATCGCCGTACGCGAGTAAACCACCACGGGAACAGGGGAGTTCTGATGGCCGAGGCCTACATCGTCGAAGCGGTGCGCACCCCGGTGGGCCGGCGCAGGGGCGGGCTCGGGGCGGTCCACCCGGCCGACCTGGGCGCCCACGTGCTCACCGCCCTCATGGAGCGCAGCGGGGTCGACCCGGCCGCCGTCGAGGACGTCGTCTTCGGCTGCCTGGACGCGGTCGGCCCGCAGGCCGGGGACGTCGCCCGGACCTCCTGGCTGGCCGCCGGGCTGCCCGAGGAGGTGCCCGGCGTCACCGTCGACCGCCAGTGCGGCTCCTCCCAGCAGGCCCTGCACTTCGCCGCGCAGGGCGTGCTCTCCGGCACCCAGGACCTGGTCGTCGCGGGCGGCACCCAGAACATGACCATGATCCCGATCGCGTTCGCCTCCCGGCAGGCCGCCGAGCCGCTCGGCCTCACCGAGGGCCCCTTCCTGGGCTCCGAGGGCTGGCGCGCCCGCTACGGGGACGCGCCGGTCAACCAGTTCCACGGCGCCGAGCTGATCGCCGCCAAGTGGGGCATCACCCGCCGCGACCAGGAGGAGTTCGCGCTCCGCTCCCACCAGCGGGCCGTGCGCGCCGCCGACGAGGGCCGCTTCGACCGCGAGACCGTCCCGTACGGGGAGGTCACCGCCGACGAGGGCCCGCGCCGCGACACCACCCTGGAGAAGATGGCCGCCCTCAAGCCGGTCGTGGACGGCGGCACCATCACCGCGGCCTGCTCCTCCCAGGTCTCCGACGGCGCCGCCGCCCTGCTGCTGGCCAGCGAGCGGGCGGTGCGCGAGCACGGGCTGACCCCCCGGGCCCGGGTCCACCACCTGTCGGTGCGCGGCGAGGACCCCATCCGGATGCTGTCCGCGCCGATCCCGGCCACCGCGCACGCCCTGAAGAAGACCGGCCTGACCATCGACGACATCGACCTGGTCGAGATCAACGAGGCGTTCGCGCCGGTCGTCCTGGCCTGGCTGAAGGAGACCGGCGCCGACCCGGAGCGGGTCAACGTCAACGGCGGCGCCATCGCGCTCGGCCACCCGCTCGGCGCCACCGGCGCCCGGCTGATGACCACGCTGCTGCACGAACTGGAGCGCACCGGCGGCCGGTTCGGGCTCCAGACGATGTGCGAGGGCGGCGGCCAGGCCAACGTGACGATCGTCGAACGGCTGTAGGCCGCGCACCCCGGGGCGGGGTCCGGGGCGCGGCCTCCCGCGCCCCGGACGCGCCGCCTCAGCCCACCAGCCGCTCCCGCAGCGCCACCAGGGTGCGCAGGTCCACGCCCAGGCCCGAGGTCACGTACCGGTACAGGCTCCCGTAGTCCGCCTCCGCCTGGTCCAGGGCGGTGCGCAGGTACTCGGTGCGCACCTCCTGGAGCGGGACCAGCAGGTCCGGGTCCTGCATCAGGCCCTGCTGCTTCAGGCCCGCGCGCACCTGCGCGTCGTAGGCGGCCCGGTAGGCGTTGGACGCCAGGAAGTCGTCCGTCGCGGTCCGCTCGGGCACCCCCACCAGCGTCAGGACCAGGTAACTCGTCCAGCCCGTGCGGTCCTTGCCCGCCGTGCAGTGGTACAGCAGCGGCAGCGGGCCGCCCGCCGCGTCCCGCAGCGTCGCCCCGAACGCGGCCCGGTTGGCGGCGCTGGTGACGAACGAGCGGTAGGTCTCCCGCATGAACGCGGCCGCCCGCCCGCCGCCGAACACCCGCTCCTGGAGCACCGGGTCGCGCGAGCCGATCGTGGTGAGCAGCGTGCTGAACAGGCCGTTGTCGGTGACCGGCCGGGCGGTCGGGGCGAGCCCCGGCGGCAGCCGGTCGGGGCCGTCGTAGCCGACCTCCGCCGCGATCCTGAAGTCCACCACCCGGCGCAGGCCCAGCGCGCCCAGGACGCCCAGGTCGGCGTCGGTGAGCTTGTTGAGCGCGTCCGCCCGGTACAGCAGGCCGGTGCGCACCGCCTTGCCGTCGTACGTGCGGTGGCCGCCCAGGTCGCGTGCGTTGACCGCGCCCTGGAGCGCGAGGGGGCGGCCCGCCGCGCGGGCGGGCCTGACGAATCCGGTGGTGGCCACCGCGGCGGCGGTGGCGCAGGCGGTGCCCAGCAGTGCGCGTCGCGTCAATGCCCTGCGTGCCATGACGACGCCTCCTGACGTGACTCCCGTGCGGGGAGAGGGGGTTCACCCTGGTGATGGCAGGGTGTCGAGCACGTGCCGTGCCTCGGACATCACGCGCCGGACGAGTTCCTCGCAGCTGGGGAGGTCCTCGATGACCCCGGCGACCTGCCCGGACGCCATCACGCCGAGGTCGGTGCGGCCCTCGACCATGGACGCCCTCAGCAGCATGGGGGTGTTCGCGGCCAGCAGGACCTGGCTCCACGTCAGGTCCTTGCCGTGCTTCATGGCGAGCCCGTCGCGGACCATCGCCCGCCAGGACAGGCCCGAGACCCGGCGGAACGCCGCGGCGTGCCGTACCGCCCGCAGCAGCCGGCGCGCACCGCCGCTGGACTCCAGGGAGTCCACGAAGGCGGTGCGCAGCATCCGGTGCGGCAGCCCGTCCACCGCCGTCGTCACCGTCACGTCCTTCACCCCGGCCGCCAGGTAGCGGGCCTTGACCGCGTCCGGCACCGTCGAGTCCGAGGTCAGCAGGAACCGGGTGCCCATCGCGACGCCCGCCGCCCCGTACGCCAGCGCCGCCACCAGGCCCCGCCCGTCGTGGAAGCCGCCCGCCGCCACCACCGGGATGTCCACCGCGTCCACCACCTGCGGCAGCAGCACGGTCGTCGCCACGTCCCCGGTGTGCCCGCCGCCCTCGCCGCCCTGCACCACCACCGCGTCGGCGCCCCAGGCCGCGACCTTCTCGGCGTGCCGGCGCGCCCCGATCGAGGGGATCACCACCAGGCCCGCGTCCTTCAGCTCGGCGATCAGCTCCCGGGACGGGGCGAGCGCGAAGGAGGCGACCCGTACGCCCTCCTCGACCAGGATCCGCACCCGCTCGCGCGCGTCGGAGGCGTCCGCCCGCAGGTTCACCCCGAACGGCTCGGCCGTACGGGACCTCACCTCGCGCACCGCCGAGCGCAGCTGTTCCGCCGTCATCGTCGCCGAGGCCAGGATCCCCAGCGCGCCCGCGTTCGCCGCGGCCGACACCAGGCGGGGCCCGGCCACCCAGCCCATCCCGGTCTGCACGATCGGATGGCGGACGCCGACCAGCTTGGTCAGGGCCGTCTCCATCAGGCCGCCACCTCGCGCTCGCGCTGCCCGCGCGGGTCGATCTCCTCGCGGATCAGGCGCAGTTCCTCGGCCGTGGGCTCCCGGGTGTGCGGCACGTCGTCGCCGACGACCAGGTCGAACCCGGTCGCGGCGGCGACCCGCTCCACGCTCACGCCCGGGTGCAGCGACACCAGCCGCATCCGGTGGTCGGGGGTGTCGAAGTCGAAGACGCCGAGGTCGGAGACGACGCGCGGCAGCCGGTGGTAGCGGGCGCCGTCGGCCCGGTCGTACCCCACCCCGCACACCATGTCGACCTTCTCCACGAACACCCGGGGCGAGTGCTTCGGGACCCAGTAACTGACCGGGTTGTTCAGGGTGTTCACCGGGGCGCCGCGCACCCCCAGGAGCTGGCGCCGGGGCCGCTCCCAGTCGCCGACGCAGGAGATGTTCTGGTTGCCGTAGCGGTCGATCTGGCTGGCGCCCATCATCACGTGCCGCTTCCCGCTCGTGACCAGCGTCAGGTGGCGCCGGTAGGGCAGCCAGCCCTCCACGCCCCCGTCGGGGGCCAGCAGCAGCGCCTCGCCGTCGGTGAGCAGCAGGTCGGGGGAGAAGGTGCGCCGGGCCAGCCGGGCCCCGATGGACGGGATCAGGCCCATCGGGCTGGCCAGCACCTCGCCGTCGCCGCGCCACGCCTCCGCGCACGCGATCACGCAGTACTCGGCCCTCGTCGCCGTGGTGGTCACTGACTCTCCTCGTGCCAGGCCTGGACGGCCGCCTGGTAGTCGTGCTCGCTCTTGCCGGACAGGAAGCGCGCGGCGAAGTCCTCCCAGGGGGTGCTCGCGTACAGCTTCTGGAAGGGCTCGTCGCGCGCGTAGTCGGGCACGCACGAGGTGAAGTGCGCGCCGTTGGGTGTCTCCACCACACCGGTGACGCTGTGCCTGCTGACCAGCAGGGTGTGGTGCGCCTCGGTGCCGAAGCCGTCGACCAGCTGCTCGCAGGAGACGTAGGCCTCGTCGGCCGCCTCGCAGAACAGGTCGTCGAAGTACGGGTCGGGGCCCAGGAACTGGCCGTTGCCCAGCCGGTCGGCCCGGTTGAGGTGCACCAGCGCCGCGTCCATCCGCAGCGCGGGCACCGCCACGAACGTCTCCCCGTCCGGGTAGGGCGAGGTGACCGTGCGCAGCTCCGGGTTGACCCGCATCACGTCCGAGCCCAGGCCGGCCCGCACCGGCAGGAACGGCAGCCGGTTGGCCGCCGCGTGCAGGCCCCACATGAACATGGCCTCGTCGTACTCGGTCAGCTCCAGGGTGCCGTTCTCCCGCGCGGCCCGGAAGTGCGGCTCCAGCGGGATGGAGTCCAGGGTGGCGAACGGGGCGACGAGCCGGCGGATCCGGCCCGCCGCGGCCAGCAGGCCCACGTCGGGCCCGCCGTAGGAGATCACCGTCAGGTCCCGTACGTCGGACCGCAGCACCGCTCTGACCAGGGCCATCGGCTTGCGCCGCGACCCCCAGCCGCCGATGCCCAGGGTCATCCCGCTGCGCAGCCGGGAGGCGACCTCCTCGGGGGTCATCGTCTTGTCGGCCATGCTCAGCCCTCCTTGCCGAAGGTGTCGCGGACCCGGTCGGCCACCCCGCTGAGGTTCGCCTCGAAGGTGAAGCCCTGCTCGAAGCGGTAGCTGCGGCGCACGTCGACCGGGTCGATGCCGTTGATCGCGGCCTTGGCCAGCCGGATCAGGTAGCCGTCCTTGCGCGCGATCTCCCGGGCCAGCTCCAGGGCGGCGTCCAGGAGCCCGTCGCGGGGCACCACCCGCCACACCGAGCCGTGCGCGTGCAGCTCGGCGGCGGTGGCGGTGCGCGAGGTGTAGTACAGGGCGCGCATCAGGTGCTGGGGGACCAGCCGGGCCAGGTGGGTGGCGGCGCCCAGCGCCCCCCGGTCCAGCTCCGGCAGGCCGAAGACGGCGTCCTCGGCGGCGACGATCACGTCCGCGTTGCCGACCAGTCCGATGCCGCCGCCCAGGCAGAAGCCGCCCACCGCGGCGACGACCGGCACCTCGCACTCGTACACCGCCGAGAAGGCCTCGTAGCAGCCCCGGTTGGCGCCCACCAGGGCGTCGTGGCCGGGGTCGCGCTGCATCTCCTTGATGTCGACGCCCGCGTTGAAGCCGCGTCCCTCGGCGGCGAGGACCACGCAGCGGTTCGCCGGGTCGCGCCCGGCCGCGCGCACCGCGTCGGCCAGCTCGTACCAACCGCGCACCGGAAGGGCGTTGACGGGCGGGAAGTCGACGGTGACGAGGGCGACGCCCTTGTCCGGTCCCGTGGTGGAGACACCCATGAGCGGATCAGCTACCTTTCCACCAAACATTTGTTAGGTGCTTGGTCGAGGAAGGTAGCAGCAGATGGAGCTGGACGGGAGGGTCGCCGTCGTCACCGGCGGCACGCGCGGCGTCGGCGCCGGCATCGCGCGGGCGTTCCTCGCGGCGGGGGCCGAGGTCGTCGTCTGCGCCCGCAGACCACCGGACGCACCGGTCGAACACCAGGGCCGCAAGGCCGAGTTCATGGCCGTCGACCTGCGCGAGAGCGGCGCCGTGCAGGAGTTCTTCCACAGCGTCGCCGCCGCCTACGGACGGCTGGACACCCTGGTCAACAACGCGGGCGGCAGCCCCTACCGCCCCCTCGACGAGGGCGGCCCCGAACGCCACGCCCGGGTCGTCGAGCTCAACCTCCTCGCCCCGCTCACCGCCAGCCTCGCCGCCCGCCCCCGGCTGCGCGCCGCCCACGGCTCGATCGTCATGATCGGCAGCGTCAGCGCCACCCGCCCCTCCCCGGGCACCGCCGCCTACGGCGCCGCCAAGGCCGGCCTGGAGGGCCTGGCCCGCTCCATGGCCGTCGAATGGGCCCCCGAAGTCCGCGTCAACACCCTCCAGCTGGGCATGGTCCGCACCGAACTCAGCCACCTCCACTACGGCGACGCCGACGGCCTCGCCGCCGTCGCCCGCACCGTCCCGCTCGGCCGCCTCGCCGAGCCCTCCGACGTCGGCGAGGCGGCCGTCTTCCTCGCCTCGCCGCGCGCCGCGTACGTCTCCGGGGCGACCCTGCTCGTCCACGGCGGCGGGGAACGCCCCGCCTTCCTCGACGCCGCCACCGCCAACCACCCCGAAGGGAACCGGACATGACCGGAATCTGCGAGGGCCGGGTCGCCGTCGTCACCGGCGCCGGACGCGGCCTCGGCCGGGCCCACGCCCTGGCGTTCGCCGCCGAGGGCGCCCGCGTCGTCGTCAACGACCTCGGCGTCGGCCTCGACGGCAGCCCGGGGACCGAGAGCCCCGCCGCCCGGGTGGTGGCCGAGATCAGGGCCGCCGGGGGAGAGGCCGTCGCGCACGGCGGCGACATCGCCACCACCGAGGGCGCCGCCTCCCTGGTCACCGCCGCGCTCGACGCCTTCGGCCGGCTCGACACCCTGGTCAACAACGCGGGCTTCCTGCGCGACCGGATGCTCGTCAACCTCGACGAGGACGACTGGGACGCCGTCGTACGCGTCCACCTCAAGGGCCACTTCCTGCCCCTGAAGCACGCCGCCGCGCACTGGCGCGCCGAGGCGAAGGCGGGCCGCGCCGTGGACGCCCGGATCGTCAACACCACCTCCGGGGCGGGCCTGCTGGGCAGCGTCGGCCAGGGCAACTACGCGGCGGCCAAGGCGGGCGCGATCGGCCTCACCCTCGTCGCCTCCGCCGAACTCGCCCGCTACGGCGTACGGGTCAACGCGATCGCCCCGGCCGCCCGCACCCGGATGACCGAGCAGGCGTTCGCCGCCCTGGAGGGCACCGCCGAGGACGTGTCGCCCCTGGTGGTGTGGCTCGGCTCGGCCCTCAGCGGCGCCGTCACCGGCCGGGTCTTCGAGGCCGAGGGCGGCCGCATCACCGTCATGGAGGGCTGGCGCCCCGGCCCGTCCGCCACCCGCCCCGGGCGCTGGACCCCCGGGGAGGCGGGCGAGACCGCCCTGAAGCTCCTGTCGCGCGCCGAGCCGCCGGGCGCGGTGTACGGGGCCTGAACCCGCCCCGCACCGGCCCGTGCCCGGCGCACGACGATTGCCACGCCACGCCCCCCGGGGCACCCTGGGTGCGTGGCGATCCCCTTCGTGGGCCGGGGCCACGCCCTGGCGGCCCTGGAGCACACCTGGGCCCGGACCCGGGAGCACGCGCCCCAGCGCGTCCTCGTCGAGGGCCCCGCGGGCATCGGCAAGTCCGCGCTCGTGCGCCGCTTCCTCACGGGCGTCCCGCACGTGCGCTACGCCGAGGGCGAGGAGGCGGAGGAGGGCGACGGCGCCGCGCCCCCCTACGGCGTGGTCCAGCAGTGGCTGGGCCGCACCGGGCGCTGGGCCGACCCCGCCGACGCGGGCGGCGCGCTCCTGGAGGCCCTGGAGGAGCCCGGGGTCCTCGTCCTCGACGACGCCCAGTGGGCCGACCGGCCGTCGCTCGCGGCCCTCGCCTTCGCCGTCCGCCGGCTCCGCGCCGACCGGGTGCTCGCCCTCGCCGTCGTGCGGGACGCCGACGACCCGCGACTGCCCGCCGGGCTGCGCAGGCTGTTCACCGCCGACACCGCCGTGCGCATCCGCCTCGACGGCCTCGCCGCGGACGAACTGCGCGAACTGGCCGCCACGGCCGGGCTGCCCCCGCTGACCGCCCGGGCCGCCACCCGGCTGCGCACCCACACCGGCGGCAGCCCGCTGCACGCCCTGGCCCTGCTGGAACAGGAGGGCCAGGCCCTGGTCCGGGCGCTGGAGCAGCCCGACGTGGCACCGCCCGCCCCCCGGTCGTTCACCGCCCTGGTGCTGGCCAGGCTCGCCCGCTGCACCGCCCCCGCCGAGGCCCTGGTCTGCGCCGCCGCCGTGCTCGGCGCCCACGCCCCGCTGGAGCGGGCCGCCGCGCTCGCCGGGCTCGCCGACCCGCTCGACGCCCTGGAGGAGGCCGTGTACGCGGGGCTGCTGACCGAACGCCCCGGCGAGCCGCACGTCCGCTTCCCGCACCCCCTCACCCACGCCGCCGTCTACCACCGCCTCGGCCCGTCCCGCCGCTCCGCCCTGCACCGCGCCGCCGCCGCGCTCGCCCCCGACACCGACACCGCGCTGCGCCACCGGGCGCTCGCCGCGACCGGGCCCGACCCCGGCCTCGCCGCGGAACTGGCCGCCTTGGCCCGCGAACTGGCCGCCGACGGCCGCTGGGAGGCCGCCGCCGCCCGGTTCGCCGCCGCAGCCCGGCTCAGCGGCACCCGCACCCTCGCCGAACGCCGGTGCCTGGAGGCCGTGGAGTGCCAGGTCCTCGCCGGGGACGTGCCCGACACCGCCGAGGCCGCCGCCCGGGTCGCCGGCTTCGCCGAGAGCGGCTGGCGCAGCTACCTCCTCGGCCGGCTCTGCCTCTTCGACGCGCCCCGCGCCGAGGCCCTGCTCACCGATGCCTGGCGGCGCTGCGACCCGGCGACCGAACCCGTCCTCGGGGCGCGCGTGGCCGGACAGTTCGCCGCGCTGTACGGGAGCACCGCGCGCGGCGGCGAGATGGCCGAATGGGCCGGGCGCGCCCTGGAACTCGCGCCCGCCGACACCGCCACCGACATGATCCACTACCTGGCGCTGGCCGGACGGGCCATGGAGGGCCGGGCCGCCGAGGCGCTCGCCGGGCTCGGACCGCTGCCCGACCCGGCCGTCGCCGCGCCCGACGACCTCGAACGCCTCCTCGGCCGCGGCTCGCTGCGCGAGTACACCGGCGACCTGGCAGGAGCCGTACGGGACCTGACCGGCGTCCACGCCCACTGCCGGGGCCGCGCCGCCTCCTTCCGGGTGCTCGCGGGCAACGCGCTGGCCTCCGCCGAGTACCGGGCCGGCCACTGGGACGACGCCGTCGTCCACGCCGAACAGGCCCTGTCGCTGGCCGCCGACACCGACCAGCCGCACATCGGCCTGTACTGCCGCGCCCTGGCCTGCCTCGCCCACAGCGCGCGCGGCGCCTTCGCCCGCGCCCAGGCCCACGCCCACGTGGTGCGGCAGTTCGCCGGCCGGGGGCACGTCCAGCCCGAGTACTGGGCCGCCCTCGCCGAGGGCCACCTGGCGCGCGCCCGGGGCCGCCCCGAGGAGGTCGTCCTCGCCCTGGAGCCGCTGCTCGCCCTGCGCCCCCGCGGCACCTTCGAGCGGCCCGGCGCGCTGCCCTGGGCCGACCTGCTCGCCGACGCCTGGTCGGCCCTGGAGGAACCGGTGCGGGCCGAGGAGGCCCTCGGGCCCTACGAGCGGGCCGCCCGCGAGGCCCGCCACCCCGGCGCCCGGCTCGCCGCGGGACGGGCCCGGGGCACCCTGGAGGCGGCCCTGGGCGAACCCGACCGCGCCGAGCGGGCGTTCCGGGACGCCCTGGGCCACGCCCCGCGGGTGGCCGCCCCGTTCGACCGGGCGCTGCTGCACCTCGCGTACGGGCGGTTCCTGCGCCGCGCGGGGCGCCGGGCCCGCGCGGGCGAGGAGCTGACGGCCGCCCGCGCCCTGCTCGTACGCCTCGGTGCCCGGCCCGACCTGGAGCGCTGCGAACGCGAACTGGCCGCCTGCGGACTGCACCCCGGGGCCGCCCACGAGCGCGGCACCGCCCGGCTCACCCCGCAGGAGCTCGCGGTGGCCCGGCTGGTCGGCGCGGGCCTGACCAACCGGCAGGCGGCGCGGGAGCTGGTGATCAGCGTCAAGACCGTCGAGTACCACCTGGGCCGGATCTTCACCAAGCTCGGCGTGGACAGCCGCACCCGCCTCGCCGCCCTCCTCGCGGACCCCGCGGCCTGACCTTCCCACCCGGGCGCTCCACCGGTCCTGGTGCCCCGCTCCAGCCGGGTGCGAGAGCCTCGGCGCGGTCCAGCAGCTGCGTACGAAACTGGAGGAGACCGGTGTCCGCTAGCAGCACGGTGCGCGTCGACGAGGTGGTGCGGGAGACCGCGGACGCCGTCTCCCTCGTCCTGTCCGCCGCCTTCCCCTACCAGCCCGGCCAGTTCCTGACCCTGCGGGTGCCCGGCGGGGCCGCCCGCTGCTACTCGCTGTCCAGCTCCCCGCACACCGGCGAGGCCCCGCGGATCACCGTCAAGAAGGTGCCGGGCGGGATCGGCTCCGGCTGGGTGTGCGAGGGCGTCGCCGCGGGCGACGAACTCGAAGTGCTGCCCCCCGCGGGCACCTTCGGGCCGCGCGACCTGGACCGGGACGTCCTGCTCGTCGCGGGCGGCAGCGGCATCACCCCGGTGCTCTCCATCGTCACCTCGGTGCTGGCCGCCGGCACCGGCCGGGTCGCCCTCTTCTACGCCAACCGCGACGAGAAGTCGGTCATCTTCCGGGACCGGCTCGCCGGCCTGGCCGAGGAGCACGGCGACCGGTTCACCCTGGTGCACTGGCTGGAGTCGCTGCGCGGCCTGCCGACCGCCGCCGCGATCGGCGACGCGCTCGCCCCCCACGCGTCGCGCGACGCCTACCTGTGCGGGCCGTCCGCGCTGATGGACGTGGCCGAGGAGGGCCTGCGGGCCGCCGGGGCCCGCACCGTCGTGCGCGAGCGCTACTTCTCCCTGGCCGACGACGTGTTCGCCGCCCCCGCGCCCGCCCCCGCCGCCCCCGTACCGGGCGGCTACACCGCCGAGGTCCACCTGGACGGCCGCGTCCACACGGTCACCGGCGCCGCCGGCACCCCGCTGCTCGACGCGATGCTGGCCGCCGGGGTGGACGCCCCGTACTCCTGCCGCGCCGGCCTGTGCGGGGCCTGCGCCTGCAGGGTCTCCGGCGGCGAGGTGAAGCTGCTGAAGAACGAGGTCCTGGACGACGCCGAACTCGCCGACGGCCACGCCCTCGCCTGCCAGGCGGCCGTCCTCGCCGAGCGGGTCGAGGTCACCTACGACTGACCCGCGCACCTCTGACCCGGGCATGACCGGCGGCCGTACGACCGGACACGTGTGATGGCGTGCGGAGACGTGTGACGGCGTGCGGAGACGTGCGCCCCGGGCCGGGACGTGTGCGGGCCGCACACGTCCCGCACACAACTGCGGACGGTACGCGGAGGAAGTTAACGTCCGCCGAATTGAAGCCAGTTGGCCTTGAGCCGCCTTTTCTACGCGCGTCATCATCGTGCCCATGCGAATCCCCCCACGCCTCGCCCTCGCAGGCGGCGCCGCCGCCCTGCTCTCCGCCCTGCTGACCGGCGCCCCGGCCACCGCCGCCGCGCCCGCCGCCCCCACCCCCGTCTCCGCGCCGGCCGTCGCGTCGGTCGGCGACATCTGCTACTCCGCGCTGCCCTCCCAGGCCCACGACACGCTGCGCCTGATCGACCGGGGCGGCCCGTTCCCGTACGACCAGGACGGCGTCGTCTTCCAGAACCGCGAGGGCGTCCTGCCACAGCGGACCAGCGGCTACTACCACGAGTACACCGTCGTCACGCCGGGCTCGCCGACCCGAGGCGCCCGCCGCATCGTCACCGGCGACGGCACCGCCGAGGACTACTACACCGCCGACCACTACGCCACGTTCGACCTCGTCGACCACGGCTGCTGACCCACCCCCCCCGGCACCCCGGGGCGCCTCAGCGGCGGCGCGGCAGCGTCCACTCCAGGCGGCGCCTGGCCGCCGCGTCCCGGACGTGGGGCAGCGCCGCGAGCGCCGTCCCCCGCACCGGGTCGCCCGGCTCCCGCTCCCGCAGGAGCCGGGCCAGCACCTCCACGGCG
Organism: Streptomyces sp. NPDC001941; assembly: GCF_040296945.1. Classification (NCBI taxonomy): domain Bacteria; kingdom Bacillati; phylum Actinomycetota; class Actinomycetes; order Kitasatosporales; family Streptomycetaceae; genus Streptomyces; species Streptomyces sp. NPDC001941. The sequence goes on along the minus strand of NZ_JBEOYE010000011.1, from coordinate 48,738 downwards.
CGCGGGTCCTGACGGACCGCCAGGCCCCGCGCCGCCTCGGCCGCCGTGGCCGCGTCCGGGTCGTCCAGGCGCTCGGCGAGCGCCTGCCGTATCGCGTCCTGGCGCTCCGCGTCCGGCGCCGGGCCGGGACGCAGCCCGGCCAGGCCCGCCGTCGCGGCCCGGCGCACCCGCTCCCGCGCGTCCCGGGCGAGCACGGCGAGCGCCGCCGTGCCCGCCCCGTCCGCGGGCCCGGTCAGCCGCGCCAGCGCCTCCGCCACCGCCTCCCGCACCACCGGATCGGGGTGTCCCGCGTGCCGCAGCACCCCGGGCAGCGCCCGCCCCTGGCCCTGGTGGCCCAGCGCCCGCACGGCCGCGAGCACGAGCGCGGACCCCCGCGCGTCCCGGGCCAGTTCGCACAGCAGCGGCACCGCGCGCGGCGCGAACGGCCGCCACGCGCCCGGCCCCAGGCCCAGGCCCGCCAGCACGTCCGCCGCGAACGCCTGCCGCGCCTCGTCCCCGCTCGCGCACCAGGCGGCCGCCGCCTGGAACGTCTCCTCGTCCCCGCGCGCCCGCAGCACCGCCACCGACTGCGCCCAGTCCGCGTGTTCGGGCCGCCCGGCGCCCAGCGCCCGGTCCGCCAGCTCCGCGTACGCCGTGCGCCGCCCCAGCTCCGCCTCCAGGAGCGTGGCGACGGCCGCGTGCGAGGTGCCCCGCTCCGCCCCGGCCACCGGGCGCCCCTCGCGCAGCAGCTCCACCACGACCGTGACGCCCTCGTCCTCCTCCACCCGGTGGCACACCACCCGGTCGCCCGGCCCGCGGGACCGCGGCAGGTCGCGCCGCAGCTCCGCCTCGGCGTCCGTGCCCAGCAGGGCGCGGGCCTCGGCGAGCGCGGCCTCGCGCGCCCCCGCGCCGCCGCGCAGCAGCGCCCGCACCACCGGGGCCGAGCCCCGCGCCGCCGCCGCGACCAGCGCCGGACGCCCGTGCGGGCCCGGCAGACCGGGGTCGGCGCCCGCGCCGAGCAGCAGCTCCACGGCCGTCGTGTGCCCCTGCTGGACCGCCCAGGCCAGTGCGGTGAAGCCCATCGCCTCGCGCTGGTCGACCGGGGCGCCCGCGGCGAGCAGGGCCCGCGCCACCTCGGTGTGCCCGCCGCACGCGGCGCCGCACAGCGGCAGTTCACCGCCCCCGGCCAGCAGCGCGGGCGCGCCGCTGGGGCGCGCCGGGTCGGCCCCGGCCGCGAGCAGCAGCCGCACCGCCACCGGCCGGTCGCTCACCGCGGCCACGTACAGCGCGCTGTGCCCGCCGGGGTCGGTGGCCTCCGCGGGCACGCCCGCGCGCAGCAGCCGTACGACGGCGTCGTCGTCGCCGCCGTGCAGCGCGGCGAACAGCTCCCGGGCGTCCGCTTCCGGCTCGTTCGTCATCCTTCGACCCTACGGAAGGCGGCCGCGGGGTGGCCGTGAGATGTCCCACGCCCCGGACGGGCCTCCGGGAGGCACGGCCTACGTGTCGCACTCCAGGACCGTGCGGCACAGCCCGCAGCGGGCCCGCACCCGGCCGCGCACCGGGACCCGGATGCGCTGGTGGCAGGTGGGGCAGTCGAAGGAGACCCGCAGTCCGGACCGGCCGCCCTCGAAGGCGTACGGGCTGCCGTCGGGCGCGGTGGTGCCCGGCTGCTCCTGGGCGTGCCTGCGGTCCTTGGCGTAGCGGTGCCGGCCGGTCCAGCCCGCGGCGGTCAGCGGCGGCTGCTGCTCGTCGCGCAGCGCCCGCGCCCGCCCGGAGGCGTACGCTTCGTACGCCTGCGGGCTGGTGAACCAGGGCGAGGGGTCCTCGCCGAACAGCAGCGAGCGCTTGGCGAGGACGTAGCCGAACTCCTCGGGCGTGAGGTAGCCCAGCTTCTGGCTGGAGACGCCGTCCTGGCGGAAGGCGTCCAGCAGCAGCCAGCCCGCGCCCAGGTAGGTGGTGACGGTGTCGGTCAGGATCTCGTTGTCGCGGGTGCCGGGGAAGCCGAGCCCGAGCCGGTGCAGTAGGACGTGGGTGATCTCGTGCGCGAGGGCCGCGCCGATGTCGCGCCGGTGGTCGCGGAAGCGGTCGTTGAGCTCGATGAAGTACTCGGGTCCCGCGGCCAGTTCGACGCCGGCCGCGTGCTCCATGCCCCGGAAGGAGACGATCATCCGGGCCTCGGGCAGCCGCAGGTGCTGCACCAGCGCGCGGGCCACCCGCTGGGTGCCCAGGTGCAGGTCGTCCTGGTCGCCGAAGGCGACGTCGGCCGGGACGACGCTGGTCGCGTACGCCGACAGGCCGTCGAAGGAGAGCCGCTTGTAGAGCGCGGTGATCGCCCGCCGCGCGGTGTCCAGGTGCGGAAAGCCGTGCACGACCTCGTTGCCGATCCCCACGTCCGTAACCCCCACGTCCGCAAAGCCCGCCCCGGACCGGTGCCGGGCCCCGGCCCAACTGTACGGGCGGGCGCCCCGGGTGGGGCCGCGCGGGCCGTCCGGGGCGGCTGATCCGAACGGATCGCCGGTGGCCGAAAAGTGCTCCTTGTGACACGTGCGAGGGCCTCCGGATAATCACGATCACGCCTTGACGGGCCCATGTCACCGCACTGCCAGGGGCCGGGCCCGCCCTCGCGCGCACGACGCCACCCCCCACCCAACCCCCCACGAAAGGCAGACAGTTGACCAAGATAACGAGCGCCCTCAAGAGATGTGCCGCCGTCGCCACGGTCGGCCTCGCCGCCCTCAGCCTCCAGGTCGGCGCGACCGGGGCCGCGACCGCCGCCCCCCAGCCGGTCGTCGGCGGCTCCAACGCCGCCCAGGGCGAGTTCCCCTTCATGGTCCGCCTGTCCATGGGCTGCGGCGGCTCCCTGCTGACCCAGCAGATCGTGCTCACCGCCGCGCACTGCGTCAACGGCTCCGGCAACAACACCAGCATCACCGCCACCGGCGGCGTGGTTGACCTGCAGAGCTCCAGCGCGATCAAGGTGAAGTCCACCAAGGTGCTCCAGGCCCCCGGCTACAACGGCAAGGGCAAGGACTGGGCGCTGATCAAGCTCGCCAAGCCGATCAACCAGCCCACCCTGAAGATCGCCAACACCAAGGCGTACGACAACGGCACCTTCACCATCGCCGGCTGGGGCGCCACCAGCGAGGGCGGCGGCCAGCAGCGCTACCTGAAGAAGGCCACCGTCCCGTTCGTCACCGACGCCTCCTGCAAGGCGTCCTACGGCAACGACCTGGTGCCCGCCGAGGAGATCTGCGCCGGCCTCGCCCAGGGCGGCGTCGACACCTGCCAGGGCGACTCCGGCGGCCCGATGTTCCGCCGCGACAACGCCGGCGCCTGGATCCAGGTCGGCATCGTCAGCTGGGGCCAGGGCTGCGCACGGCCCAACTACCCCGGCGTCTACACCGAGGTGTCCACCTTCGCCACCGCGATCACCAACGCCGCGGCCACCCTGTGACGACGGCGAGCTGACGAGCGCCCCGTAGGGGGCGAGCGTTCCGTGGGGGACGAGCGTCCCCCAGCGGCGGACGAAGGCGGGGCGGGTGCGTTAGTCCAACACCTGCCCCGCCTTTGTCCATGGGCCCCGGTGCACCGCCCGCACCATCGTGACCTCCAGGAACAGCCGTCACGAGTCAGGAGCGAGCGTTGCGCCAGCCGCGAACCCAGGGCCCCAGCCGCAGGACCGTCGTCACCACCGCGGCACTCGCCGCCGGAGCCGCCGCCGTCGCACGGCCGGCCGCCGCGAGCGCCGCCCCCGCCACCGCGACCCTGCGCTCCGCCGACCTCGACGTCGTCGTCGACACCGCCTTCCCGCGCGTGCTCGGCTACACCCACCGCGCCAGCGGCCAGCTGCTGCACGGCCAGCCCCAGCCGGTCACCACCCTCCAGATCGACGGCGCCGACCACACCCCCCGGGTCACCGTCCGCACCCGCCGCGACCGTGCCGCGTACACCCTCACCCTCGACGGCGCCGCCCTCGACGTCGAGATCAGGGTCACCGGCATGCGCGTGGACTGGCGCGTCACCGCGGTCCGCGACAGCGCCGCCCTGCGCGTGGGCACCCTGCGCGTGCCCGGCCTGTCCCTGCTCGCCGTCCGCTCCGACCAGCCCGGCGCCACGCTCCTCGCCGCCCGCATCCAGCTCGACAAGGCCAAGAGCGGCGACACCCTGGTCACCCCGGCCCCGGACACCCCCGCCGAACCGGCCGCCACCGGCTGCGCCTACGCCGTCCTCGCCCACGACGGCCTCGGCGGCGCGATCGAGACCAACACCGTGTGGGACCGGCCCGACGCGGCCACCTCCTGGGAGAACGGCCGGCTCTTCCGCCGCACCGTCCGCGACGGCGAGCACGCCCTGGCCACCCTCACCCCCGGCCAGTGGACCCACCGCGCCGCCACCGCCCCCGCCGACGCCACCGAACCCCTGCCGTACGCGACCGTCGTCCTCACCCGGGACCGGGGCGGTGACGGACGCGTCGACTGGCAGGACGCCGCCATCGCCTTCCGCGACGTCATGGTCAGCCCGCTCGGCGCCGACACCCAGCACCTGAGGGTCGTCCCGCACATCCCGTTCAACTTCGCCAGCCAGGCCACCAACCCCTTCCTGGCCACCCTCGACCACGTCAAGCGGATCAGCCTGGCCACCGACGGGCTGCGCCAGTACACCCTCCTCAAGGGCTACCAGTCCGAGGGCCACGACTCCGCCCACCCCGACTACGCGGGCAACCACAACCAGCGCGCCGGCGGCCTGGCCGACCTCAACACCCTGCTGCGCGAAGGACGGCGCTGGGGCAGCGACTTCGGCGTCCACGTCAACGCCACCGAGTCCTACCCGGTCGCCCACGCCTTCTCCGAGACCCTCGTCGACAAGACCGACGAGCAGTGGGACTGGCTCGACCAGTCCTACCGCATCGACCAGCGCCGCGACCTGGTCTCCGGCGACATCGTGGAGCGCTTCGCCGCCCTGCGCCGCGAGACCGACCCCGCCCTCAACACCCTCTACATCGACGTCTTCCGCGAGTCCGGCTGGACCTCCGACCGCCTCCAGCGCGCCCTGCGCGACCAGGGCTGGATGGTCACCACCGAATGGGGCCACGGCCTGGAGCGCTCCTCCCTCTGGTCGCACTGGGCCACCGAGACCGACTACGGGCCCGACACCTCACGCGGCGTCAACTCCCGTCTGGTGCGCTTCATCCGCAACCACCAGAAGGACGTCTTCGCCGACAAGTGGCCCACCCTGCTCGGCGCCCCGCGCACCGGCAACTTCGAGGGCTGGGTCGGCAAGACCGACTGGACGGCCTTCTACGCCCTCATCTGGACCGACTCGCTGCCCGCCAAGTACCTCCAGGCGCACCCGATCAAGCGCTGGACCGAGCACGAGATCACCTTCTTCGGCCCCACCTCCGTCAGCGACGCCGACGGCACGCGCCGCATCACCACCGACGGCCGGCTCGTCTACGACGGCGGCACCTACCTGCTGCCCTGGGAGCCGCGCCGCGCCACCGACCCCGACCGGCTCTACCACTACAACCCGGCGGGCGGCCGCACCACCTGGCGGCTGCCGCGCGGCTGGGCGGGCCTGCGCAGCGTCTGGGCGTACCGCCTCACCGACCAGGGCCGCGTCCTGTCCGCCGAGGTCCCGGTGCGCTCCGGCGCCGTCACCCTGGACGCCGCACCCGGACAGCCGTACGTCGTCCACCGCCGCCCGGCCGCCGCCCCCGCCGACCCCGGCTGGGGCCAGGGCACCGCCGTGCACGACCCCGGCTTCCACTCCGGCACCCTCGACGGCTGGCGCGTCAGCGGCCCCGCCCGGGTGGTGACCAGCGCCCTGGGCGACCACGAGCTCGTCATCGGCGCGGGCGGCGCCGCGGCCGCGGGCCAGCGCCTGACCCGGCTGCGCCCCGGCAGGTACGCGGCGTCCGTGCAGGTCGAGGTGGGGGAGACGGCGGGGGAGCGGCGCCGGGCCGCCCTTGAGGTGCGCACCGCCGACGGGGTGCGGGCGGGCAACCACACCGACGTGTCCACGGCCGTGAACCAGGTGGCCGCCGACCGCAAGCACGGCACCCGCTTCCAGCGCATGTTCACGTACTTCACCGTCCCCCAGGGCGGCGGACCGGTCGAGCTGACCCTCCGGGCGGACGCGGGCGGCGCCCGGGTGCGCTTCGACAACGTCCGCGTCGTCGCCACCACCGCACCGCCCGCCGGCCCCGGGTACCTGGCCCGCGAGGACTTCGAGCACGTCCCCCAGGGCTGGGGCCCCTTCGTCAAGGGCGACGCGGGCGGCGCCACCGACCCGCGCACCCACATCGCCCAGCGGCACGCCCCGTACACCCAGCGCGGCTGGAACGGGAAGGCGGTCGACGACGTCGTCGACGGGACCCAGTCGCTGAAGTCGCGCGGCGAGAACGAGGGACTGGTCTACCGGACGGTCCAGCACACCGTCCGCTTCGAGCCCGGCCGCCGCTACCGGGTGTCCTTCCGGTACGAGAACGAGAAGGCCGGGCAGTACGCCTGGGTCACCGGCGTCGACGACCGCGACCTGAGCGCCGACGCGCTGCCCGTGGCGACCTCCCCGCGGGTGCACGCGTACGAGTTCACCGCGCCCGCCGAGGGGGAGGCCTGGGTGGGGCTGCGCAAGACCGGCGACGACGGCACCGCCGAGTTCGTCCTGGACGCCTTCGAGGCGCGCGAGGCCTGAGCGCATCGGACGGCCCCGGACCCGTCACGGGTCCGGGGCCGTCCGCCGCGCCGGTGCCGGGTCCCGTCGTCAGTGCCGGGTCTCGTCCGCGATCGTCTCGTGGTGGCGGATGACCTCGGCGATGATGAAGTTCAGCAGCTTCTCCGCGAACGCCGGATCCAGCTTCGCGCTCTCCGCCAGCTGCCGCAGCCGGGCGATCTGACGGGCCTCGCGGGCCGGGTCGGCCGGCGGCAGCTGGTGCTCGGCCTTGAGGTGCCCGACCTGCTGCGTGCACTTGAAGCGCTCCGCGAGCATGTGCACGACAGCCGCGTCGATGTTGTCGATGCTCTCGCGCAGCCGCGTCAGCTCGGCCTGCACGGACGCGTTGATCTCGCTGGTGGTCATGGTCAGCGAGCTTACGTGGACGGCGACGCGATCGTCGGAGGGTGTTCGGGATCCGGAACGCGATGGCTCCATCCGCCCGGTACGGTACGCCCCTGCCGCTCCCGGAACCGCACCGGCGCCAGCCCCACCCGCCGCGTGAACAGGCGCGAGAAGTACGCCGGGTCCTCGTACCCCACCCGCCGCGCCACCGCCGCCACCGGCAGCTCCGTCGCCGCCAGCAGCTCCTTCGCCCGCCCCAGCCGGATCCCCAGCAGGTAGTCCTTCGGACTGCACCCCGCCCCCCGGCGCACCGCCGCCCGCAGCGCCGCCGCCGTCATCCCGTGCCGCGCCGCGTGCTCCGCCACCGACAACGGCTGGAACGCGTCGCGCGCCAGCGCCCGCAGCACCGGATCGCCCTGCGCCGTCGTGTCCGCCCGCGCCCGGCGCAGCACCACCAGCAGCTCGTGCACCGCCGCGGCCGTCTCCACCTCAAGGAGCGGGTTCCCGCGCCGCGCCGCCCGCGCGATCCGCCCGACCGCCGCCCGCGCCCCCGCCGCGTCCGCCAGCGGCACCACCGGACGCTCCGGCTCGATGTACCCCAGCTCCGTGTACGTCGCCGTCGCCGGACCCGTGAAGTCCACGAAGCTCTCGTCCCAGCCCGTCCCCGGATCCGCCGCGTAGTGGTGCTCCACCCCCGGCACCAGCCAGATCAGCGCCGGAGCCGCCACCCGCACCCGCCGCCCGTCCGGCCCCCGGTACCAGCCGCCGCCCGCGCTCACCACCACCGCCACGTGGTGGTCCAGCGTCCGCGGCCCCACCGCGGGCAGCGCCCCGTGCTGCAGCCCCACGCCCAGGCACACCAGGCCCAGCCGGTGGTGGACCGGGCTCGGCGTGAAGTAGCGCATCCAGGTGTGGTACATCGCCCCGCCCCTCCGCGGCCCGCACGCCCGGCCCGCACGTCCCGTCCGGACAGCCGTCCGGCCGGCCATCCGTCCGTCCAACCAGCGCTGATCTTTGTCCATGGACCGCCGGGCCGCCAGGGGGCGAGGGTGAGCCCCATGAACGAGTTCACGGTGGGCGACACGGACTTCCTCCTCGACGGCCGCCCCGTCCGCCTCCTGTCCGGCGCGCTGCACTACTTCCGCGTCCACGAGGACCAGTGGCCGCACCGCATCGCCATGCTCGCCGCCATGGGCCTCAACTGCGTGGAGACGTACGTCCCCTGGAACCTCCACGAACCCCGCCCCGGCGACTACCGCGACCCCGGCGCCCTCGGCCGCTTCCTCGACGCCGTGCACGCCGCCGGGCTGTACGCCCTCGTCCGCCCCGGCCCGTACATCTGCGCCGAATGGGAGAACGGCGGACTGCCGCACTGGCTCACCGGCGAACTCGGCCGCCGCGCCCGCACCGGCGACCCCGCCCACCTCGCCCACGTCACACGCTGGTTCCGCGTCCTGCTCCCGCAGGTCGCCGCCCGCCAGATCGACCGCGGCGGCCCCGTCCTCATGGTCCAGGTCGAGAACGAGTACGGCTCCTACGGCTCCGACACCGGCTACCTGCGCCACCTCGCCGCCCTGCTGCGCGACCTCGGCATCACCGTCCCGCTCTTCACCTCCGACGGGCCCGAGGACCACATGCTCACCGGCGGCTCCCTGCCCGGCGTCCTGGCCACCGCCAACTTCGGCTCCGGCGCCCGCGAGGCCTTCGCCACCCTGCGCCGCCACCAGCCCCGCGGACCCCTGATGTGCATGGAGTTCTGGTGCGGCTGGTTCGACCACTGGGGCGAGGAGCACACCGATCGCGACCCCGCCGACGCCGCCGAAGCCCTGCGCGAGATCCTCGACGAGGGCGCCTCCGTCAACCTCTACATGGCCCACGGCGGCACCAACTTCGCCGGCTGGGCCGGGGCCAACCGCGGCGGCCCCCGCCACGACGGCCCCCTCCAGCCCACCGTCACCTCCTACGACTACGACGCGCCCGTCGACGAGGAGGGCCGCCCCACCGAGAAGTACCACCTCTTCCGCAAGGTCCTCGCCGAGCACACCACCCGCCCGCTCCCCGAGATCCCCCCGCCCCCGCCACGCCTCGCCGCCCCCGCCACCGCCCGCCCCGACGGCCACGCCCCGCTGACCGACGTCCTCGACGCCCTCGGCGACGACGAGGTCACCGCACCCGTACCACCCACCTTCGAGGAACTCGGCGTCGACCGCGGCCTGGTCCGCTACCGCCTCGACGTCCCCGGCCCCCGGCAGCCCTACCCGCTCGACGCCACCGGCGTCGCCGACCTCGCCCGGCTGTACGTCGACGGCGCGCCCGCCCCGCTCGGCACGCCCGTCCCCGGACCCGCGGCCGTCGAACTCTGGGTCGAGTCCCTCGGCCGCGTCAACTACGGCCCCCGCACCGGCGAACCCAAGGGCATCACCGGCGGCGTCCTGCACGAACGCCAGTACCTGCACGGCGTCCGCGCCCGCGCCCTGCGCCTGGACGCCCTCACCCCGCCCGCCGTCGCCGGACTCGCCCTGCGCACCCCCGACGGCGCCGCTCCCGGCCTCTACCGCGCCACCACCGAGGTCACCGGCCCCGGCGACGCCCGCCTCGCCCTGCCCGGCTGGACCCGCGGCTTCGCCTGGATCAACGGCTTCTGCCTCGGCCGCTACTGGAACCGGGGCCCCCAGCACACCCTCTACGTCCCCGGCCCCGTCCTCACCCCCGGCACCAACGAGATCTGGATCCTCGAACTGGAAGCGGCCGGAGACGAACTCCACCTCGCGTGACCCGCGCCACCCGCCCGCCCCGGACCACGCCGGCCCCGCCCGCCCCGGAGCGTGACCGCCCCGCCACCCGCGGCCAGGGCGGGGACACCCCCGTGTCCCCGCCCGCCGCATCGGGCAGCATGGGGCCCATGTCCGTACTGACGCGCGACGAAGCGCAGACCCGAGCACAGCTCCTCGACGTCCATCGCTACACGATCGACCTCGACCTCACCGGCGGCGACGAGACCTTCGCCTCACGCTCCGCCGTCCACTTCACCGCCCGCGCGTCCGCGGACACCTTCGTCGAGCTCAAGCCCGAGACCCTGCGCTCCGCCACCCTCGACGGACAGCCCCTCGACCCCGAGACCCTCGACGGCAACCGGCTCCCCCTCACCCTCACCGAGGGCGAACACCACCTCGTCGTCGAAGCCGACATGCGCTACAGCCGCACCGGCGAGGGCATGCACCGCTTCACCGACCCCACCGACGGCGAGACCTACACCTACACCCAGCTCTTCATGGAGGACGTCCAGCGCGTCTTCGCCGCCTTCGACCAGCCCGACCTCAAGGCCGTCTTCGCCCTCACCGTCACCGCCCCCGACGGCTGGAAGGTCCTCGCCAACGGCGTCACCACCCAGGCCGACGACGGCCGCTGGCACGCCGCCCCCACCCCCCTGCTCTCCACCTACTTCGTCGCCGTCGCCGCGGGCCCCTGGCACTCCGTCACCACCGAACACGCCGGACTGCCCTTCGGCCTCCACTGCCGCCGCTCCCTCGCCCCCCACCTCGACGCCGACGCCGACGAGATCCTCGACGTCACCCGCGCCTGCTACGACCGCTACCACGAGAAGTTCGACGAGCCCTACCCCTTCGACTCCTACGACCAGGCGTTCGTCCCCGAGTTCAACGCCGGCGCCATGGAGAACCCCGGACTCGTCACCTTCCGCGACGAGTTCGTCTTCCGCTCCGCCGTCACCGACACCGAACGCCAGACCCGCGCCATGGTCATCGCCCACGAAATGGCCCACATGTGGTTCGGCGACCTCGTCACCCTCAGGTGGTGGGACGACATCTGGCTCAACGAGTCCTTCGCCGAGTACATGGGCTACCAGACCGTCAACGAAGCCACCGACCGCTTCAGCGACACCTGGATCGACTTCGGCATCGTCCGCAAGTCCTGGGGCTACGACGCCGACCAGCGCCCCTCCACCCACGCCGTCGCCCCCGACCCCGAAGCCGTCCCCGACACCGCCTCCGCCCTGCTCAACTTCGACGGCATCTCCTACGCCAAGGGCGCCAGCGCCCTGCGCCAACTCGTCGCCTGGACGGGCGAGAAGGACTTCCTGGCCGGCATCAACACCCACTTCGCCCGCCACAAGTTCGGCAACGCCACCCTCGCCGACTTCATCGACTCCCTCGCCTCCGCCACCGACCGCGACGTCCACGCCTGGGCCGCCCGCTGGCTGCGCACCACCGGCGTCGACACCCTGCGCCCCACCGTCACCGCGGGCGACACCGGCTGGACCCTCACCGTCGGCCACGAAGGCGAACGCCCCCACCGCGTCGCCGTCGGCGTCTACGACCGCGACCTCGTCGACGGCCGCCGCCTCGTCCTGCGCGAACGCCTCGACCTCGACGTCCCCCAGGACGCGCCCCTGGACCGCCCCGGCCCCCGCCCCGCCCTCGTCGTCCTCAACGACGGCGACCTCACCTACGCCAAGGTCCGCCTCGACGAGGCCTCCCTGGAAACCGCGCTGCGCGGCCTCTCCGGCATCCCCGACGCCCTCACCCGCGCCGTCGTCTGGAACACCCTGCGCGACATGGTCCGCGACGGCGAACTCCCGCCCGAGACCTACCTGGAGACCGCCGTCGCCCACCTCCCCCAGGAGGACGACCTCGCCGTCGTCCAGGGCGTCCTCGACTTCGCCCGCCAGTACATCGCCGACCGGTACGTCCCCGACGACGCCCGCCCCGCCGCCCTCTCCCGCATCACCACCGTCGCCCGCGACCTGCTGCGCCGCACCGAGGACGGCGACCACCCCGGACTGCGCCTCACCGCCGTGCGCACCCTCGTCTCCAGCGCCACCCAGCCCGACACCCTCGCCGGCTGGCTCGACGAAGGCACCGTCCCCGGCGGCCCCGAACTCGACCCCGAACTGCGCTGGCGCATCCTCGCCCGCCTCGCCGTCCTCGGCGCCACCGACGAGGACGCCATCGCCGCCGAACTCGCCCGCGACCCCAGCGCCACCGGCCAGGAAGGCGCCGCCCGCTGCCGCGCCGCCCTGCCCGACCCCGCCGCCAAGGCCGCCGCCTGGCAGCGCATGTTCACCGAGGACACCCTCTCCAACTACCTTTTCACCGCCACCGCCCAGGGCTTCTGGCAACCCGAACAGGCCCACCTCGTACGCGAGTACGTCCCCCGCTACTACCCCGAAGCCGCCGCCCTCGCCGACCGCCGCGGCCCCGCCATGGCCGAAGCCGCCGGACGCCACGCCTTCCCCCAGCACGCCGTCGACGCCGAAGCACTCGCCCTCGGCCGGCAGGCCCTGGAACGCGACGACCTCACCCCCGCCCTGCGCCGCAAGCTCGTCGACCAGCTCGACGACCTCAGGCGCGCCCTCGCCGTCGTCGACGCCCGCTGACCCGGCCCCACCCGCGGGCCCGCCGGCCCCGCCGACACCCGCACCGGGGAGCGCCCGACCGCACGCGCGGGCGCTCCCCGGCGCACACGTCCCCCTTTCGGGTAGCACTCACCGGCCTCGCCGGACACCTCCCCGCAACCCCCGACAAGCTGGACCGATGACCGGCAACACCCCCCAGCCCCCCGACGACCGCCCCCACGACCTCGTCGGCATCGGCATCGGCCCCTTCAACCTCTCCCTCGCCGCCCTCGCCCACGGCGTCCCCGGCGGCGTCGCCGCCGCCTTCTACGAGCAGAACCCCGCCTTCCACTGGCACCCCGGCCTCCTCATCGAAGGCGCCACCCTCCAGGTCCCCTTCCTCGCCGACCTCGTCACCCTCGCCGACCCCGCCAGCCCCTGGACCTTCCTCAACTACCTCAAGAGCCGCGACCGGCTCTACCCCTTCTACTTCGCCGAGCGCTTCCACATCCAGCGCGCCGAGTACGACGCCTACTGCCGCTGGGTCAGCGACCACCTCCCCACCCTCCACTTCTCCCACCAGGTCGACGCCGTCCGCTGGAACCCCGAGAAGAACCTCTTCGAAGTCGACTACACCCAGCTCGACCCCGACGGCGAAGCCGAAGCCCTCGGCCGCGCCCACACCCGCAACATCGTCCTCGGCGTCGGCACCGAACCGTACGTACCCGAACCCCTCAAGCCCCTCGTCGAAGCCCCCGGCGTCCCCGTCCTGCACGCCGCCGACTACCTCACCCACCGCGACGCCCTGCTGACCGCCGAACACGTCACCGTCATCGGCTCCGGACAGTCCGGCGCCGAGGTCTTCCTCGACCTGCTGCGCCACCGCCCCCACGGCGCCGAACGACTCCACTGGCTCGCCCGCACCGAGGCGTTCGCCCCCATGGAGTACTCCAAGCTCGGCCTCGAACACTTCACCCCCGACTACACCCGCTACTTCCACGCCCTCCCGGAGAACGTCCGCAACGACCTCGTCCCCCGCCAGGGGCAGCTCCACAAGGGCATCGACGCCGACACCGTCGCCGCCATCCACGACGAGCTCTACCGCCGCACCCTGCACGGCGGCTGGCCCGACGCCGTCCTCACCCCCGGCGTCCGCGTCCGCACCGCCGGACGCGTCGCCGCCACCAAGGTCGAACTCCACCTCGAACACACCCAGCAGGGCTCCCGCTCCCGCCTCACCACCGACGCCGTCGTCCTCGCCACCGGCTACCGCGAACGCCCCCTCACCCGCATGCTCGCCGGCCTCGACCCCTACATGCGCCACGACGCCTCCGAACGCCCCCGCATCGACGCCGAGTACCGCCTCGTCCTCGACGACTCCGTCACCGGCTCCGTCTACGTGCAGAACGCCGAGACCCACACCCACGGCGTCGGCGCCCCCGACCTCGGACTCGCCGCCTGGCGCAGCGCCACCATCCTCAACTCCCTCACCGGCAAGGAGCCCTACCCACTGCCCCGGCGCACCGCCTTCACCAGCTTCGGCCTCGACCGCAAGGAAGCCCCCCGCATCCCCGCCCAGACACCCCCGCTCACCCCCCTCGCCCAGACCTGACGACGACGGCCGCCGCCCCCACCGGGGGAGCGACGGCCGTCACGCGCACCGGTTCCTAGAACACCGGCACGCCCTCCCGGGTCAGCTTCCAGTCCACCGACCCGAACTGACCCGGATCGATCGTCCCCTTCGCCCTCACCCAGCCGATGATCGTGTTGCGGATCTCGTCCGAGTTCGCCCACAGCTGCTGCGCCGTCGCCACGTGCGGGAACGCGCCACCGCCGTTCGCCCGGTAGTTGTTCACCGCCAGCACGAACTTCGCCGCCGGATCCAGCGGCTTCCCCTCGAACGACAGCTTCGCGATCCGCTGCCCCACCGGCTGCGCCACGTCGATCTCGTACGTCAGACCCGACACCGCGTCGTAGTTGTAGTCCGGCGTGCCGTCCGCGTTCGTCAGCTTCGACGTGTCCACCGGACCACCCGCCGGCGTCCGCACGTAGTACCGCGCCGAGAACTCCAGGTAGTCCTTCAGCTGCGCACCCGTCAGCAGCCGCGCCTCCAGCGTGTTCTCGAACGGGTACAGGCCCGCCGCGTCCTTGATCGTGATCGTCCCCGCCGGGATCGCCGCCGTCCGCGAGAAGCACGACGCCTGCGACAGCACCGGCAGCGACGCGTACGCCCCGCCCGCCAGCGCCGCCCGCACCGTCTCCGTCTGCACCTGGTTGATCAGGTCGATGATCGGCTCGTCCTTCCACGGAGCCTCCTGCGTCGACATCGCCGCCGTCGACGAACCGATCACCTGGTTCACGTACGCCACGACCTTCGCGTGCTCATCGCCCAGCAGCCGGGTGATCCGCGGATCCTCCGCCACCGCGTTCGAGTTCAGCACCCGCGCCCCGGCCCGCTCCACCGACCAGCGCCCGCGCTCCCACACCAGGTCGAAGTCGAACAGCGTCAGCCGCTGCCCCCACTTCAACGGCTCCGACAGGACCACGTCCTTGCCGGTCGCCTCGTTCCGCACCCGGTACTCGGGCACCTCCAAGTGGGCGTGCCCCACCAGGATCGCGTCGATCCCCGGCACCTTCTGCGCCACCAGACCCGCCGCGTTCTCCACGTACGGCAACTGGTCGCCCCACGACGACGTCCCGCTCGCACCCGAGTGCGCCGACACGACCACCACGTCCGCACCCATCGACCGCAGCTTCGGCACCCACTTCGCCGCCTGCTCCTCAAGGCCCGGGAACACCATCTTCCCGCTCACGTTCGCCTTGTCCCAGATCGCGATCCCCGGGTTCGTCAGCCCCAGCACCGCCACCCGCACATCACGCCCGTGCGGCGTCCGCAACCGGTGGAAGCTGTACGGACGGAACGCCGGCCGCAGCGTCTTCGCGTCCAGCGCGTTCGCCCCGAGCAGCGGGAAGTCGCACTGCTCCTCGAACTTGCGCAGCACCGGGATGCCGTAGTTGAACTCGTGGTTGCCCAGCGCCGCCGCGTCGTAGCCGATCGCGTTCATCGCCTGCGCCATCGGGTGCACCGGACCGCGCTTCGCGGTGATCGGGTCCACCTTGGCGTAGTAGTACGACAACTGCGTGCCCTGGATCGTGTCACCCGCGTCGATCAGCAGCGTGTTGCGCCGCCCCTTCTCCGCGCGCACCTGGTCCACCAGCGTCGAGATCTTCGCCAGGCCCACGTCGTTGTGCGCCTTGTCGTCGAACTCCTTGTCCGTGAAGTAGTCCCAGTTGAAGACGTTGCCGTGCAGGTCCGTCGTCCCCATCACCGTGAACGAGTAGCGCCGCGGCGGACGCGGCCGCCCGTGCCCGCCCCCGTGCGCCTCGGCGGTACCCGACGCACCCGAAACCAGCGCCACCCCGGCCCCGGCGGCGGCCGACCGCCCCAGGAACGTCCGACGGTTCAACGGCATTGAGGTTCTCCCTTGCCTCGCACCACGCGCCCGCGGAACCACGGGCACGACGCGCGTAGATTCTGGCCCACGCACCCCGCCCCGCAACACCCCCGCCGGGTTGCGATCCGATGACCGGACCGATGACCACCGGGTGACCACCGGGAAACCCGACCCGCCGCGACCGGGACGTTCCGATCCGGCCCCGCCCGGGGGACAGTGGACGCATGACCGACACCCCACCCCCCGCCCCGCACGCCCCCTACGGCACCCCCGACACCCCCCGCCTCGCCGTCCGCGGCGAAGCCACCCTCGAAGTCGACCCCGAGATCGCCCGCATCGGCATCACCGTCAGCGCCCGCGGCACCGACCGCGCCACCGCCCTCGACGACCTCACCCGCCGCAACGCCGCCGCCCTCGACCTCGTCAAGTCCTACGGCGACGCCGTCGAGAAACTGGAGACCGGCACCTTCTCCATCAGCCCCGAACTCACCCGCCACGGCCGCGGCGAGAAGATCCGCAGCTACCACGGCCGCGTCCACCTCACCGCCGAACTCGGCGACTTCACCGCCCTCGGCGAACTCGCCACCCGCCTCGCCGACCTCGAACTCACCCAGGTCGACGGCCCCTGGTGGGCCCTGCGCCCCGACTCCCCGGCCCACGCCGAAGCCCGCCGCCAGGCCGTCCGCGAAGCCGTCCAGCGCGCCCGCGAGTACGCCGCCGCCCTCGACACCGGCCTCGCCGCCCTCGTCGAACTCGCCGACCTCGGCGCCGAGCACGAAACCCCCTACGGCGGCGGCCCCGGCAGCCTGCGCATGGCCTACGCGCCCGCCATGGACGCCGAAGGCGCGGGCGCCCCCGTCCTCGACCTCGAACCCCAGCGCCAGACCGTCCGCGCCGAGGTCAACGCCCGCTTCACCATGACCCCGCCCCGGCTCTGACCCCACCCCGCCAGGGGTCCGCCCGGGTCTCGGCCGGGACCCGCGCCGGGGCGGCGAGATGCTCATCGGAGCGCCCCGGCGCACACTTCAACAGTTGTCAATAACCTTTCACGCAAAGGTTGTTGAGTAGTCATGCACGGCCAATTCTCTACCCGCCGGTAAGCCCTAGGCTCGAAGCATGCGCCGAGCAAAGATCGTTTGTACCCTGGGCCCCGCCACCGACTCGTACGACCAGATCAAGGCACTGGTCGCCGCCGGAATGGACGTCGCCCGCTTCAACCTCAGCCACGGCACCTACGCCGAGCACGAGGAGCGCTACCACCGCGTGCGCAAGGCCGCCGAAGAAGCCGGCCGCAGCGTCGGCGTCCTCGCCGACCTTCAAGGCCCGAAGATCCGCCTCGGCCGCTTCGCCGAAGGCCCCGTACTCCTTGAACGCGGTGACGAGTTCACCATCACCGTCGAACCCCACCAGGGCGACCGCACCACCTGCGGCACCACCTACGGCGGACTCGCCGACGACGTCACCCCCGGCGAGCGCATCCTCGTCGACGACGGCCGCGTCGCCCTCGAAGTCACCGCCGTCGACGGCCCCCGCGTCCACACCCTCGTCATCGAGGGCGGCATGGTCTCCGACCACAAGGGCCTCAACCTCCCCGGCGTCGCCGTCTCCGTCCCCGCCCTCTCCGAGAAGGACGTCGAAGACCTCCGCTGGGCCCTGCGCACCGGCGCCGACGTCATCGCCCTCTCCTTCGTCCGCAGCGGACGCGACATCGAGGACGTCCACCGCGTCATGGACGAGGAAGGCCGCCGCCTCCCCGTCATCGCCAAGGTCGAGAAGCCCCAGGCCGTCGACAGCATCGAGGACATCGTCGCCGCCTTCGACGGCATCATGGTCGCCCGCGGCGACCTCGGCGTCGAGATGCCCCTCGAACAGGTCCCCATCGTCCAGAAGCGCGCCATCAAGCTCGCCAAGCGCAACGCCAAGCCGGTCATCGTCGCCACCCAGATGCTCGACTCGATGATCGACAACTCCCGCCCCACCCGCGCCGAGGCCTCCGACGTCGCCAACGCCGTCATCGACGGCACCGACGCCGTGATGCTCTCCGGCGAGACCAGCGTCGGCAAGTACCCCGTCGAGACCGTCAAGACCATGTCCCGCATCGTCGAAGCCGCCGAAGAGGACATCCTCGCCAAGGGCCTGCCCCCGCTCACCGAACGCAACAAGCCCCGCACCCAGGGCGGAGCCGTCGCCCGCGCCGCCGCCGAGATGGGCGACTTCCTCGGCGCCAAGTTCCTCGTCGCCTTCACCCAGTCCGGCGACACCGTCAAGCGCCTCTCCCGCTACCGCTCCCCGATCCCCCTCCTCGCCTTCACCCCCGACGAGGCCACCCGCTCCCAGCTCAACCTCACCTGGGGCGTCGAGACCTTCCTGGGTCCGCACGTGGACTCCACGGACGCGATGGTCGCCCAGGTCGACGAGCAGCTGCTGCGGATCGGCCGCTGCCGGAAGGGCGACATCGTGGTCATCACGGCAGGCTCCCCGCCCGGCGTCCCCGGCTCGACGAACCTGGTACGGGTGCACCACATCGGCGAGGACGACAGCCCGAAGTAGTCAGTGCTTCGGTCCGATGTGACGGTCCATGAGGGCGACGGAACCCTTGCGGGCCACGGAGATGTTGAACGGGCGCCCGCCCCGGGTGCAGGGCGCCCACTCGACCCCGAGCGCGTCCAGGGTGTCGGTGCAGAGCCGTCTGATGTCCTCGGAGACGTTGGTGAAGAAGTAGCGCGGGTACTCGTACCGCTTGGTCCGCCCGGCGACGGTCCTGGTCGTCCAGTTGGTGATCCGGCACCCGTCGGAGTGGATGAGCCCCCGGACGAACTCCCAGGGGTGCGCGTCGACGATCCGCTGCTGCCAGTCCTCCAGTGCGATGCGCCGCTCGTGCTTGCGCCCGGGGCCGTGCTGGGGGAAGAGGCACTTCCAGTGGCGTCCGTAGCTGGTGACCGCGACGCACCCCTGCTTCTGGAGCCGCCAGACGCGGCACATCGGGAGGACCGCCACGATGGCCTCCTCGCAGGCCGTGATCAGCCCCGGCCAGTCGTCCGCGCACGCGATGCGGAGGTGGTGCGCTCCTCGCGGATGGTCACTGATGCAGCCGTCGCCCAGATAGAGGCCGAGCAGGTAGGCGTACGCGGCGGTGTCCTCGGGCAGTCCGGGGTCGGCCCGGCACCGTACGCACGGTTCGAAGTGCTTGCCGGGGCGGGGGAGCGGTTCGAGGCGCTCCCGCCAGGCACGTATCACGGACCGGGAGACGCCGGTCTCCTTGCTGACGGAGTTGAGGCTGCGGCCGTCGCTGAGGAGGGAGAGGACGCGCTTGCGCGTTCTGAGGTCGTACATGTGCGCGAGCCTGGGCCCGGATGTGCGGATGCGCGCATATTCGGCGAATTGTTCAGGCTGACGAGTGAAGATCGCCGCTTCTTGTTGCGACCTTGGAATTGAAGGAAAAGTGCCCCAGGTGGGATTCGAACCCACACTGTCCGCTGTTTGAGAGCGGCCTCTCTAACCAGTTGGAGTACTGGGGCCTTAGAAAGTGCGGACCCAGAAGGCCCTGCGCGTCACTACCTTACAGGAGCTAGGTAGGCTCAGGGGAGCTGTACCGCCCTGTATCGAGGAGCCCCCGTGACCGCCCCCGAGTCGCCCCAGCCCGTCGCCGACGACGACAACGCACAGGCGCACGTCCCGCCCATGACCACCCGTGTCGTCATCGCCGAGGACGAGGCCCTCATCCGCCTCGACCTCAAGGAGATGCTCGAAGAAGAGGGCTACGCGGTCGTCGGTGAGGCCGGTGACGGTGCCAAGGCCGTCGAGCTCGCCCGCGAGCACCGCCCCGACCTGGTGATCCTGGACGTGAAGATGCCCGTCCTCGACGGCATCTCCGCCGCCGAGAAGATCGCCGGCGAGTCCATCGCCCCGGTCCTGATGCTCACCGCCTTCTCGCAGCGCGAGCTGGTGGAGCGGGCGCGGGACGCCGGCGCGATGGCGTACCTGGTGAAGCCGTTCAGCAAGAGCGACGTCGTCCCGGCCATCGAGATGGCCGTGTCGCGCTTCGCCGAGCTGCGCGCCCTGGAGCAGGAGGTCGCGGACCTCGCGCAGCGCCTGGAGACGCGCAAGCTGGTGGACCGGGCGAAGTCGGTGCTGCAGACGCAGTACGGGCTGACGGAGCCGGCCGCGTTCCGCTGGATCCAGAAGACGTCGATGGACCGCCGGATGTCGATGCAGCAGGTGGCGGAGGCGGTCATCGAGGACGGCGAGGAGAAGAAGGCCGCGAAGCAGCAGCAGGCGGGGCAGTAGTCCCTGGCGTACGCGCGCGTACGCGTACGTACGAACACGGGAAGGGCCCGCACCGCGCGTCGATCGCGTGGTGCGGGCCCTTCCCGCATCCGTACCGCTGGTTCCGTACCGCCGGTGCGGCTCAGTCCTCGCCGAGGTACGTCTTGCGGACGTTCTCGTCGTGCAGGAGGTCCGCTCCGGTGCCTTCGAGCTTGATCTCGCCGACCTCCATCACGTACGCCTTGTCGGCGAGGGAGAGGGCGGCCTGGGCGTTCTGCTCGACGAGCAGGATGGTGGTGCCCTGTGCCTTGAGCGCGGCGATGGTCTCCATGATCTTCTGCATCATGATCGGGGAGAGGCCCATGGAGGGTTCGTCGAGCATGAGCAGCTTGGGCTGGGACATCAGGGCGCGGCCCATGGCGAGCATCTGCTGTTCGCCTCCGGAGAGGGTTCCGGCGGCCTGCTTGCGGCGTTCTCCCAGGATGGGGAAGAGGTCGTAGGCGCGCTGGATGTCCTTCTCGACGCCTTCCTTGTCCTTGCGGAGGAAGGCGCCGAGGCGGAGGTTCTCGGTGATGCTGAGCCGGGGGAAGATGTGCCGGCCTTCGGGGGAGTGGGCGAGTCCGAGCGCGACGATCTTGTGCGCGGGGACGGTGCCGAGTTCCTTGCCGTCGAAGGTGACGCGTCCGGCGGAGGGCTTGAGGAGCCCGGAGAGGGTGCGCAGGGTGGTGGTCTTGCCGGCGCCGTTGGTGCCGATGAGGGTGACGACCTGGCCCTGTTCGACGGTGAAGGAGATGCCCTTGACGGCTTCGATCTTGCCGTAGGCGACCCTGAGGTCCTGGACGTCCAGGAGTGCGGTCACTTGTCGTCTCCTTGCGTGCTGTCGGCGGCGCTGTGTGCCTCCGCCGCTTCGACTTCCGCGGCTTCGTCCTGGCCGGGGGCGCCTTCGAAGGGGGTGCCGAGGTAGGCGGCGACGACGCGTTCGTCGCCCTGCACGACGGCGGGGGGTCCTTCGATGAGCTTCTCGCCCTGGACGAGGCAGGCGACGCGGTCGCAGAGGTTGAAGATGAACCGCATGTCGTGCTCGATGACGAGGACGGCGATGCCCTGGTCGCGGATGGCGAAGATGAGTTCTTCGGCGGCGCGGGTCTCCTGCGGGTTCATGCCGGCGGTGGGCTCGTCGAGGAGGAGGAGTCCGGGGTCGCTGGCGAGGGCGCGGGCGATCTCGAGCTTGCGCTGTTCGCCGTAGGGGAGGTTGCGGGAGAGGTGGTCGGCCTTGTGGGCGAGGCCGGTGAACTCGAGGAGTTCCATGGCCCGTTCGTGGGAGGCGGCTTCGGCCTTCTTGAAGCCGGGGCCGCGCAGGAGGGCGGACCAGAGGCCTTCCTTGGTGCGGGTGTGGCGGCCGACGAGCACGTTCTCCAGGACGGTCATGTTGGAGAAGAGCCGGATGTTCTGGAAGGTGCGGGCGATGCCGGCGCTGGTGACGAGGTGGGGCTTGGGGGGCAGGACGGTGCCCTTGTAGCTGACCTTGCCCTCGGTGGGGACGTAGAGGCCGGTGAGGCAGTTGAAGAAGGTGGTCTTGCCGGCGCCGTTGGGGCCGATGAGGCCGACGATCTCGCCCTCGTTGACGGTGAGGTCGACGGAGCGCACGGCGGTGAGGCCGCCGAAGCGCATGGTGACGCCGCTGGCGTCGAGGACGGTGGCGCCGGTGGTCGTGGTGGTGGTCGTCATGTGGTTCACGCCCCCGCCTTCGCGGTGCTGACGCCGGGCTGGTCGTCGATGCGCTGTTGCGGCACGTCGAGCTGGCCGGTCTCGTGGAATTCCAGCTGGGCCCGGCGGTTGGGGATGAGGCCTTCGGGGCGGAAGCGCATCAGGAGGATGAGTGCGATGCCGAAGCCGAGGAGCTGGTAGTCCTTGAGGAACTCCAGCTTGGCCGGGATGAGGTAGAGCAGGGCGGCGCCGAGCAGGGGTCCGCTGACGGTGCCCATGCCGCCCAGGATGACGGCCGCGAGGAGGAACGCGGAGTTGGGCGGTACGGGTCCGGCGAACTGGTACATCTCGGGGACCGTGGTGGTCTGGACGTGGGCCTGGACGGTGCCGGCGAGGCCGGCCAGGGTGGCGCCGAGCGCGAAGGCGATGAGCTTGACGCGGAAGCCGTTGATGCCCATGGCGGTGGCGGCGGTCTCGTCCTCGCGGATGGCGACCCAGGCGCGGCCGATGCGGCTGTTCTGGGCGCGGCTGAAGACCAGGACCACGACGATCATGGCGAGGAGCATCAGCAGGTAGTAGTTGGCGTAGCTGCCGAGTTCGATGCCCAGGACGTTGTGCGGCTGGCTGAAGTCCCACCCGAAGAAGTTCAGGTGCGGGATGTTGGGGATGCCGTTGGGCCCGTTGGTGATCTTCGGTCCGGAGTCGCCGTCGAGGTTGAGCATGACGATGCGGAAGATCTCGCCGAAGCCGAGGGTGACGATGGCGAGGTAGTCGCCGCGCAGCCGCAGGGTGGGGGCGCCGATGACGACGCCGAAGATCAGCGAGACGGCGGCGCCGGTGAGGACGGCGGCCCAGAAGGGGAACCGCACGTCGAAGGCGGAGGCCGTGGACCCGGAGACGATGGCCGCGGTGTAGGCGCCGACGCCGAGGAAGGCGACGTAGCCGAGGTCGAGGAGTCCGGCGAGGCCGACGACGACGTTGAGGCCGAGGGCGACGGTGGCGAAGACCAGGATGTTGACCGCGATCAGGGTGTACTGGTCGGTGCTCTGGGTGAAGGGGAACGCGGCGGCGGCGATGAAGCCCGCGGTGACCGCGATGGAGCGGTACGTGCGGGTGATCGCGGAGAGCCGGGCGAACAGGCCCGAGAGGAACAGGCCGCGGGCGGCGAAGCCGACGGTGATCAGGTAGCCGATGAAGAGTTCGGGGTACTCGGTGTCGATGCCGTACGTGATGACGTACAGGCCGACGGCGAACGCGGCGACGATGATCAGGATCTCGGCCCAGGAGGGCAGTTCCTTCGCCTTGGCGGCGGTGCGGGTGTCGTCGGGCAGCAGGAACGCGGCGAGCGGGACCAGGCTGGCGACGGCCGCGACGTAGCCGCCGGGCTCCAGGTTGACGATGCCGCCGAGTTCGAAGGCGATGGCGAGGACCGTGTACCAGGTGGTGCCGAACGCGCCGAGGGCGAGGGCCTTGAGGGCCTTGGTGGAGCCGGCCGGGGCGAGCCAGCCGAGTCCCTTGACGCCGAGGGCGCCGAGGGCGAAGAGCACCAGCAGGGCGCCGGCGACCAGGGTGAGGAGCTGGAGGCCGCCGGGGTAGCCGGTGACGGTGAGGTCGCCGGGGAACTCCGAGGTCCAGGTCCAGGCGAGGAAGGTGCTGCCCAGGGTGGCGGCGCCGCCGGCGGCGACGGCCCAGAGCAGGGCCGGCCCGCGGGTGGCTGCCGGTGCCGGGGCGGGCGTGCTGGTCTTGGTGTCGGTGGTCATGTCGCTCACGCCCTGTCCGCGACGCGCTCGCCGAGCAGGCCCTGTGGCCGGAACAGCAGCACGAGGATGAGGAGGGAGAAGGCCCACACGTCCTTCCAGGCGCCGCCGCCGAACTGCTCCATGCCGGGGATGTCCTGCACGTAGGCGATGGAGAGGGTCTCCGCGACACCGAGGACGAGGCCGCCGACCATGGCGCCGTAGATGTTGCCGATGCCGCCGAGGACGGCCGCGGTGAACGCCTTGAGGCCGAGGATGAAGCCCATCTCGAAGCGGATCTGGCCCTTGTCGAGGCCTTCGGCGACCGCGGCGACCGCGGCGAAGGCGGCACCGATGGCGAACGCCATCACGATGATGCGGTCGGTGTTGATGCCCATCAGCTTGGCGGTGTCCGGGTCCTGCGCGGTGGCCTGCATGGCGCGGCCGCTGCGGCTCTTGGAGACGAAGACGCCGAGGGCGAGCATGCACACGGGGGCGGCGATGAGGACGAACGCGTCGGAGCGGGAGATGGCCAGGTTGTCCAGGATCTGGAAGGACTCGCCCTTGAACTCGGGGAAGCTGACCGGGGCCTTGGCGCCCGGGTAGAACCGCCAGACCAGCTGCTGGAGCGTGATGGACAGGCCGATCGCGGTGATCAGCGGTGCGAGGCGTGGCGCGCCGCGCAGGGGCCGGTAGGCGAAGCGTTCCGCGGCGGTCGCGATGGCCACGGAGACGACCGCGCCGCCTATGAGCATGAGGGGGAGCGCCACGACGAGGGATGTTCCGTCGGGCAGGATCGTGTACGTGGTGAGGGCGCCGAATCCCCCGACCATGAAGATCTCGCCGTGGGCGAAGTTGATGAGCTGGACGATGCCGTAGACCATGGTGTACCCGATGGCGATCAGACCGTAGAGGGCGCCGAGGGTAAGGCCGTTGGCCAGCTGTTGCGGCAGTTCGTTCACCGCAGGGCCTCCGATGAGCGTGTCGGATGTGACACCGCGCGAGGGCGCTGTTTGCGCCCTCGCGCGGCTGGGTTCTTTCGGTGCGGGGCTGTGCCGGGGGGTCAGTCCTTGAAGGTGTCGGACTTCACGTCGGTCCAGGCGCCGTTCTTGACCTGGTAGACGGTGAGCTGCTTGTTGGTGGTGTCGCCGAACTCGTCGAAGGCGACGTCACCGGTCACGCCCTTGAAGGACACCTTGCTCATGGCCTCGACGACCTTCTTGCGGGCGTCGTCCGGGACCTTGCCGTCGTTGGCGGCGACGACGGTCTTGACGGCCTGGATGATGGCCCAGGCGGCGTCGTAGGAGTAGCCGCCGTAGGCCGCGTACGGGTCCTTGTAGCCGCCGGCCTTGTAGTCCGCGATGAACTTCTTGGCGGTGTCGAGCTTCTCGACGGGGTAGCCGACGGAGGTGGCGAGGTCGCCGTCGTTGGCCTCACCGGAGGCCTTGATGAACTGCGGGTCGTAGATGCCGTCGCCGCCCATGGTGGGGATCTTGGCGCCGGCCTTCTTGACCTGGTCGGAGAGGAGGCCGCCCTCGGGGTACTGGCCGCCGAAGTAGACGGAGTCGGCGCCGGAGGACTTGACCTTGTCGGCGGTGGAGGAGAAGTCGGTCTCCTTCACGGTGACGTGGTCGGTGCCGACGACCTTGCCGCCCAGCTTGGTGAACTCGGCGGAGAAGATGGAGGCGAGGCCCGCGCCGTAGGTCTGCTTGTCGTCGACGACGTAGACCTTCTTCTTGCCCGCGGTGGTGAACAGGTAGTTCGCGGCGAACTTGCCCTGGATCACGTCGGTGGTGGCGGTGCGGAAGTAGGTCGGGAAGGGACGCTTCTTCTCGCCGGAGCCCCACTTGTCGCCCTGGGTGAGCGAGGGGTTGGTGTTGGCGGGCGAGACCTGGGTGAGGTTCGCCTGGGCGAAGACGCCCTGCATCGACTGGGAGACGCCGGAGTTGAGCGGGCCGACGACGCCGAGGACGTCCTTCATGCCGACGAGCTTGGTGGCGTTCTGCTGACCGGAGGCGGGGACGGCCTGGTCGTCGGTCGCCTCGATCTTGAAGGTGACCCCGGGGACCTCGTTGCTCTTGTTGGCGACGTTCACCGCCAGGTCCACGGAGTTCTTGATGCCCTGGCCGAGTGCGGACAGCGAACCGGTGAGCGGCGCGTCGACGCCGATGATGACGGTCGTCTTCTTGCCGTCGTCGCCCGAGCCGCCCTTGTTGTCGTCGCGCGACCCGCAGGCGGTGAGGGTGAGTGCCCCCGTGGTGACCACGGCGGTGAGGATGAGCAAGGAACGGTGTCGCACGATGAATCCTTTCCCTGGCGCGGCGTCCCCCAGACGGGGGGCCGTTTGGTCGCCGGGCCGTACTGGGTTGGTACAGGGCCGTGCAGCAGACGCGCCCGGCGGCGCGGTGACTGGCCGTGACTCTAAGCGCAGGTGGCGGAGTGGGGGAGCGGTGAGGGTAAGGATGTGACTGTCTTGTTATGCCGAGGGGGAGGGACGGTGGGTAAGGGGTGGGCAGATGGGTATTTTCCGACCGTAGGCGCGCTGTTCACATAGTGAGAACGCCCAGTTCCGCTAAGGGGCTTGACCTGATCTTGGTGCTGACAGGGGTGCGCCGTCACGGCGTCGGGCAGAGCGCGCGCACGGCGCGGGAGAGGTCGGCGTCGTAGCGGTCGCCGAGGGAGTACGCCTGGATCAACATTGCGCCTTTGTTACGCAGTGTTACGTCCAGGGAAGCCTGTTCGAATCGCTTGGGCAGGTCGGAGCAGGTGCGTATGCGGACAGTGAGTACCGCTGAGCGGTGCCGGTGGGCGCGGACAGTGAACGGCGTGCCCGGCCGGACGCCCGTTTCGAGGGCGCGGTGGGGCTGGGCGATGGACTCCAGGGTGACCGGCGGGCCCGCGTCGACGGTGATCGTGATCCGCAGGGCGAAGGTGCGCGCCGCCGGGTCGGGCGGGCCGTCCGGGCCGTCGTAGACGAGGTGGGTCAGCGGGCCGGGGTAGGGCGGCGGATCGGGGTCCGGCAGCAAGTCGTACAGCAGGAGCGGGCCCAGGACAAGGGCCGCGGCGACGGCCGCGACGCCCAGGGGCTCGCGCCAACGCCCGTGGCGGCCGCGCCGGTTGGGGCCGCTGACCTCGACGGTCGTGCCCTCCCGAGCGCCCGGCGGGCCCCGGTGCGGCTCGACGGGGCCGATGCTCATGACGCGACGGGCTCGGGCGTGCCGCCGGGGGAGGTGGCGGGGCCGTGCGTGGTGCCCGGGGACGTGGCGGGTGCGGGCGTGCCGCCGGGTGCGGGCGTGCTGCCCGGGGACGTGGCGGGTCCGGTGTCGTTCGGCCGGGGGCTCGGCGGCTTCCAGTTGTCGGTGCTCCAGGTGGCGCCGTTCTGATCCCGGCACGCCCGCCGGGTCTCGCGGTCGATCAGCTTCAGCGCGGCGTCCCTGCCGTGCGCCTTCTCCTCGGCCCGGGCGGCGGCGAGGACCCGGTCGTGGATGACCAGCTGGCCGTTGGACAGGCCCTTCTGCTCCCAGTCGATCCCGGCCCACTTCCCGCCGGTGAGCGCCTCCCTCGCCCAGTACGAGACCAGGCTGGTGCAGATGTCGGCCGGGGTGGAGGCGCGCGGCGACGCGGACGCCCCGCCGCCCTCGGCCGCGCCGCCGGAGCACCCGGTGAGTGCGGCGGCCAGGCAGGCCAGGGCGGCGGCCGCCGCGGCGGTGCGCGGTGTCGTACGGGCACGGTGGCGCGGCACTTCCCCCATGCCGCCACGCTAGGTCGCCCCCCGGGCGCCGGGCAACAGCCGTGCGGACCCCGGGAGTTCGGTGCCGCGCCGGGGCCGGGCACGGGCGCGCCCCCGGCCACGTGGTGCGGGCGGGGGCGCGGGGCGTGCCGGGGCCGGGTCAGCCGTCGAGGCCGGCGGCCTCGCGCAGCAGGCAGGTCAGCCGGGCGGTGCAGACCCGCTTGTCCTGTTCGTCGGTGATGACGATCTCGTAGGTGGCGGTGGAGCGCCCGCGGTGCACGGGGGTGGCCACGCCGGTCACCAGGCCGCTGCGGGCGCTGCGGTGGTGGGTGCAGTTCAGGTCCACGCCGACGGCGAGCTTGCCGGCGCCGCCGTGCAGCATGGAGCCCACCGAGCCGAGGGTCTCGGCGAGGACCGCGGAGGCGCCGCCGTGCAGCAGTCCGTACGGCTGGGTGTTGCCCTCGACCGGCATGGTGCCCACCACGCGCTCGGCCGAGGCCTCCACGATCTGCACGCCCATGCGGTCGCCGAGGTGCCCGGCGGAGAAGAGGGCGGGCAGGTCGACGCCGAGCGCCGCGTACTCGTCGATGACTTCCTGCGGGAACTTCGGCGTGCTCTGCTCGCCCATGGGCCCGGCTCCGTTTCGTTCGTGCGTGTGGTCGCGCCGTGTCGTGCCGCCGGACCGCGGGCGCGCGTCGCCGCCCGTGGTCCGTACCGCTGCCTGAGCGAACGCTTAGGCCGGGCGCGATTGTTCCAGACGCACGATCACGGACTTGCTCGCGGGGGTGTTGCTGGTGTCCGCGGTGGCGTCCAGCGGGACCAGCACGTTGGTCTCCGGGTAGTACGCGGCCGCGCAGCCCCGGGTCGTCGGGTAGTGCACCACCCGGAAGCCCGGCGCGCGCCGCTCCACGCCGTCGCTCCACTCGCCCACCAGGTCCGCGTAGTCGCCGTCCGCGAGACCGAGCGCCGCCGCGTCCGAGGGGTGCACCAGGACCACCCGGCGCCCGCCCTTGATGCCCCGGTAGCGGTCGTCCAGGCCGTAGATCGTGGTGTTGTACTGGTCGTGCGAGCGCAGCGTCTGCAGCAGCAGCCGCCCCTCGGGCACCTCCGGGTACTCCACCGGGGCGGCGGTGAAGTTGGCCTTGCCGGTGGCGGTCGGGAAGCGCCGCTCGTCGCGCGGCGCGTGCGGCAGCCGGAAGCCGCCCGGCTGCGCCACGCGCGCGTTGAAGTCCTCGAAGCCGGGCACCACGCGCGCGATGCGGTCGCGGATCGCGGCGTAGTCCCGCTCGAACTCCTCCCAGGGCGTGGCCGACCCCTCGCCCAGCACCGCGCGCGCCAGCCGGGCCACGATGGCCGGCTCCGACAGCAGGTGCGGGCTCGCGGGCGCCAGGTTGCCGCGCGAGGCGTGCACCATGCCCATGGAGTCCTCGACCGTCACGAACTGCCGGCCCGCGCGCTGCACGTCCTTGTCGGTGCGGCCGAGCGTCGGCAGGATCAGCGCGCGCGTGCCGGTGACCACGTGCGAGCGGTTCAGCTTGGTCGACACGTGCACCGTCAGCCGGGCGCGGCGCATCGCCGCCTCCGTGACGTCGGTGTCGGGCGTCGCGGCGACGAAGTTGCCGCCCATCGCGAAGAACACCTTCGCCTCACCGTCGCGCAGCGCCCGGATGGAGCGCACCACGTCGTAGCCGTGGTGGCGCGGCGGCGCGAAGCCGAACTCCTTCTCCAGGGCGTCCAAGAAGGCCGGCGCGGGCCGCTCGAAGATGCCCATCGTGCGGTCGCCCTGCACGTTGGAGTGCCCGCGCACCGGGCACACGCCCGCGCCCGGGCGCCCGATGTTGCCGCGCAGCAGCAGGAAGTTGACCACCTCGCGGATCGTCGGCACCGCGTGCTTGTGCTGGGTCAGGCCCATCGCCCAGCACACCACCGTGCGCTTCGACGCCAGCACCATGGCCAGCGCCCGCTCTATCTCGGCGCGGCCGAGGCCGGTGGCCCGGAGCGTCTCGTCCCAGTCCGCGGCGCGCGCCGCGGCGGCGAACTCCTCGAAGCCGTGGGTGTGCTCGCGCACGAACTCCTCGTCGACGGCGCCGTCCGCCTCCAGGACCAGCTTGTTCAGCAGCCGGAACAGGGCCTGGTCGCCGCCGATGCGGATCTGCAGGAACAGGTCGTTCAGCGCCGCGCCGCGCAGCATGCCCTTCGCGGTCTGCGGGTTCTTGAACCGCTCCAGGCCCGCCTCGGGCAGCGGGTTCACCGAGATGATCCGCGCCCCTGCGGCCTTGGCCTTCTCCAGCGCCGACAGCATCCGCGGATGGTTGGTGCCCGGGTTCTGCCCGGCCACGATGATCAGGTCCGCCTGGTGCAGGTCCTCCAGCGAGACGCTGCCCTTGCCGATGCCGATGGTCTCCGTCAGCGCCGAGCCGGACGACTCGTGGCACATGTTGGAGCAGTCCGGCAGGTTGTTCGTGCCGTACTCCCGGGCGAACAGCTGCAGCAGGAACGCCGCCTCGTTGCTGGTGCGCCCCGAGGTGTAGAAGAGCGCCTCGTCCGGCGAGTCCAGGGCGCGCAGCTCCCGCGCCATGATCTCGAACGCCCGCTCCCAGGTCACCGGCACGTACCGCTCGGCGCCCTCCTCCAGGTACACCGGCCGGGTGATCCGGCCCTGCTGGCCCAGCCAGTAGCCGCTGCGCCCCGCCAGGTCCGCCACCGGGTGCGCGGCGAAGAACTCCGGGGTCACCCGGCGCAGCGTCGCCTCCTCGGCGACCGCCTTCGCCCCGTTCTCGCAGAACTCCGCCACGTGCCGCTTGTCGCCCTCCGGCCACGCGCAGCCCGGGCAGTCGAACCCGTCCTTCTGGTTGACCTTCAGCAGGGTCCGCGCGGTGCGCACCGCGCCCATCTGCTCCGTCGCCACCTTCAGGGTGTGGGCGACGGCCGGCAGGCCCGCGGCGGCGTGCTGGACCGCCCCCACCTGCGGCGCGTCCTGGACCGGGTCCCCACTGGGCGGCTTCGTGGCCATCGCGCTCTCCCTTGAGCGACCGTCCGTGCGCTGGACGCGGGCGGGTACGTATATCAGTACGTACGATCCTGTCACGCGTCACCGACAACGGCCCAGAGGGGCCCGGCCGCGCCCGGTGTGGACGGCGATGTCAGTGGGCCGTGGCAGGATCGTCCCCGTGGCCGAGACAGCATCGAAGAAGACCCAGAAGACCCAAGAGAACCGTCCGCGCCTGCTCCTCATGGACGGGCACTCCCTGGCGTACCGGGCGTTCTTCGCGCTGCCCGCGGAGAACTTCACCACCGCGACCGGCCAGCCGACCAACGCCGTGTACGGCTTCGCGTCGATGCTGGCGAACACGCTGCGCGACGAGGCGCCCACGCACCTCGCGGTGGCGTTCGACGTCTCGCGCAAGACCTGGCGCTCCGGCGAGTTCCCGGAGTACAAGGCGAACCGCTCCAAGACCCCCGACGAGTTCAAGGGGCAGGTCGAGCTGATCGGCGAGCTGCTCGACGCGATGAGCGTCGACCGCTTCGCCGTCGACGGCTTCGAGGCCGACGACGTCATCGCCACCCTGGCCACCCAGGCCGAGGCGGCGGGCTTCGAGGTCCTCATCGTCACCGGCGACCGCGACTCCTTCCAGCTGGTCACCGAGCACACCACCGTGCTGTACCCGACCAAGGGCGTCTCGGAGCTCACCCGCTTCACGCCCGAGAAGGTCGAGGAGAAGTACGGGCTCTCCCCGCAGCAGTACCCCGACTTCGCCGCGCTGCGCGGCGACCCGTCCGACAACCTGCCGGGCATCCCGGGCGTCGGCGAGAAGACCGCCGCGAAGTGGATCAACCAGTTCGGTTCGTTCGCCGAGCTGGTCGAGCGTGCCGAGGAGGTCAAGGGCAAGGCCGGGCAGAACTTCCGGGACCACCTGGAGGCCGTCAAGCTCAACCGCCGCCTGACCGAGATGGTCCGCGACGTGGAGCTGGCCAAGGGCGTGGAGCAGCTGGAGCGCGCGCCGTACGACCGCCAGGCCGTCGCCCTGGTCCTGGACACCCTGGAGATCCGCAACCCGTCGCTGCGCGAGCGGCTGCTCGCCGTGGACCCGGGCGCCGCCGAGGAGGAGGCCGCCGCCCCCGCCGCGGGCGTCGAGGTCGACGGCACGGTCCTCGGCTCCGGCGAGCTGGCCCCCTGGCTGGCCGAGCACGGCGGCGCGCCGCTGGGCGTGGCCACCGTCGACAGCTGGGCGCTGGGCACGGGCACCGTCAGCGAGGTCGCCCTGGCCGCCGCCGACGGCGCCGCCGCCTGGTTCGACCCCACCCGGCTCGACGAGGCGGACGAGCAGGCCTTCGCCGCCTGGATCGCCGACCCGGCCCGCCCCAAGGTCCTGCACAACGCCAAGGGCGCCATGCGGGTCTTCCCCGAGCACGGCTGGAGCGTCGACGGCGTCACCATGGACACCGCGCTCGCCGCCTACCTGGTCAAGCCCGGCCGCCGCTCCTTCGCGCTGGACGCGCTGTCCGTGGAGTACCTGGGCCGCGAGCTCGCCCCGGCCGCCCAGGCCGACGGCCAGCTCGCCTTCGGCGCCGACGACACCGCCGAGGCCGACGCCCTGATGACGCAGGCCCGCGCCGTGCTGGACCTGGGCGACGCGTTCGCCGAGCGCCTCACCGAGGTCGGCGCCGCCGAGCTGCTGCACGACATGGAGCTGCCCACCTCCGCGCTGCTCGCCCGCATGGAGCGGTTCGGCATCGCCGCCGACCGCGAGCACCTCCAGGGCATGGAGCAGCAGTTCGCCGGCGCCGTCCAGCAGGCGGTGAAGGAGGCCCACGACTCGGTGGGCCACGAGTTCAACCTCGGCTCGCCCAAGCAGCTCCAGGAGGTCTTCTTCGGCGAGCTGGACCTGCCCAAGACCAAGAAGACCAAGACCGGGTACACCACGGACGCCGACGCGCTGGCCTGGCTGGCCGGGCAGACCGACCACGAGCTGCCGGTCATCATGCTGCGCCACCGCGAGCAGGCCAAGCTGCGCGTCACCGTCGAGGGCCTGATCAAGACGGTCGCCTCCGACGGCCGCATCCACACCACCTTCAACCAGACGGTCGCCGCCACCGGCCGGCTCTCCTCCACCGACCCCAACCTGCAGAACATCCCGGTGCGCACCGACGAGGGCCGGGCCATCCGCCGCGGCTTCGTCGTCGGCGAGGGCTTCGACGCGCTGATGACGGCCGACTACAGCCAGATCGAACTGCGCGTGATGGCCCACCTGTCCGAGGACGAGGGCCTCATCGAGGCGTTCACCTCCGGCGAGGACCTGCACACCACCGTCGCCTCGCAGGTCTTCGGCGTGGAGAAGACGGCCGTCGACGCCGAGATGCGGCGCAAGATCAAGGCCATGTCCTACGGCCTGGCGTACGGCCTGTCCGCGTTCGGCCTCTCCCAGCAGCTCGGCATCGAGGCGGGCGAGGCGCGCGCCCTGATGGACACCTACTTCGAGCGCTTCGGCGGAGTGCGCGACTACCTGCGCCGGGTCGTCGACGAGGCCAGGGCCACCGGGTACACGGAGACCATGTTCGGCCGCCGCCGCTACCTGCCCGACCTCAACAGCGACAACCGCCAGCGCCGCGAGATGGCCGAGCGGATGGCGCTCAACGCCCCGATCCAGGGCACCGCCGCCGACATCGTCAAGGTCGCCATGCTGCGGGTCGACAAGGCGCTCACCGAGGAGGGCCTGGCCTCCCGGATGCTGCTCCAGGTGCACGACGAAATCGTCCTGGAGGTCATCGAGGCCGAGCGCGAGCGCGTCGAGGCACTGGTGCGCCGCGAGATGGGCGCGGCGGTCCGGCTGCGCGCCCCGCTGGACGTCTCGGTGGGCACCGGCGCCGACTGGGAGTCCGCCGCCCACTGACGCCCACCCCCGGCCGGGCCCGCACCCCCGGGACCGTACGACAGGAGACGTCGTACGGTCCCGGGGCGCGGACCCGGCCGTACGCGTCCGCACCCAGTACCCCGGCACCGGACGCCGCACGGGCGTGGCGTCCCGCCCCGGCCTTACGGGTCCGCACCCGGCGCCCCGCACCCGGCCGTGCTTGCGCCAGGTGGCCCACGCCTGGGTGCCGCGTGCGCCGCGCTCCCCAGACTGGGACGCATGCCAACGTTCACGCGCAGCCCCCGGCCGCGCGGCTGGGCCGTCTGGGCCACCACCGGAGCCCTGCTCGCCGCCCCCGCCGCCACCGCCCGGGCCGACGACGCGCCCGCCAAGGCCCCCGCCGCGTGCACCGCCAAGGGCGACCCGGCCCTGGCCAAGCGGCTGTCCCAGGAGCTCGCCGCCGCCCTCAGGGGCCGCCGGTCCACGGTCTCCGTCGCCGTCCACGACCCCCGCAGGGGCCTGCGCTGCCGCATCGCCGACGACCGCTACTACGACGCGGCCAGCACCGCCAAGATCCTCATCATGGAAGCGGCGCTGCGGCGCGCCCAGCAGGACCGGCGCGAACCCACCCCGTACGAGAAGAAGCTCCTCAAGGCGATGATCACCCGCTCGGACAACGAGGCGGCCTCCGCGCTGTGGTGGAACATGTCCCGCGACCGCTTCCGCACCGTCCTCAGCCTGGCCGGGGCGAACGACACGATCCTCGGCTACAGCCGCTACTGGGGCCTGACCCGCACCACCGCCCGCGACCAGCTGAAGATCCTCTCCGCCGCGGCCCGCCGCCCGTACGCGATGCGGCTGATGAGCGAGACCCTGCGCGGCCAGTCCTGGGGCGTGTCCGCGGGCGCGCCCCGCGGGGTCACCACGCACCTGAAGAACGGCTGGCTCGCGCGGTCCACGCACGGCTGGCGGGTGCACAGCGTCGGCACGTTCACCGGCGGCCGGTCCCGCTACTCCATGGCGCTGCTCAGCCACGACAACCCGTCCATGAAGTACGGCGTCGACACCCTGGAGCGGATCGCCCGCGCCGTGCACCGGGCCCTGGGCGACAGCCGCGCCACCGGCCGCGACCTCCAGCCCGGCGCCGCCATCGACACGAGCCCCGACGGCAGCGGTCCCTACGAGGACCCGGCGGCCCCCGCCCCCGAGCGCGCCCCGGAACCGGAGACCGAGGGCCTGCCCAGGGACCCCGACTCCCCGGCCCGGGCCCGCACGGCGGCCCCGGAACCGAGCACCACCCTCCAGAACCGGTCATTCCGCGGCGGCGCGGACCGGCCACCGCGCCCCTGACGGCACGTCGCCCCGCGCACCCGCCCCCGCCTGCGGGCCCGCCCCGGGCGCCGGTGCGCGACACCGGCGCCCGGGGCGGCGCGCACCCGGTCCGCACCCCGTCCGCGGCACCGTCCGACCGGTGCGCGGTGTCCGAATGACGGGGCACCGAGAGGTGACGAAAACGTGAAAGCGCGGATATCGGGCAGAGGCCGGTGTCCCGGCGCCGGGCGGTGACGTAGGGTCTCATGAGTCACGCGCGGGGGAGCGCGTTCGCCGCCGACGGGGAGGGACCACACACATGGCAGCGCAATTCGGCCGCCGACTGCGCAGAGGAGCGACGACGGCCACCGTCGCCGCCGCGGCCGTGGCCGCACTCTCCGCCTCCCAGGCACCCGGGGCCACCCCGCCGATACCCGGCGCGGCCGGCGGCAGCGACCAGGCGGCGTCCGACTCCGCCACCCCGCAGCCTGGCTCGGCCACCGGCAACTCCCCGTACTACACGGACCTCCCGCCGCTGAACTCGCCGAACAAGCCCGACCCCACCCCCGCGGCCCCCGTCGTCACCGGCCCCGCCGAAGCCGGCATACCCGCGACCGTCCTCGCCGCCTACCAGCGCGCCGAGGCGACCCAGCGGACCAACGACCCCGGCTGCAACCTCCCCTGGCAGCTCCTCGCGGGCATCGGCAAGGTCGAGTCCGGGCAGGCCAACGGCGGCGCGGTCAGCGCGGACGGCACCACGACCACCCCGATCCTCGGCCCCGTCCTCAACGGCTCGGGCTTCGCCAACATCTCGGACACCGACGGCGGCGCCTACGACGGGGACACCACGCACGACCGGGCCGTCGGCCCGATGCAGTTCATCCCCTCCACCTGGGAGACCTGGGGCCGCGACGCCAACGGCGACGGCCGCCGCGACCCGAACAACATCTACGACGCCGCCCAGGCCGCGGCCGAGTACCTGTGCGCGGGCAACCGCAACCTCAGCGTCCAGTCCGACGTCGACCGCGCCATCCTGAGCTACAACCACTCCGGCGAGTACCTGCGCACGGTCATGCAGTGGTTCGACTACTACCGCCAGGGCACCCACCAGGTCCCGGACGGCAGCGGCGTGCAGCCGGGCGGCCGCAGCGACAACCCGGTGACGCTCCCGACGCCGACCCCGGTGCCCACGCCGACCCCGAAGCCCCCGTCGCCCCGGCCGACGCCGCCGCCCACCAAGCCCCCCACGCCGCCGACCAAGCCCCCCACGCCCAAGCCCACGCCGGCCCAGCAGGTCGACCGGCTCAAGGACGCGGGCCAGAAGCTCACCGCCACCGCGGGCGGCGACTTCGCCGGGCGCGCCAAGGCCGTCGCCCTGGACGCCAAGGGCAAGCCGGTGGCGAAGGTCCAGGTCAAGTTCGAGATCGTCGGCGACACCGACAGCCGCTTCGCCGGCGGCGCGACCAGCGCCACCGTGACCACCGGAGCCGACGGCGCCGCGAGCGCCCCGGCGCTGAAGGCGGGCGAGAAGACCGGCTTCTTCACCGTGCGCGCCTCCGTCGTCGGCAAGGCCGCCGTGCCCGG
This sequence comes from Streptomyces sp. NPDC001941, assembly GCF_040296945.1. NCBI lineage: Bacteria > Bacillati > Actinomycetota > Actinomycetes > Kitasatosporales > Streptomycetaceae > Streptomyces > Streptomyces sp. NPDC001941. The sequence continues at coordinate 12,709 of NZ_JBEOYE010000011.1, read as the reverse complement.
CCTCGGCGTCACCGCGACCGTCTCGCCGCGCCAGGCCGACCTGCTGGCCCGTACCGACTCCAAGGCCCTGACCGCCGTGGCGAACGCCGAGTTCGCCGACGCCGTCGAGGTCAAGGCCACCCTCAAGGGCGCCGTGGCGTCCGGGGTCGCCGCCACCGCGACCTTCGTCACGGCCGCCGAGGCCAAGGCGGACGGCGCGGCCGGCGCCGACGCGGAGCCGAAGGCCAACGACAAGGGCCCCTACTTCAAGGACGACAAGGGCAACCCGGTCCGCACCCTGGACGGCCTGAAGACGGACGCCAACGGCCTGCTCAAGCTGCCGAAGATCTACGCGGACGGCGAGACCGGCACGTTCCTGCTGCGCCTGACCACCACCGGTGGCGCGGTGCTCACCATCGAGCTGAAGGTGACCGCCCCGGCGGCCACCCCGGGGCCGACCTCCTCCCCGAGCGCGTCCCCGAGCGCCAGCGGCTCCCCGGCCGCCTGAGCCGGCCGAGCACTCCGAAGGCGCCCCTCCGCAGACGCGGAGGGGCGCCTTCGCTTTTCCCGCCGCGGTGTTCTCATCTCGCGCCCGCGTTGCTACGGTGCCCCGACCTGACGCCACATCAGATCCCGTACGGGGAGGCCGACATGCGCGCCCTGATCGCCGCCGCACTGGGGCTCGCCCCGGTCCTGCTGATCATGCTGCTGCTCGCCGTGGTGGACGTGGCGCCCGAGGGCCAGACCTCGCCCAAGCCGCTGCTGACCACCGTGCCCGCGGGCCCCGGCAAGTAGACCCGCGGGCCCGGGGAACCAGAAAGGCCGCGCCGTGCGCCGCAAAGCCAGCCTCGTCCTGCTCGCCTTCGCCGTCTTCTTCGCCGCCATGGCCCCGATGCTGCGCTGGTACGCCTTCCCGCGCCTGGCCAAGGTGCCGCCCAGCCAGTACCAGGACATGGTCCTTGAGGCGAAGCCGGCCACTCTGCTCGACTACAACGACAACATGAAGGTCAAGCAGGTCCCCAAGGTCACCGTCGTGCAGACCCTCAAGGGCAACGTGGAGGAGTCCCGCAGGATCGAGCGCACCGCGGGCCGCGACGTCGTCGTCTGGGACGCCCTCGCCTACATCGTCGACGACAAGGGCCGCATGGTCTCCCGGCTGCCCGAGCGCTACATCTTCGACGCCCACACCCAGGACCCGGTGCACGCCACCGGCGAGATGGTCGACGGCGACCCGGTGCGGCGCGGCGGCATCGAGTTCAAGTGGCCGTTCCTGGTCGAAAAGCGGGACTACCAGTACTTCGACGCCCAGGCCCGCACCACCGCCCCCATCCACTACGAGGGCACCCGCACCTTCCGCGGCCTGGAGGTCTACTACTTCGAGCAGACCATCCCCTGGACCAAGGTCCCGATGCCCAAGACGATGCCCATCCCGGGCGTCACCCCGGACGTCATCGCCAAGAGCGGCATGGAGCGCTGGTACACCACCAAGCGCATGTACTGGGTCGACCCCGTCACCGGGGCGCCGGTCAACGGCGAGGAGATCCACAAGGAGGAGCTGCGCAACGCCTCGAAGATGGGGCTGCCGCAGGACACCATGACGGTCTTCGCCGGGCACGTGAAGATCCGCGAGGACTACCTCCAGCACACCGTCGACCTGGTGAAGTCGCAGCGGCTGCAGGTGCTGCTGATGGTCTCCTACCTGCCGTGGACGTTCGCCGTCCTCGCCGTGCTCCTGCTGGCCCTCGCGCTCTGGCTCGAAGCCCGCTCCCGCCGCCCCCAGGACCCCCCACGCCCGGTCCCGGAACCGACACCGGCCGCGGTGTGACCTTTTGTGATCTTCCTGGTCGACGGCTGATGGCGGTCATCGGTCAGCCGTCATCGGTCATCGGCCCGCCGTCAGCCGTCAGCCGTCAGCCGTCAGCCGTCAGCCGTCATCTGAAATCTGTCAGCTGTCCGGTGTCAGCTGTCAGCTGTCAGCTGTCCGGTGTCGTCTGTCGGGTGTCATCTGAAATCCGTCAGCCCCGCTCCCGCAGCCGCGCATTGGTCAGTCGGGTCGCCTCCGCCCCCACCGGGTCCTCCGGCCACGGGTGCTTCGGATAGCGCCCGCGCAGCTCCGCCCGCACCGCGCGGTAGCCGTCGCGCCAGAACGATGCCAGGTCCGCGGTCACCGCCGCGGGCCGCCCCGCGGGCGACAGCAGGTGCACCAGCACCGGCACTCCCGCCACCCGGGGCGTCTCGGCCAGGCCGAACAGCTCCTGCAACTTCACCGCCAGTACGGGCTGTTCGCCGCCGTAGTCGACGCGCACCCGCGAGCCGCTCGGGACCTGGAGGCGCTCCGGCGCCAGCTCGTCCAGGCGCGCCGCCTCACCCGTCGCCCACGGCAGCAGCCGCCGCAGCGCCTGCCCCGCGTCCAGCCGGCCCAGGTCGCCCCCGCGCCGGGCCCGCGACAGCTCTGGCTCCAGCCAGTCCCCGGCCCGCTCCAGCAGCGCCGCGTCCGACACGTCCGGCCAGGCCCCGCCCACGCGCCGGTGCAGGAAGGCGAGCCGGGCCCGCAGCGCCCGCGCGTCGTCCGACCAGCGCAGCAGCCCGAGCCCCGAGGCCCGCAGTCCGTCCAGCAGGGCCTGTCGTACGAGGGCGGGGTCGGGGTCCTTCAGCGGCCGCACCGTCCACGGCACGGCCCCGAACCGGTCCACCTCGCGGGCGACCACCTCGCCGTCCCAGGCGACCTCCGCCACGGTCCGCCGCAGGTGCGCGGCGGCCACCTTCACGGCGTCCTCGTCCAGCACCGCCGCCAGCCGCACCCGGGCCGACGCGGAGTGCGCCGGACGGTCGGCGACCGCGACGGCCAGCCAGGGCGCGCTCCGCAGCCGCGACTGCCCGCCCAGCTCGGCCCGGGTCCCGGACACCATGAGGTACTGCCCCTCGCCCTGCGCGGCGGCCACCCGTTCGGGGAAGGCCAGCGCCGCCACCAGGCCGGCGGCGGCGTCGTCGCCCCCGCCCGGGGGAGTGGTGGCCGACTTCCGGCCCCCCAGGCCCCGCTCCAGGCGCCGGGCCTCCGCCCGCCAGCGGGCCGCGTAGGCGTCGCCGCCCCGCCGGGCCGTCCGCCAGGCCGCCGCCAGGTCGTCGCCGTACTCGCGCGGCGGCTCCTCGCTCAGCAGCGCCACCACCTCCGCGGCCCGGCCCGCGCCCACCCGGGGCGCCCCGTCGAGCAGCGCCCGGGCCAGCCGCGGGTGCACCCCGAGCCGTGACATCCGTACGCCCCGGTCGGTCGCGCGCCCCCGCTCGTCGACGGCGCCCACCGCGGCGAGGACCTCGCGCGCGGCGGCCATCGCCCCGGCCGGGGGAGCGTCGAGCAGCGCCAGGCCCGCCGCGTCCGGGTCGCCCCAGCAGGCCGCCTGGAGCGCGAACGCCGTCAGGTCGGCCAGCTGGATCTCCGGCGCCGGGAAGCGCGGCAGCCGGGCGTCCTCGGCCTGCTCCCAGCAGCGGTACACCGCGCCGGGGGCCTCGCGCCCGGCCCGGCCCGCGCGCTGGCGGGACGCCGCGCGGGACGCCCGTACGGTCGTCAGGGCGCTCAGGCCCCGGGCGTGGTCCACGCGCGGCTCGCGCGCCAGGCCCGCGTCCACCACCACCCGTACGCCCGGAACGGTCAGCGAGGACTCCGCCACCGCCGTGGCGAGCACCACCCGGCGCCGGGTCCCGGGGGAGAGGACCGCGTCCTGCTGCGCGGCCGGGGCCCGGCCGTGCACCTGGAGCACCTCCACCCCGCCCAGGTCGCCCAGCTGCCCCGCCACGCGCGCGATCTCGCCCACGCCCGGCAGGAAGCACAGCACGTCGCCCTCGCGCTCGGCCAGCGCCCTGCGCACCACCGACGCCACGTGGGTGAGCAGCGCCGGGTCCACCCGCATGCCGTGCGGCGGGCGCACCGGGCGGGCGGGCGGCGCCCACACCACCTCCACCGGGTGCGCCGTCCCGTGCGCCTCGACCACCGGGGCGCCGCCGAGCAGCCGGGCCCAGCCCTCCGCGTCCGTCGTCGCCGACGCGGCCACCAGCTTCAACTCCGGCCGCAGCGCCGCCCGCACGTCGAGCACGAAGGCCGCGACCGTGTCCGCGTCCAGGTGCCGCTCATGGCACTCGTCGAGCACCACCACGTCGGCCCCCGCCAACTCCTGGTCGCGCTGGAGGCGTTGCAGCAGCACCCCGGTGGTGACCACCTCGACCACGGTGTCCGGGCCGACCACGCGCTCGCCACGCACCGTGTAGCCGACCCGGCCGCCGGGTTCCTCGCCCAGCAGCCACGCCATCCGCCGGGCCGCCGCGCGCGCCGCGATCCGGCGCGGCTCGGCCACCACGACCCGGGCGCCGCGCGCGGCGAGGGCCAGCGGCACCAGCGTCGTCTTGCCGGTGCCCGGCGGCGCGCACAGCACGGCCGCGCCGTGCCCGTCCAGCGCCGCCTCCAGGGCGGGCAGCGCCTCGCGCACCGGCAGCGCAAGGCCCTCGGGGCGCACGTCCCTCACCGGGTCACCCTCCGTCCCGTCCGTTCCAGTGGTCCCCGCGCGCGCGTGCTCACGCGCGCTCGCACACGAAGATCGCGGTGCCCGGGATCAGGTTGCCGCGCAGCGGGGACCAGCCGCCCCACTCCTGGGCGTTCCAGGACGGCCACTCCGGCTCCACCAGGTCCACCAGGCGGAAGCCGCCCGCGACGACGTCCCGCACCCGGTCGCCCAGGGTGCGGTGGTGCTCGACGTACACGGCCTCGCCGCTCTCGTCCTGTTCCACGTACGGGGTGCGGTCGAAGTAGGAGGCGGACACGCTGAGCCCCTCCGGGCCCGGCTCGTCGGGGAACGCCCAGCGGATCGGGTGGCTCACCGAGAACACCCACCGCCCGCCGGGCCGCAGCACCCGGCGCACCTCGCGGAACACCTTCACCGGGTCGGCGACGAAGGGCACCGCCCCGTACGCCGAGCACGCCAGGTCGAAGGAGCCGTCGGCGAACGGCAGCGCCCCGGCGTCCGCCTCCACCAGCGCCACCGCCCCCACCTCCTCGCCGATCCGCAGGGCGTGCTGGAGCTGGCGGTGCGAGAGGTCGAGGGCCACCGGGCGGGCGCCCCGCCCGGCCAGCCAGCGCGAGCACTGCGCGGCCCCGGCCCCGATCTCCAGGACGTCCAGGCCCGCCACCTCCCCCAGCAGTCCCGCGTCGGCCTCGTCGAGCCCCTCGGGGCCCCACACGAACCGGTCGTCGCCCAGGAAGGCCCCGTGCTCGTCCTGGTACTCGTCGGCGTTGCCGTCCCACCAGGACCGGCTGGCGCGGCTGCTCTCCGCGTCCCCGGCGTCACGCCGCGTCGCCTCCGGCTCGAAAGCCCCGCCGGGCCCGTCTTCCCCTGCGCCGTACTCTTGGTTGATCTCGCCCATGGATGTAGTTTGCGCTCAGTGACGGCGCGGGCGTGACCGGGGAGTCCTGCGGGGCCATCCCGGCCTTGTCCGACACGAGTTGTGCCGGGTATGAGGCGATCCGCCCCGGGTGTGCGCCTTCGCGCATTGACCGTGTCCGGCCGTCCCCGTATGCTAAAGGTTGCGCTGCGAGCCTGCGCACCTCAGACCGAGCAGGCGCGCGAGCATCTGTTGTATGTCCCCTCGGTTCTCGAGGCGCCACCGGACTCCCCGGATCGGCGCTTCCTTGGCTGTCCGGCTTCTGCAGAGGCGATACGGGCTCACGGCGTAGCAGTACCTACGACTTCAATGTCCGTACCGGAGCCCTTTCCCACATGACGAGCAGCACCGAGACCACCGCCACCACTCCGCAGGTTGCGGTCAACGACATCGGTAACGAGGAAGCCTTCCTCGCCGCGATCGACGAGACGATCAAGTACTTCAACGACGGCGACATCGTCGACGGCGTCATCGTGAAGGTCGACCGGGACGAGGTCCTGCTCGACATCGGTTACAAGACCGAAGGTGTCATCCCGAGCCGCGAGCTCTCGATCAAGCACGACGTCGACCCGAACGAGGTCGTCAAGGTCGGCGACGAGATCGAGGCCCTGGTCCTTCAGAAGGAGGACAAGGAAGGCCGCCTGATCCTCTCGAAGAAGCGCGCCCAGTACGAGCGTGCCTGGGGCACCATCGAGAAGATCAAGGAAGAGGACGGCATCGTCACCGGCACCGTCATCGAGGTTGTCAAGGGTGGTCTCATCCTCGACATCGGCCTCCGTGGCTTCCTGCCGGCCTCCCTCGTCGAGATGCGCCGTGTCCGCGACCTCCAGCCCTACGTGGGCAAGGAGCTCGAGGCGAAGATCATCGAGCTGGACAAGAACCGCAACAACGTGGTCCTGTCCCGCCGCGCCTGGCTCGAGCAGACCCAGTCCGAGGTTCGCCAGACGTTCCTCACCACCCTGCAGAAGGGTCAGGTCCGCTCCGGCGTCGTCTCCTCGATCGTCAACTTCGGTGCCTTCGTGGACCTGGGTGGCGTCGACGGTCTCGTGCACGTCTCCGAGCTGTCCTGGAAGCACATCGACCACCCGTCCGAGGTCGTCGAGGTCGGTCAGGAAGTCACCGTCGAGGTCCTCGACGTGGACATGGACCGCGAGCGCGTCTCCCTGTCGCTGAAGGCGACCCAGGAAGACCCGTGGCAGCAGTTCGCCCGCACGCACCAGATCGGCCAGGTCGTCCCCGGCAAGGTCACGAAGCTGGTTCCGTTCGGTGCGTTCGTCCGCGTGGACGAGGGCATCGAGGGTCTGGTCCACATCTCCGAGCTGGCCGAGCGCCACGTGGAGATCCCGGAGCAGGTCGTCCAGGTCAACGACGAGATCTTCGTCAAGGTCATCGACATCGACCTCGAGCGTCGCCGGATCTCGCTGTCCCTGAAGCAGGCCAACGAGTCCTTCGGTGCCGACCCGGCGTCGGTCGAGTTCGACCCGACCCTGTACGGCATGGCCGCGTCCTACGACGACCAGGGCAACTACATCTACCCCGAGGGCTTCGACCCCGAGACCAACGACTGGCTCGAGGGCTACGAGACCCAGCGCGAGGCGTGGGAGGGTCAGTACGCCGAGGCGCAGTCGCGCTTCGAGCAGCACCAGGCCCAGGTCATCAAGTCCCGCGAGGCCGACGAGGCCGCCGCTGCCGAGGGTGGCACCGCCGCTCCGGCCGGCGCCCCGGCGGGCGTCTCGGGCGGTTCGTACTCCTCGGAGTCGGACGACAACTCCGGCGCCCTGGCGTCGGACGAGGCCCTCGCCGCCCTGCGCGAGAAGCTGGCCGGCGGCCAGAGCTGACGCTCTGACCTCCAGTCGCTGAACGGCTGAGACAAGGCCCGCTCCCCTCGGGGGGAGCGGGCCTTCGTCGTACGCGGTCCGGGCCCCGGGCGGGGCCTGGGTGTCAGGGTGTGACGGGGACGTTGGTCAGGCCCCGGCCGCCGGTGACCGTGTTGGACGCGTAGACCGTGGTGCGGCAACTCGCGCTCTGGTTCGTCACGTTCACCGCCAGCTGCTTGTCCCCGGTCGCGCCGCGCAGGTCGGACTTGTTGGCGCGGAAGACCGTGCCGCAGCCCCAGCCGCTCTGCACGCCGTGCGTCTCGAAGCCGTTGTTCGTGGTGTTCGTGCCGGTGTTGCCCTCCACCAGGACGTCGTTGCCCTTCACGTCCACCCAGGAGTCGTCGAAGTTGGCGCCCGTCAGGCCGCGCCCGTCGAAGGTGTTGCCGACGATCCTGGCGCCGGTGGTGCCCTCCTTGATGTCGACGCTCTCGCCGCCGACGTCCGGGCCGATGGTGTTGTTCAGGACCTGCGCGTTGTCGCTGCGGTCGCTGGTGCCGCCCGCCGAGCCCACGTACACGCCCTCGCCCATGCCCCGGCCGTCGTTCCCCGTGTCGTAGATCCGGGAGTTACGGATGATGCCGTTGCGGCTGGAGTTGCGGAAGTGGACGCCCTCCATGTCCAGGCCGTGCACGGTGACCGAGTCGATCACCACGCCGTCGGCCGCGTCGGTCATGATCCCCTTCTGGCCGCCGGTGACCGTGACGCCCTGGACGGTCCAGTAGGAGGCGCCGTTGAGGTGCAGCCCGTAGCCGCCGCCCGCCGTGAGCACCGCCCGCGCGGAGCCGGTGAGGGTGATCCGGGCGGCGGCGGTGCCGGGGGTGGTCGCCTTGAAGTTCCCGGTGTACGTGCCGTCGGCGAGCCGGATCGTGTCGCCCGGGCGGGCCGTGCCCAGCGCGGACTTCAGCTGGGCGGCCGTGGTCACGTCGATGACCGTGGCGGCCTGTGCGGGAGGGGCGAGGAGCAGCCCGGTGGCGAGGGCGGCGGCCGTGAGCAGGGCGGGCGCGAGCCGGGACGAGCGCATGGGGCGCATGGGAGCGTCCTTCCGTGGGGTCCGGTGGTGCCGAGGGGGCGGTGGTGCCGGGGGCCGTGGTGCCGAGGCGGTCGGTGGCGCTGAGGAGTTCAATTCCCTTACGTGGACAGCGATCGGGTATGTGAACGCACTGCCGAGTGACGGTAGGGAGGCGACGGGGCCGCGTCAAGGTCCGTACCAAAGTCCGTACGCCCGGCGGCGGTTCGCGCGAGCGGCGCGGTCCGGCGGGCGCGAACGCTGAAGTGCGGCTCGAGCCCCCTCTGAGAACCTCCTGAGAAGCCGGTGAGAAGGGCCCGGTACGGGAATGCCCGCGCCCCGACCGGCGTTCTTGCGTACGAACACGAGGAGGAGCGGTAATCGTGCTTGATCCGCAGGGTTTGTACGAATGGGAGCCGAAGGGGCTCGCGGTCGTCGACATGGCGCTCGCACAGGAGTCGGCCGGACTGGTCATGCTCTACCACTTCGACGGATACATCGACGCGGGGGAGGCCGGCGACCAGATCGTCACGAACCTGCTGGAGACGCTGCCGCACCAGGTGGTGGCCCGCTTCGACCACGACCGGCTCGTCGACTACCGGGCCCGCCGCCCGCTGCTGACGTTCCGCCGCGACCGCTGGGCGGGGTACGAGACGCCGGCCCTGGAGGTCCGCCTCGTCCAGGACGCCACCGGCGCGCCGTTCCTGCTGCTGTCCGGACCCGAGCCGGACGTGGAGTGGGAGCGCTTCGCCGCCGCCGTCCGCCAGGTCGTGGAGCGGCTGGGCGTGCGCCTCGCGGTCAACTTCCACGGCATCCCGATGGGCGTCCCGCACACCCGCCCCGTCGGCCTGACCCCGCACGGCAACCGCACCGACCTGATGCCCGGCCACACCAGCCCCTTCGACGAGGCGCAGGTCCCGGGGAGCGCCGAGTCCCTCGTCGAGTACCGCCTGATGGAGGCGGGGCACGACGTGCTGGGCGTCGCCGCGCACGTCCCGCACTACGTGGCCCGCTCCTCCTACCCCGACGCCGCGCTCACCGCGCTGGAGGCGATCACCGCCGCCACCGGCCTGGTCCTGCCGGGCGTCGCCCACGCGCTGCGCACCCAGGCCCAGCGCACCCAGACCGAGATCGAGCGCCAGATCGGCGAGGGCGACGAGGAACTGGTCTCGCTGGTCCAGGGCCTGGAGCACCAGTACGACGCGATGGCCGGGGCGGAGACGCGCCAGAGCCTGGTCGCCGAGCCGGTGGACCTGCCGTCGGCGGACGAGATCGGCCGCGAGTTCGAGCGCTTCCTCGCCGAGCGCGAGGGCGACGCCTGAGGGCCGCCCCGTGCCCGTCCGCGGACAGGCCCTAAGCTTCGGGCCATGCTGAAGGTGGGCCTGACCGGCGGGATCGGCGCCGGCAAGAGTGAGGTGTCACGGCTGCTCGTCTCGTACGGGGCCGTGCTGATCGACTCCGACCGGATCGCGCGCGAGGTGGTCGAGCCCGGTACGCCGGGGCTCGCGGCCGTCGTCGAGGCCTTCGGGCCCGGCGTGCTGACCGGACAGGGCACGCTGGACCGGCCGAAGCTCGGCTCCATCGTGTTCGCCGACCCCGGGCGCCTGGCCGTGCTCAACGGCATCGTCCACCCACTGGTGGGGGCCCGCTCGGCCGAGCTGGAGGCTGCCGCGGGACCGGACGACGTGGTGGTGCACGACGTACCGCTGCTCACCGAGAACGGGCTCGCCCCGGTGTACGACCTGGTGGTCGTGGTGGACGCGTCCCCCGAGACGCAGCTGGACCGGCTGGTGCGGCTGCGCGGCATGAGCGAGTCCGACGCGCGGGCCCGGATGGCGGCCCAGGCCACCCGCGAGCAGCGCCGGGCCGTCGCCGACCTGCTGATCGACAACGACGGGCCGCTGGAGGCCCTGGAGCCGCAGGTGCGCGAGGTCTGGGAGCGGCTGACCGAGCGCGCGGCCCGGGCCTGACGACGCACCGGGCCGGCGCGCGGACCCTCCCCGCGCGCCGGCCCGCTCCGTACTGCCGTCCCGTACCGCCCCTCCGTACTGCCTGCCCCTCCGGGCCGTCCCTCCGTACCGCCCCTTCGTGCTGCCGTCCCGTACCGCCCAGGGAATATCGGGCCGCCGCGCCGGTGTTGAGGCGCGAGAGCAAGGGGAAGGATGCGACCGTGCCCGAGAGCAACCCGGAGACCCACGTCATCGACTTCCGCGCCGCGGAGCAGCTGCTGGCGGCCCGCGACCCGCGCGGCGCGGTCAAGCTCCTCGACTCGGTGATCGCCGCCCACCCCGAGAACACGGCGGCCCGGCTGCTGCGCGCCCGCGCGTTCTTCGCCGCCGCCCAGCTGCGCCCCGCGGAGCTGGAGTTCGAGCTCGTCCTGGAGCGCGAGCCGGACAACGCGTTCGCGCACTTCGCGCTCGCCCGCACCTTCGAGCGGCTCAACCACCCCGAGCGCGCCAAGAAGCACTTCAGGCTCGCGGCGGCCCTGGACCCCAAGCCCGAGTACCTGGCGGCGGCCCGCTTCGAGGACGGCGCCTGACCGGATCCGGCGCGACCGGTTCGTACGGAGGGACGTCACGGCCCGGCTGGTAGTGCGGGCCCCGGCGCACGTGCCGCGCGACCACGCACAGGTCCACGGCCGTCACCACGAGCAGCACCCCGCAGGCCACCGCCCAGCCCGTGCGCCCGGCCAGGGCGAACGCGACCGTGCCCGCGACGGCCCACAGCAGCCCCCACAGGGCCAGCCAGAACCGCAGCCGCAGCGCACTGCGCGCGGTCACGGGCTCACTGCCGGTGCGCACGGCCCTCACCTCCCGCGGCGGGACCCCTCGGGGTCGTCGGCCCCCTCCCTCCATGGTGCACCCGGCCCTCCACGGTGCACCCGGTTCCGCCGGACGCACCCGGCCCGCAACGGTGCGCCCGTCCGGTGCCCCCGCCCGTTGCCCCCGTCCGGCGGGGAACGTTCCGCCGTCCGTCCGCCGTTGGGCGGGGCATGAGCGGACAGAGCGGAAGCATGCGTGAGGGGCACCAGGGGACCGGTCCGGGCGCGATCACCCCGGACGGCTGCGCGGTCGAGCTCTACGAGCGGCTGACCGCGGGCGAGGAGCCCCAGGTGGTGGCGGGCGCCGTACCGGCCGGGGCGCGGCTGCTCGAACTGGGCTGCGGCGCGGGCCGGGTGACCGGGCCGCTGGCCGAACGGGGCTTCGTGGTCACGGCCGTCGACGAGTCGGAGGAGATGCTGGAGAAGGTGCGCGCCCGGGTGCCGGGAGTGCGCACCGTGCGCGGCGCCATCGAGGGGCTCGACCTGGGCGAGCGGTTCGACGCCGTGGTGCTCGGCTCCTTCCTGGTGCACACCGCCGGAGCGGAGCTGAGGGCGGCCCTGCTGGAGACCTGCCGACGCCACGTCACCGACGACGGCTGCGTGCTGATCCAGCGCGAGGGCGCGGACTGGCACACCGCCCTGCCGCGCGTCCGCCACGACCCGGCGGGCTGCACGGTGACGATCGTGTCGGCGCGACCGGTCGGCGACGGGGTCAACTCGGTGCTCGCGCGGTACGAGTTCCCCGACGCCGAGTGGACGCAGACCTTCCTGTCGCGCCCCCTGACGGTCGCCCAGTTCGAGCGGCACCTCGACGAGGCGGGCCTCGCCGTCGACGCGTACCTGACGGACGACGGGACGTGGGTGAGGGCCGTGCCGAAGTGGGTCTGAGCCGGGGCCCGCGCGCGGAACCCGGTCGTGACCGCGCGGAATCCGGTCGTGAACACCGCGCCGGGGGCGATGAGTTCCGTACGCCCCCGCGGTCTACCTCCCTGAAAGCACCGAGGAGCACCGACCCCAGGAGCGCACCGTGACCGCCACCGTCCCCACCGCCGCCCCGTCCACCGCCACCCGCGTCCCCGGCCGCCGCGCGCACCGCGCCGTCTGGGCGCTGCAGATCCTGCTCGCCCTGTTCTTCGCGGTCGCCAGCGCCGGGCCCAAGCTGGTGGGGCACGCGTCGGCCGCGGAGTCCTTCGACAAGATCGGCTTCGGTGACTGGTTCATGTACCTGACGGGCTCCCTGGAGCTGGCCGGGGCGATCGCCCTGGTGGTGCCGGTCCTGTCCGGCGTCTCCGCGCTCGCGCTGATCGGCCTGATGGGCGGCGCGCTGATCACCCAGCTGACCGTCTTCGACGGGGAGAACGCCCTGACCCCGGTCGTCTTCGCGGTGCTGCTCGCCGTCGTCGCCCGGGTCCGCCGCGACCGCACCGCCCAGCTGTTCGCCCTGCTCCGCGGGCGGGTCTGAGCCCGCCGACGCGATGCGGACCTCCCGCACCCGCCCGCCGCGCCCCGCACCCGGGGCGCGGCACCGGCGCGTGGCGCCGCGGGGGAGCGGGGCGGGCGGATGACCCGGACGGCGCGCGGGCGGGTCGGTCCCCTGCG
>NZ_JBEOYE010000010.1:0-173811 GCF_040296945.1 Streptomyces sp. NPDC001941 | reverse complement strand
CGGGGCCCCCTCCCGGGTGGGTCCTGCCCACGCCCCTCCCCGCGCCGCGCATCAAAACACCGGGCCGGGGGGGGGGCGGGGGGCTGGCCCCCCCCCCCCCCGCCCGTCGGCGGAGAAGAAGAGCGGGTCAGCGCAGGAAGGGGTCCACCGCGACCGCCACGAAGAGCAGCGAGACGTAGGTGATGGACCAGTGGAACAGGCGCATCTCCTTGAGCTTGCCGCCCGTGACGCCCGCCTTGGCGCGCGCCTGGAGCCCGTGCGCCTCCCAGAGCCACCAGCCGCCGGTCGCCAGCGCGACCGCGGTGTAGAACCAGCCCGTGTAGCCCAGCGGCTGCAGCAGCAGGGAGACGGCGACCATCACCCAGCTGTAGAGGACGATCTGCCGGGCGACGGCCTTGTTGCCCGCCACCACCGGCAGCATCGGCACGCCGACGCGCGCGTAGTCGTCCTTCACCTTCATCGACAGCGGCCAGTAGTGCGGCGGCGTCCAGAAGAAGATGACCAGGAAGAGGATGACGGCGGCCCAGGAGACCGAGCCGGTCACCGAGGACCAGCCGATCAGCACCGGCATGCAGCCGGCGATGCCGCCCCAGACGATGTTCTGCGTGGTGCGCCGCTTCAGGAGCATCGTGTAGACCACGACGTAGAAGAGCAGCGCGCCCAGCGCGAGCGCCGCGGACAGCCAGTTGACGAGCAGCCCGAACCACAGCGTCGAGACCACCGCGAGGCCGATGCCGAAGGCCAGGCACTCGCGCGGCGACACCATGCCGGTGACCAGCGGCCGCTGCGACGTGCGGTCCATCAGCGCGTCGATGTCGCGGTCGTACCACATGTTCAGCGCATTGGCGCCGCCCGCGGACAGGTAGCCGCCCAGGCAGGTGGCGAGCACCAGCCACAGGTTCGGCACGCCCTGCTGGGCCAGGAACATCACCGGAACGGTGGTGATCAGCAGCAGTTCGATGATCCGCGGCTTGGTCAGCGCCACGAACGCCTTGACGCGGGCCCCGAACGGCCGGTGGCCCCCCGGGCTGGGAGTCAAGACGACCCCTGCGGGTCGGGACTCGACGGCCGTCACGCACACCCCTGACAGAGAAATCCCAGCGAGCGAACCCGGTCGGATCAGACGTGAAGACGGGGTAAAGCTCGCGCGTACCACGCCACTGTAGACGTTGCCCATACCCCGCTCTTCGCGGGGGTCGCTCGTGTTGGCCGCCGTGCCGCGAAGGGCGCAGGCGCGCACATATGAGCGGAAGAAACCGGGACGGGGAGCGGACAGATGAGCGGCCTTTCCATCAGGTGGCGCGCGCTTCGAGAGGCGGATCGGCGCCAGTCCCGGCAGTCTGGAATGACTCGAAAAAACGCACGTTCCCACGGGGGTAGGCTCGACAACGGCCAGTGAGACCAGACCTCACCGGCATTCGACATGTGGACATGTGGAGAGGAGCCCTGACCCAGGGTGAGCACCAAGCCGACCACCACAGACTTCGAGTGGACCGAGTTGGACCAGCGGGCCGTTGACACCGGCCGCGTCCTGGCCGCGGATGCCGTACAGAAGGTCGGCAACGGCCATCCTGGTACGGCCATGAGCCTGTCCCCGGCCGCGTACACCCTCTTCCAGAAGGTGATGCGCCACGACCCCGCGGACCCCGAGTGGACCGGCCGCGACCGGTTCGTGCTCTCCGCCGGGCACTCGTCCCTGACCCTCTACGTCCAGCTGTACCTGGGCGGCTTCGGCCTGGAGCTGGCCGACCTGGAGGCGTTCCGCACCTGGGGTTCCAAGACCCCCGGCCACCCGGAGTACGGCCACACCGCCGGCGTCGAGACCACCACGGGCCCGCTGGGCCAGGGCGTGGCCAACGCCGTGGGCATGGCGATGGCCGCCCGCTACGAGCGCGGCCTGTTCGACCCGGCCGCCGCGGCGGGCACCAGCCCGTTCGACCACTTCGTGTACGCCGTCGCCGGTGACGGCTGCCTGCAGGAGGGCATCTCCGGCGAGGCGTCCTCGCTGGCCGGGCACCAGAAGCTGGGCAACCTGATCCTGCTGTGGGACGACAACCACATCTCGATCGAGGGCGACACGGAGACCGCGGTCTCCGAGGACACCCTCAAGCGGTACGAGGCGTACGGCTGGCACGTCCAGCGCGTGGAGCCGCAGGCCAGCGGCGACCTCGACCCGGCGGCGCTGTTCGCGGCGATCGAGGCGGCCAAGGCCGTCACCGACAAGCCGTCGTTCATCGCGATGCGCTCGATCATCGCCTGGCCCGCGCCGCACGCGCAGAACACCGAGGCCGCGCACGGCTCGGCGCTCGGCGACGACGAGGTCGCGGCCACCAAGCGGGTCCTCGGCTTCGACCCGGAGAAGTCCTTCGACGTCGCCGACGAGGTCATCGCGCACACCCGCGCGCTGGGCGAGCGCGGCCGCGAGGCCCGCGCCGAGTGGGAGAAGTCGCTGGCCGCCTGGCGCACCGCCAACCCCGGGCGCGCCGCCGACTTCGACCGGATCAACGCCGGCGAGCTGCCCGAGGGCTGGGAGTCGCACCTGCCGGTCTTCGAGACGGGCAAGGGCGTCGCCACCCGCGCCGCCTCCGGCAAGGTCCTGCAGGCCCTCGGCCCGGTCATCCCGGAGCTGTGGGGCGGCTCGGCCGACCTGGCCGGGTCCAACAACACGACGATCGACAAGGACTCGTCGTTCCTGCCCGAGGGCAACCCGCTGCCGGAGGCCGACCCGTACGGCCGCACGATCCACTTCGGCATCCGCGAGCACGCGATGGCCGCCGAGATGAACGGCATCGCGCTGCACGGCGGCACCCGTGTCTACGGCGGCACCTTCCTGGTGTTCTCCGACTACATGCGCAACGCCGTGCGCCTGTCGGCCCTGATGCACCTGCCGGTCACCTACGTGTGGACGCACGACTCCATCGGCCTGGGCGAGGACGGCCCGACGCACCAGCCGGTCGAGCACCTGGCCGCGCTGCGCGCGATCCCCGGCCTCAACGTGGTCCGCCCGGCGGACGCCAACGAGACCGCGATCGCCTGGCGCGAGATCCTCAAGCGCTACACCAAGGAGTTCGGCAAGGGCGCCCCGCACGGGCTCGTGCTGACCCGCCAGGGCGTGCCGACCTACGAGGCGAACGAGGACGCGGCCAAGGGCGGCTACGTGCTCGTCGAGTCCTCCAAGGCGACCCCGGACGTGATCCTGGTCGGCACCGGCTCCGAGGTGCAGCTCGCCGTCGAGGCGCGCGAGGCGCTGGAGGCCGAGGGAGTGGGTACCCGGGTGGTGTCCATGCCGTCCGTGGAGTGGTTCGAGGAGCAGGACCAGGCGTACAAGGACGGCGTCCTGACGCCGTCGGTGAAGGCCCGGGTCGCGGTCGAGGCGGGCATCGGCCTGACCTGGCACCGCTACGTCGGGGACGCCGGCCGGATCGTGTCGCTGGAGCACTTCGGCGCCTCGGCCGACGGCAAGGTCCTCTTCCGCGAGTTCGGCATCACCGCGGACGCGGTCGCCGCCGCCGCGCGGGAATCCCTCGCGGCCGCCGCGCGCTGACGCCCTTACAAAGACAGTAGGAGATGCAATTCCCATGACGGACGCACTCAAGCGCCTCTCCGACGAAGGCGTCGCGATCTGGCTGGACGACCTGTCGCGCAAGCGGATCACGTCCGGCAACCTGGCCGAGCTCATCGACCAGAGCCACGTGGTCGGCGTGACGACCAACCCGTCGATCTTCCAGAAGGCGATCAGCAGCGGCGACGGCTACGAGCAGCAGCTCGCCGACCTCGCCGCCCGCAAGGTCACCGTCGAAGAGGCCATCCGCATGATCACCACGGCGGACGTCCGCGACGCCGCTGACATCCTGCGCCCCGTCTTCGACGCCACCGAGGGCCAGGACGGCCGGGTGTCCATCGAGGTCGACCCGCGCCTGGCGCACGACACGACGGCCACCGTCGCCGAGGCCAAGCAGCTGGCCTGGCTGGTGGACCGGCCCAACACGCTCATCAAGATCCCGGCCACCCGGGCGGGCATCCCGGCGATCACCGAGGTCATCGGCCTCGGCATCAGCGTCAACGTGACGCTGATCTTCTCGCTGGAGCGCTACCGCGAGGTCATGGACGCCTACCTGGCGGGCCTGGAGAAGGCCAAGGAGCGCGGCCTGGACTTGGCGAAGATCCACTCGGTGGCGTCCTTCTTCGTGTCCCGCGTGGACACCGAGATCGACAAGCGCCTGGACGCGCTGGGCACCGACGAGGCCAAGGCCGCGCGCGGCAAGGCCGCCCTGGCCAACGCCCGGCTCGCGTACGAGGCGTACGAGGAGGTCTTCTCCTCCGACCGCTGGAGCGCCCTGGACCGCGCGCACGCCAACAAGCAGCGTCCGCTGTGGGCCTCGACCGGCGTCAAGGACCCGGCCTACAAGGACACGCTGTACGTGGACGACCTGGTCGCCCCGGGCACGGTGAACACCATGCCGGAGGCCACCCTGGAGGCCACCGCCGACCACGGGCGGATCACCGGTGACACGGTGAGCGGCACGTACGACCAGTCCCGCGCCGAGCTGGAGGCCGTCGAGAAGCTGGGCATCGGCTACGACGAGGTCGTCCAGCTCCTGGAGGACGAGGGCGTCGAGAAGTTCGAGGCGTCCTGGAACGACCTGCTCACGTCGACCGAGGCGGAGCTCAAGCGCCTCGCCCCCTCGGAGGGCTGAAACCTTGTCCGCAGTTCATGGAGCGAACCCGCTCCGTGACGCCGCCGACCGACGGCTCCCGCGCATCGCGGGGCCGTCGGGCCTGGTGATCTTCGGCGTCACGGGCGATTTGTCCCGGAAGAAGTTGATGCCCGCGGTCTACGACCTCGCCAACCGCGGGCTGCTGCCGCCGGGCTTCTCGCTCATCGGCTTCGCGCGTCGCGAGTGGCAGGACGAGGACTTCGCGCAGGAGGTGCACGACGCGGTCAAGCAGCACGCGCGCACGCCCTTCCGCGAGGAGGTCTGGCAGCAGCTCATCCAGGGCATGCGCTTCGTCCAGGGCGACTTCGACGACGACGACGCCTTCGAGCAGCTGAAGTCGACCATCGAAGACCTGGACGCCAAGCAGGGTACGGGCGGCAACTTCGCCTTCTACCTGTCCGTACCGCCCAAGTTCTTCCCCAAGGTCGTCCAGCAGCTCAAGAAGCACGGGCTCGCCGACCAGAAGGAAGGGTCCTGGCGCCGCGCGGTCATCGAGAAGCCCTTCGGCCACGACCTGACGTCCGCCCAGGACCTCAACCAGGTCGTGCACGAGGTCTTCCCGCCGCACGAGGTCTTCCGGATCGACCACTACCTCGGCAAGGAGACCGTCCAGAACATCCTGGCGCTCCGCTTCGCCAACACCCTCTTCGAGCCGATCTGGAACCGGTCCTACGTGGACCACGTGCAGATCACCATGGCCGAGGACATCGGCATCGGCGGCCGGGCCGGCTACTACGACGGCATCGGCGCCGCGCGCGACGTCATCCAGAACCACCTGCTCCAGCTGCTGGCGCTGACCGCCATGGAGGAGCCCGCCTCCTTCGACGCGGACGCGCTCGCGGCGGAGAAGACCAAGGTCCTCGGCGCGGTCAAGCTCCCGCGCGACCTGGGCAAGGACACGGTGCGCGGGCAGTACGCGGCCGGGTGGCAGGGCGGCGAGAAGGCCGTCGGCTACCTCCAGGAGGACGGGATCGACGCCAAGTCGAAGACCGACACCTACGCCGCGATCAAGCTGGAGATCGACAACCGCCGCTGGGCGGGCGTGCCGTTCTACCTGCGCACCGGCAAACGCCTGGGCCGCCGCGTCACCGAGATCGCGGTCGTCTTCCAGCGCGCCCCACACTCGCCCTTCGACCACACCGCCACCGAGGAGCTCGGGCAGAACGCCCTGGTCATCCGCGTCCAGCCGGACGAGGGCGTGACCATGCGGTTCGGCTCCAAGGTGCCCGGCACCTCGATGGAGGTCAGGGACGTCTCGATGGACTTCGCCTACGGCGAGTCCTTCACCGAGTCGAGCCCCGAGGCCTACGAGCGGCTCATCCTCGACGTGCTGCTCGGCGACTCCAACCTGTTCCCCAGGGTCGAGGAGGTCGAGCTCTCCTGGAAGATCCTCGACCCGATCGAGCAGTACTGGGACAAGCACGGCAAGCCCGCGCAGTACCCGGCCGGTACCTGGGGCCCCATCGAGGCGGACGAAATGCTCGCACGAGACGGACGGAGCTGGCGCCGGCCATGAAGATCGACCTCACGGACACCACGTCCAGCAAGATCAACAAGGCGCTCGTGCAGGGCCGGCGGGCGATCGGCACCCCGGCCGTCGGCATGGTCCTCACCCTCGTCATCGTCACCGACGAGGAGAACGCGTACGACGCGCTCAAGGCGGCCAACGAGGCGTCCCGCGAGCACCCCTCGCGCACCCTCGTGGTGGTCAAGCGGGTCTCCCGGTCGCCCCGCGACCGGGCCAAGGCCCGCCTCGACGCCGAGGTCCGCGTCGGCGCGGACGCCGGGACCGGCGAGACGGTCGTCCTGCGGCTGTACGGCGAGGTCATCGACCACGCCCAGTCGGTGGTCCTGCCGCTGCTGCTCCCCGACGCCCCGACCGTCGTGTGGTGGCCGGTGAACGCGCCGACCGACCCGGCCTCCGACCCGCTGGGCGCCCTCGGCCAGCGCCGTGTCACCGACACGTACGCCTCCGAGGACCCCATCCCGGAGCTGGCCGCGCGCGCCGAGGCGTACACCCCCGGCGACACCGACCTGTCCTGGACCCGCATCACGCCGTGGCGCTCGATGCTGGCCGCCGCGCTCGACCAGGTCGAGTGCGAGGTCACCGCCGCCGAGGTGGAGGGCGAGGAGTTCAACCCGAGCGTGGAGCTGCTCGCCATGTGGCTGGCGGACCGCCTCGCGATCCCCGTCAAGCGCTCGCAGTCGTCGGGCCCCGGCCTGACGGCCGTGCGCCTGGACACCAGCTGCGGCCCGATCGTCCTGGACCGCGCGGACGGCTCGCTGGCCACGCTCTCCATCCAGGGCCAGCCCGACCGTGCCGTGGCGCTCAAGCGCCGCGAGACGTCCGAGCTGATCGCGGAGGAGCTGCGGCGCCTGGACCCGGACGACACCTACGCGTCGGCGCTGAAGTTCGGCGTGGACAAGCTGGGCGCGACCACCTCCGGGGCGCCGAAGGCGGAGTCCAAGGAGACGGCGGACAAGCCCGCCACCACCACCTCCTCCGCCGCCCCCGCCAAGAAGGCCCCGGCCAAGAAGGCGGCCGCGAAGTGAGTACGGCCCCGCAGCTGGTCGTCCACCGCGACAAGGAGCTGATGGCGCAGGCCGCGGCGGCCCGGCTGATCACCCGGATCGTGGACGCGCAGGCGGCCCGCGGCTCGGCGTCCGTCGTCCTGACCGGTGGCCGCAACGGCAACGGCCTGCTGGCCGCGCTCGGTGCGGCCCCGGCGCGGGACGCGGTCGACTGGTCGCGGCTCGACCTGTGGTGGGGCGACGAGCGGTTCCTGCCCGAGGGCGACCCCGAGCGGAACGTCACCCAGGCCCGCGAGGCGCTGCTCGACCACGTCCCGCTGGACCCGGCGCGGGTGCACGCGATGCCCGCGTCCGACGGGCCGTACGGAGCGGACGCGGACGCGGCGGCCGAGGCGTACGCGGCCGAACTGGCCGCGGCGGCGCGCCCCGAGGACCACGGGCCGGTGCCGGCCTTCGACGTCCTGATGCTGGGCGTCGGCCCGGACACGCACGTCGCCTCGCTCTTCCCCGAGCTCCCGGCGGTGCGCGAGACCGAGCGCACGGTGGTCGGGGTGCACGGCGCCCCCAAGCCCCCGCCCACCCGCGTCTCCCTCACCCTCCCGGCGATCCGGGCGGCCCGCGAGGTGTGGCTGCTGGCGGCGGGCGAGGACAAGGCGAAGGCGGCGGCGCTCGCGCTGTCGGGCGCCGGCGAGGTCCAGGCCCCGGCGGCCGGGGCGTACGGCCGCAGCCGCACGCTGTGGCTCCTGGACCGGGCCGCGGCCTCCGAACTGCCCCGCGCCCTGTACCCCCCGGCGTCAGCCTGACCGTCCGGACCGTAACCACGAGGGCCCGGCCACTCTTCGGAGCGGCCGGGCCCTCGTGCGCGTACCGACGGCCTAGGCCTCCGGAGTGGCGTCCTCCTCCAGGAAGGCCCCCAGCAGCCCCGGTACCGCCTCCGCCGCGAAGGCGAGGCCCTCCCCCTGCGCCGCGTCGTACACCGAGTACGCCCCGCTCCCCGCCGCCGTCGTCGCCGTCAGGGTGAGGACGCCCGCGCGGCGCTGGAACACCGACTGCTTCACCGTCCAGCCGATCACCCCGCCGCGCTGCAGCGCCACCGTGGTGCGCCGCATCGTGCCCGAGCGGGCCAGCAGGTAGCCCCCGGCGATCCCGTGCCCCAGGGCGCGGTAGGCGTCCAGGGCCAGCACCACCGCCACCGGGGCGCCGACGACCGCGACGCCCCCGGCCACGTACAGCAGCACCGGCGTCAGCCACCAGCCGAGGAGCAGCAGGACCACGACCGGGAGGAGGACCGTCGCCAGGGCCCAGCGGAGCCTGCGGGTGCGCGCGGCGGGCGGGTGGGAGGTCAGGGGCGCCGCGGTGGGCGCCCGCGGCTCGCGCAGCACGCGGGCGGCCACCTGGTCGACCACCGCCCGGGGCGCGGCCGGGAGCAGGGTCTTGTGGTCGGCGTGCTCGGCTTCCTCGCCCTTGTCCAGGCCGGTGGCGATGGCGTCGATCCGGGCCGCCCGGCACAGCCGCACGCCCAGCGGCTCGTGCAGCTCCACGCCCCGCAGCCGGCGCTCCTCCAGGGTGAGGGAGCGCGAGGTGAGCAGCCCGCGCCGCACCCGCAGCGTCCCGCCGGGCTCGCGCTCCAGGCGGTAGCCCCACCACATCTCGACCCACAGCCCGAGCGCGCCCACCACCCCGGCGACGCACGCGGCGGCGACCAGCACGGCCAGCATCCACACCAGCGGGGTCTCCTCGAAGCGGTCGCCGACCCAGTGGATGACCCGCGCCTGGACCCCGAACCACTCGCTGACCTGCATCACCGCCCCGGCCGCCGCCCCGCCGAGCAGCGGGGCCACGAAGGACACCGGCGCGTACCGGATCCAGCGCGGGTCGAGCTCGGCCAGCGGCCCCGCGGCGGCCGGGTCCGGGTCGGCGGCGGCCACCCGGGCCAGCAGCACCCGGCGCAGCCGCTCGCCCTCGGCGCGGCGGACCGCGTCGAGTTCCAGGGTGGACTCGCCGCCACCGGTCTGCTCGCCGGTGCCGATGCGCACCTTGACCAGGCCGAGCACCCGCAGCAGCGGGTTGGCGGTCAGGTCGACGGTGCGGATGCGCTCGCGGGCCAGGGAGCGGCGCTTGACCAGGAGCAGTCCGGTGTGGAGTTCGGCGCGCTCGGCGCCGATCCGGTAGCGGGTGCGCTGCCAGCGCACCCAGTCGGTGGCCGCGCCGCCGCCGACGAGCACGACGGCGCCCGCGACCACCCAGGCGCAGGCGACCGGGAAGGGCATGGAGCCGGCCAGGCCCACGGTGGCGGGCACGCCCGCGCCGAACGCGGCGCCCGCCAGGACGAGCGCGGTGACCAGGACCGTACGCGGGTCGAGGCGCAGCCACTCGTCCCCGGGGCGGGCGTCGTCGCTCACGTGGCGTCCCCGGGGGTCCCCTGGGTGATCTCCGTGAGCCGCTCGGCCAGGCCGGCCGCCAGCTCGTGGTCCAGGCCCGCGATGCGCAGCGCGCCACGGGCGGACGCGGTGGTCACGGTGACCGTGGCGAGCCGGAAGGCCTGCTCCAGCGGGCCGCGCACGGTGTCCACGGTCTGGATCCGGGACATCGGCGCGATCCGCCACTCCTGCCAGAAGTAGCCGGTGCGCACGTACACCGCGTCGTCGGTGACCTCCCACCGGTGCACCCGGTACCACCAGCGGGGCAGCAGCAGGGCGGTGGCCAGGCCGATGACGGCGACGACGGCCGCGGCGAGCAGCAGCCAGGGGCGCGCCCCGGCCAGGAACACGCCGAGGACCCCCAGGACCGCCACCGGCACCGCCGTGGTGACCAGCAGCCGGGCCCGCCACCACGCGGGGGCGCGCGGGTCCAGCCGGTGCCGCGGCGGCCGCAGCCGCCGCTCCTCCCCCGTCATCCGGTCAACGCCCGCGGCGCGCGCGGTACTCGGCGACCAGGGCGGTGGACGAGGCGTCGAGGCCGGGCACGTCGGCGCCCTCGGTCAGCGCGGGCTCGACGCGCTTGGCGAGGACCTTGCCGAGCTCCACGCCCCACTGGTCGAAGGAGTCGATGTTCCAGACGGCGCCCTGGACGAAGACCTTGTGCTCGTAGAGCGCGATGAGCTGGCCGAGCACCGAGGGGGTGAGCGCGTCGGCCAGGATCGTGGTCGTCGGGTGGTTGCCCTGGAAGGTCTTGTGCGGCACCAGTTCCTCGGCGACGCCCTCGGCCCGTACCTCTTCGGGGGTCTTGCCGAAGGCGAGGGCCTGGGTCTGGGCGAAGAAGTTGGCCATCAGCAGGTCGTGCTGGGCGACCAGGCCGGGGCGCAGGTCCTCGACGGGGCGGGCGAAGCCGATGAAGTCGGCCGGGATGACCTTGGTGCCCTGGTGGATCAACTGGTAGTACGCGTGCTGGCCGTTGGTGCCGGGGGTGCCCCAGACGACCGGTCCGGTCTGCCAGTCGACGGGGTTGCCGTCGCGGTCCACGGACTTGCCGTTGGACTCCATGTCGAGCTGCTGGAGGTAGGCGGTGAACTTGGAGAGGTAGTGCGAGTAGGGCAGCACCGCGTGCGACTGGGCGCCGAAGAACTGGCCGTACCAGACGCCCAGCAGGCCGAGCAGCAGCGGCGCGTTCTCCTCGGCGGGGGCGGTGCGGAAGTGCTCGTCGACGAGGTGGAAGCCGTCGAGCATCTCGCGGAAGCGGTCCGGGCCGATGGCGATCATCAGGGCCAGGCCGATGGCGGAGTCGTAGGAGTAGCGGCCGCCGACCCAGTCCCAGAACTCGAACATGTTGGCCGTGTCGATGCCGAAGTCCTGGACCTTCTCGGCGTTGGTCGACAGGGCGACGAAGTGCTTGGCGACGGCGTCCTGGCCGGCGCCGAGGCCCTCCAGGAGCCAGTCGCGCGCGGAGGTCGCGTTGGTGATCGTCTCGATGGTGGTGAACGTCTTGGAGGCGATGACGAACAGCGTCTCGGCCGGGTCCAGGTCGCGGACCGCCTCGTGCAGGTCGGCGCCGTCGACGTTGGAGACGAAGCGGACGGTCAGGTCGCGCCGGGTGAAGGAGCGCAGCACCTCGTAGGCCATGGCCGGGCCGAGGTCGGAGCCGCCGATGCCGACGTTGACGACGTTCTTGATCGGCTTGCCGGTGTGGCCCTTCCACTCGCCGGAGCGGACCCGCCCGGCGAAGTCGGCCATCTTGTCCAGGACGGCGTGCACGGCGGGCACCACGTTCTCGCCGTCGACCTCGACCACGGCGTCGCGCGGGGCGCGCAGCGCGGTGTGCAGCACCGCGCGGTCCTCGGTGGTGTTGATCTTCTCGCCGCGGAACATGGCGTCGCGCAGCCCGAAGACGTCGGTGGCGGCGGCGAGGTCGCGCAGCAGG
This sequence comes from Streptomyces sp. NPDC001941, assembly GCF_040296945.1. NCBI lineage: Bacteria > Bacillati > Actinomycetota > Actinomycetes > Kitasatosporales > Streptomycetaceae > Streptomyces > Streptomyces sp. NPDC001941. The sequence goes on along the minus strand of NZ_JBEOYE010000010.1, from coordinate 162,205 downwards.
GCGAGCGTCTCGTCGGTCACCAGGTGCTTGGAGTAGTCCAGGTACAGGTCTCCGACGCGCAGCACGTACCCGGTCCCGCGGGACGGGTCGGCGGCGAACAGCTCGCGCAGACGGGCGTCGCCCAGTTCCTCGCGGTGCTTGCCGAGGGCGTTCCACTCCGGCGTCTGGTTGAGCCTGGTGCGGCTATCTGCGTTCATCTCGGACATCAGCCCACTTCTTCTCGTACCTGCGTACTTGCCCCGCTGTTCCCAACCTAATTGATCAGCGGCACGGACGCGGTGACGGCGGGCGAACGCAGGGGCGCACGACGACGAACGGCCGGCCACCCGAAGGTGCCCGGCCGTGCCGATACGTCTAGATCTCGCCCCGCAGCTTGGCCAGGGCCTCCGCCAGGATGGCCTCGCCGTCCGCGTCGCTGCGCCGCTCCCGTACGTACGCGAGGTGCGTCTTGTACGGCTCGGTGCGCGGCGGGTCCGGCGGGTTGTCCCGGTCCTGGCCGGCCGGGAACCCGCAGCGCGGGCAGTCCCAGGTCTCCGGCACCTGAGCGTCGCTGGCGAAGCTCGGCTGCGTCTCGTGCCCGTTCGAGCACCAGAAGGAGATGCGCAGGCGCGGTGCGGACTCGCCCCGCTCCGCCTCGCCCATCGGCCCCGCGCCGACCCGGCTTCCCCGGATCGCGTTGCCACTTGCCACGGTCGTAACTCCCTGCGTGATGGTGCTTCGAAGATGCCCCAGTCTACGTAAGGCCCAACGCGCGTCCAGTGGTAGGAGTTACACCCAGGCCACGGGACGGGGACGGTGACGGATCGTCAGTTGAGCTTCATCAGCAGCGCGAGCACGATGATGCACGCGAACCACAGCAGACCGATCACGACGGTGATGCGGTCCAGGTTGCGCTCGGCCACCGAGGAGCCGCCGACGGAGGACTGCATGCCGCCACCGAACATGTCGGAGAGACCGCCGCCCTTCCCCTTGTGCATCAGCACCAGCAGCATCAGCAGCAGACTGAAGACGATCAGGGCGATCGAGAACCCCACAACCACGGCTGGTCCCTACTTCCTGGCAGTTCATTGGGTGGAACACGGGCTTTACGGACGACGGGGGCCGGGTGACTAGGCACCTCGGCCCCCGCAAGGGTACGACGGATCGGCTCTACCGCATACTCACTGACCAGCTCACTGGTCGCGGAAGCGCACGATCTTGACGAACTCGTCGGCGTCCAGCGCGGCGCCGCCCACCAGGGCGCCGTCCACGTCGGGCTGCGCCATGATCGCGGCGACGTTGCCCGACTTCACCGAGCCGCCGTACTGGATGCGGACCGCGTCGGCCAGCTCCTGGGAGTACAGCTCGGCCAGCCGGCCGCGGATCGCCCCGCAGACCTCCTGGGCGTCCTCGGGGGTGGCGACCTCGCCGGTGCCGATGGCCCAGACCGGCTCGTACGCGATGACGACCGACTCGGCCTGCTCGGCCGGCACGCCGTCCAGGGCGCCGTCGAGCTGGGCGAGCGTGTGGGAGACCTGGTCGCCCGCCTTGCGGACGTCCAGGCCCTCGCCGACGCAGAGGATCGGGGTCAGGCCGTGCTTGTAGGCGGCCTTCACCTTGGCGTTGCAGACCGCGTCGTCCTCGCCGTGGTACTGGCGGCGCTCGCTGTGGCCGACGGCCACGTAGGTGCACTTCAGCTTGGCCAGCATCGGGCCCGAGATCTCGCCGGTGTAGGCGCCGGAGTCGTGCGCCGAGACGTCCTGGGCGCCGTACTTGATCTTGAGCTTGTCGCCGTCGACCAGGGTCTGCACGGAGCGCAGGTCGGTGAAGGGCGCCAGGACCGCGACCTCGACGGCCTCGTAGTCCTTGTCCGCGAGCGCGAAGGCGAGCTTCTGGACGTGGGCGATGGCCTCGAGGTGGTTGAGGTTCATCTTCCAGTTGCCCGCCATCAGCGGGGTGCGCGTGCTCATTAAGGGTCAGTCCTCCAGTGCGGCGAGGCCGGGGAGCGTCTTGCCCTCGAGGTATTCGAGGGAGGCGCCGCCGCCGGTCGAGATGTGGCCGAATGCGTTCTCGTCGAAGCCCAGGATGCGGACCGCGGCGGCCGAGTCGCCACCGCCGACCACGCTGAAGGCCGGGGAGTCGACGAGCGCCTGGGCGACGGCCTTGGTGCCCTCGGCGTAGTCGGGGTGCTCGAAGACGCCCATCGGGCCGTTCCAGAAGACGGTGGCCGCGTCGGCGAGCTTCGAGGCGTACAGCTTGCGGGTCTCGGGACCGATGTCCAGGCCCTCCTCGGTGGCCGGGATGGCGTCCGCGGCGACCGTGGTGGGGTTGGCCGGGGCCTTGGTCTTGAGGTCCGGGAAGTCCGGGGAGACCAGGACGTCGACGGGGAGGACGAACTCCACGCCGCGCTCCTTCGCCCGCTCCAGGTAGCCCAGGACGGTCGGGATCTGGTCCTCCTGCAGCAGCGAGATGCCGACCTCGTGGCCCTGGGCCTTGAGGAAGGTGTACGCCATGCCGCCGCCGATCAGGATGCGGTCGGCCTTCTCCAGGAGGTGGTCGATCACGCCGAGCTTGTCGGAGACCTTGGCGCCGCCCAGGACGACGACGTAGGGCCGCTGGACGTCCTCGGTGAGCTTCTTCAGGACGCCGACCTCGGTGGCGATCAGGTAGCCGGCGGCGTGCGGCAGCCGCGCGGGCAGGTCGAACACCGAGGCGTGCTTGCGGTGCACCGCGCCGAAGCCGTCGCCCACGTACAGGTCGGCCAGCTCGGCGAGCCGGTCGGCGAACGCGCCGCGCTCGGCGTCGTCCTTGGCGGTCTCGCCCGCGTTGAAGCGCAGGTTCTCCACCACGGCCACCTGGCCGTCGGACAGGCCCGCGACGACCGCCTTGGCGGACTCGCCGACCGTGTCGGTCGCGAACGCCACGTCGGCGCCCAGGAGTTCACCCAGCCGCGTGGCGGCGGGGGCGAGCGAGAACGCCGGGTCCGGGGCACCCTTGGGGCGGCCCAGGTGCGAGGCGACGATCACCCGGGCGCCGGCGCCGGCGAGCGCCTTGACGGTGGGGACGACGGCGCGGATGCGGCCGTCGTCGGTGATGGTGGTGCCGTCCAGCGGCACGTTGAGGTCGGCGCGGACGAACACCCGCTTGCCGGAGACGCCTTCGGCGAGAAGCTCGTCGATGGTCTTCATCAGTACTGACTCCCTTGCACGGTCCAACACTCCAGCGGATCCGGCCCGTCCGGGCCGGGTCGAGACAAGCCACAGGGCCCGCCCGGCGCTTCATCGCGCCGGACGAACCCTGTGCTCACATCGAGGTGCCTTGCCCCGGTACCGGCTTAGAGCTGGCCGCCGACGAAGACGGTCAGGTCGACGAGGCGGTTGGAGTAGCCCCACTCGTTGTCGTACCAGCCGAGGATCTTCACGGTCTTGCCGTCCTGGACCATCGTCATCTGCGAGTCGAAGGTGCAGGAGGCCGGGTCGCTGACGATGTCCGAGGACACGATCGGGTCCTCGGTGTAGTACAGGCGGCCCTTGAGCGGGCCGTCGTCCGCGGCCTTCTTGAAGGCGGCGTTGACCTCGTCCTTGGTGACCTCGCGCTGGAGCTCGACGACCAGGTCGGTGGCCGAACCGGTCGGGACCGGCACGCGCATGGCGATGCCGTCCAGCTTGCCCTTGAGCTGCGGGAGGACCAGCGCGGTGGCCTTGGCGGCACCCGTGGTGGTCGGGATGATGTTCTCCGCGGCGGCGCGGGCGCGGCGCAGGTCCTTGTGCGGGAAGTCCAGGATGCGCTGGTCGTTCGTGTACGCGTGGACCGTCGTCATCAGGCCCTTGACGATGCCGAAGTTCTCGTCGAGCACCTTGGCCATCGGCGCCACGCAGTTGGTGGTGCAGGAGGCGTTGGAGATGACGTGGTGGCTGGCCGCCTCGTACTTGTCCTCGTTGACGCCCATCACGATGGTGATGTCCTCGTCGGTGGCCGGAGCCGAGATGAGGACCTTCTTGGCGCCGCCGGCGATGTGCTTCTCGGCGTCGGCCTTCTTGGTGAAGATGCCGGTCGACTCGATGACGATGTCGACGCCCAGCTCACCCCAGGGGATGTCGGCCGGGTTGCGCTCGGAGAGCACCTTGATGGTGTGGCCGTCGACGGTGATGGTGTCGGCGGTGTGGGTGACCTCGGCCTTGAGGCGGCCCAGGATCGTGTCGTACTTCAGCAGGTGAGCGGTGGTCGCGGTGTCACCCAGGTCGTTGACAGCCACGATCTCGATGTCAGCACCCTGCTCCAGCAGCGCGCGGAAGTAGTTACGACCGATGCGGCCAAAGCCGTTGATGCCTACGCGGATCGTCACGAACCGATCTCCTCGTTGGTACGCCGGTCTGACGCCGGCGAGCTGTAAATGGGATGTCCCCGACCGCTTACGACCCTACCTCTCCCGCGCCGCTTGAGTGACATCGAACGCCGCCGTCCGGGCCGGGAGGAAACCCGATGACCCGTACCTACCAGCGGGTACGGGCCATCGGGGACTTTCGGCCCCATTTCGGGCCGTCACTCAGAGTCAGCGGCGCAGGGCCTGCAGCGCCTTCCCCACGACCGCCTTGCGGGCCGCGTCACCCTTCACGTGCTCCAGGCCGAAGCCCAGCAGCACGCTGTCACGCGCGGTGACGGCGGCGTACGAGTGGAAGAGCGCGGGCGACCGCTGCCAGTCCACCTGGTTGCCGCCGCTGCCCGCGGGCGGCCCGGGCACGGTCCAGGGGCCGAAGGAGGTCTCGAAGCCCTCGGTGTCCCGCGCCTGGCCGCCGACGACCAGCTTGGCGTCGTCGACGAAGACGCCCATCTCGCCGGTGCCCGGGTCGGTGACGTACGAGATCGCCAGCTCGACCTGCTTGCCCGCGTAGGCGCTCAGGTCGACCTTGGCGTTGCGCCAGCCGTTGGACGGGCCGGTGAAGGCGTTCCACTGGCCGCTGCTGCCGCTCGCGGCGCACGCCGTCTGGCCGACGGTGAGGTAGTGCGCCAGGAACGGGTGGTCGGCCAGGTAGAAGCCCTCCTCGCACTGGGCGGGCGGGGTGGTCGTCGTACCGCCGTTCAGGTCGGGCAGGGTCGTCCAGTCGTCGGCGCCGACCGTGTGCGCCTCCACCAGGACGTTGTCGTAGCCCGGCTCGGTGTCGTAGCTGATCTGGAAGTCCAGCCGCGGCTGGTCCGCGGCCGTGACCGCCGACAGGTCGACGGTGCGCGCCAGGCGCATGTACGCGCTGTCGGCGTGCCGGGCCGCGGCGAAGGTGGCTCCCTCGTACGGCTCGAACGGAGTGCGCACGCCCGGGTAGTCCCCCGCCGCCGCGCTCCTGAACTGCGGGAACTGGTCCGGCTTCAGCGTGTCGGAGGTGACCGTGTAGGCGCCCGCGTTGTCCAGCGGGTTGCCCTCGGCGGCGCCCAGCGGCGCGGTGGCCCCGGCGAACGGGCCGGTGCCCGCGAAGCTCGGCGGGCCGTTCAGGCTGGCCCGCTGGTAGGCGCCGAGGTAGTACTGCGCGAAGTCGTTGGACAGCGCGCCGCCGCCCAGGTCCACCTGGCCGCCGGCGTTCTCCCCGGCGTTGATCAGCTTGCCGCCCTCGTTGAGGAAGGAGCGGATCGCCAGCGTGGTGGCGACCCCGGGCCGCTCGGCCCCGGTGTACCAGAGGACCGTCTTGAAGTTGCCGAGCACGCCCAGGCGGTGCGGGGCGCCCTGGGTGGCCACGTCCCAGACGGCCGCGCGCTGCCCGTTGGCGGCGAGCGCCCCGGTGTACGCCGCGGTGTGCCGCGCGGGCGCGGTGCCGCCCTCCTCGGCCACGACCAGCACGTCGGCGCGCGGCCGGGGCTTGATCGTGTACGTGAAGGAGGGGCTGCGGGTCGCCTTGCCCGCCTTGGTGCGGCCGGTGAACCAGACCTCGACCTGGTCACCGGGCTCGCCGTCGAGGACCTTGGCGCGGTACTCGTCGAAGTAGAGGTTGTCCTCGCCTCCGTAGACGTGGCCGCCCTTCCAGGGCCGCAGCGCCTGGTCGTAGGTGCGGCCGCCGTTGACCCGGTACCTCAGCTCCTTGTCGCGCACCGACTTGCGGGCGGTGACGGAGACCTCCTGGGCCCTGCCGTCGTACGCGTAGGAGGTCGCGAAGGCGTCCGGGGTGAAGTCCGGGGCGTCGATGCCGACCGGGGAGACCGGCTGGTCGGGGTGGATCGAGGTCTCCGCGACGGCGAGCGCGAACGGGACGTTCTTGGCGAACTCCTGCTGGATCAGCTTCTCGCTGTCGGGGAAGTTGAAGGACGAGGTGCAGTCCGCCGGGTCCCACTCGTCGTTCGGGTCGACGCGCGAGGCGGTGGTGCAGGTGGACATCTCCGGCGTGAACATCTGCATGCCGTTGACGTTCGCCGCGTGCCCGTCGGCCTCGCCGTTGGTGGTGTACAGCTCGGAGGAGAGCTGCGAACGGTAGCCGGGGACCGCCGGGTTGGCGGGGGTGCCCGCGAGGGACTTCAGCGCCACGTCGTCCGGGGTCGGGGTGGCCACCTGCCAGCCGACGCCGTACAGCAGCAGCTGGGCGGCGGAGTGGTAGTTGATCCCGTAGTGGAAGCCGATGCGCTTCTCGAAGGCGTCCAGCGCGCGGGTCTCCGGCTCGGAGGCCGGGGCGGTGCCGCGGAAGGTCTCGTCGGCGGGGTCGGGCGAGGAACCCTCGTTGTCGTAGCCCCACTTGTAGGCGAAGTTGCGGTTCAGGTCGACGCCGTCGCCCGAGGTGATCTTCCCGTCGCCGTTGTTGTCGCGCAGGTTCTTGCGCCACTGGCGGTTCTCGGGGGCGGCGTGCGTGAAGTCGTAGCCGTCGGGGTTGGCCGAGAGCACGAACCACAGCTCGGTGGAGTCGACGATCTTGGTGACCCGCTGGTCCTTGCCGTAGTTGTCCAGGTAGTAGTGCATCAGCCGGCGGGTCATCTCCGGCGTGATCCACTCGCGCGCGTGCTGGTTGGACATGTACAGCGTGGCGGGCTTGGACCCGTCCTTGGACTTCTTCGCGCCCTTGCTGACCTTCAGGGCGAGGATGTCCTGGCCGCGCAGCGTCTTGCCGATGCTGACGACCTTGGTGGTGTCCGGGTGCGACTGGGCGGTCGCGACGATCTCGGCCTTCAGCCCGTTCGTACCGCTGTACGGGCGGAACACCCCGTCGCCCGCGGCCTTCACGCGCTTCTGCGCGGCGGCCGACAGCGTGTGCTCGGACAGCGGGATCCCCTTGCCCCGCAGCTCGCCCGCCTGCTTGCCGGTCAGGTACAGCTCGACGGTGGCGCTGCCCTTGGCCGGCACCTGCTCGCTCAGCTCGTGACCGTCGGTCCCGGCCTCCAGGAGCAGCGGCACCTGCTCCTTGGTGACCTTCGCACGGTAGACCGAAATGCCGTCGCCCTCCCCCGGGTTCGGCTGCGCACCGGCGAACGGTGCGGCCGCGAGCCCGGCGACGACCAGTGAAGCCGCGGCGAGCGTCGCTCTCGCTCTGCGTCTCATGTGCCCCCCTTGCAGTTGTCTGCCACGAAACGAACAGTCGCCAGGCTCATGACAGTTCATGATCATGTCAAGACCGCACCGGGCCGGTACGGGACCGCGTGCACGGCACACGCGAAACCGCCGCCGGCACCCCCGAGGGGGCGCCGACGGCGGCCTGTTGGGACGTCGTGCGGTCAGCCGACCAGACCGTCGGCCATCTCCATGTCCTCGGACAGGTTGGACTCCGTACCCGGGATGCCCAGGTCCTGCGCCCGCTTGTCCGCCATCGCGAGCAGCCGCCGGATCCGGCCCGCCACCGCGTCCTTGGTCAGCGGCGGGTCCGCCAGCGCGCCCAGCTCCTCCAGCGACGCCTGCTTGTGCTCCATGCGCAGCCGGCCCGCCGCCGCGAGGTGCTCCGGCACCTCCTCCGCCAGGATCTCCAGCGCCCGCTGCACCCGGGCGCCCGCGGCCACCGCCGCACGCGCCGAACGCCGCAGGTTCGCGTCGTCGAAGTTCGCCAGCCGGTTCGCCGTCGCCCGGACCTCGCGGCGCATCCGCCGCTCCTCCCACGCCAGCACCGACTCGTGCGCGCCCAGCCGCGTCAACAGCGCGCCGATCGCGTCACCGTCACGGACGACCACGCGGTCCACGCCCCGCACCTCGCGGGCCTTCGCGCCGATCGAGAGCCGCCGTGCCGCGCCCACCAGCGCCAGCGCCGCCTCCGGCCCCGGGCAGGTCACCTCCAGGGAGGACGAGCGACCCGGCTCGGTCAGCGAGCCGTGCGCCAGGAAAGCGCCCCGCCAGGCCGCCTCCGCGTCGCACGTCGCACCCGACACCACCTGCGGCGGCAGGCCCCGGATCGGACGGCCGCGGCCGTCCACCAGACCCGTCTGCCGGGCCAGCTGGTCGCCGCCCGCCACCACCCGCACCACGAAACGCGAACCGCGGCGCAGACCACCGGGAGCCATCACGATCAGCTCCGAGTTGTGGCCGAAGATCTCCATGATGTCCCGCTTGAGGCGGCGCGCCGCCATCGCGGTGTCCAGCTCCGCCTCGATCACGATGCGTCCGCTCACCAGGTGCAGCCCGCCCGCGAACCGCAGGATCGACGAGACCTCCGCCTTTCTGCAGCAGGTCCGGGTGACGGGGAGCCGGGAAATCTCGTCCTTCACCGCTGCCGTCATCGCCATGGGCCGATCCTTCCATGCATCCGAAAAATACGGTCGTACGCGGCTGCCAGCAGCTCCGGGTCATGCCGGGGGGAGCCGTCCTGCCGGGCCACGGGAGCCAGCTCCACCGCGGCACCGAGCCGCTTCGCGGCATCTGCCAGGGACTCCCGGTCGGGCACGGCGGCCTCGTCGGCCAGCACCACGTCCAGGGCGAGTTTAGGGGCGTGTCGTCCCAAAACCTCCAAATGACGCTGCGGTGAGAAGCCATCGGTTTCTCCCGGTTGCGGCGCCAGGTTCAGCGGGAGCACCCGGCGCGCCTTCGTCTCGACCAGCGCGTCCAGCAGTTCCGGCACCAGCAGGTGCGGGATCACCGAGGAGAACCAGGACCCGGGCCCCAGGACCACCCAGTCGGCGTCGAGGACCGCCGCCACCGCCTCCGGCACCGCCGGCGGGTCGTGGGGCACCAGGTGCACCGACTGCACCTCGCCCGGCGTCAGCGCCACCGTCGCCTGCCCGCGCACCGTGTCCACGTCGTCCGGGCGCTCCGGGTCGTGGCCCTTCACCAGGGCCTGGAGCTCCAGCGGCACCGCCGACATCGGCAGCACCCGGCCGTGCGCGCCCAGCAGCTTGCCCACCAGGTCCAGCGCCTGCACCGGGTCGCCCAGCTGTTCCCACAGCGCCACGATCAGCAGGTTGCCGACCGCGTGCCCGTGCATCTCGCCCTTGGACTGGAAGCGGTGCTGGATCACCCGGGCCCACGTCTGGCCCCAGTCGTCGTCCCCGCACAGCGCCGCCAGCGCCTTGCGCAGGTCGCCCGGGGGCAGCACCCCCAGCTCCTCGCGCAGCCGGCCGCTGGACCCGCCGTCGTCGGCGACCGTCACCACCGCGGTCAGGTCGCCGGTGATCCGGCGCAGCGCCGCCAGCGAGGCGGACAGGCCCATCCCGCCGCCCAGCGCCACGACCTTCGGCTGGGCGCCGCGCCGGCGCAGCACCCGCACCGGCGGCGAGCTCGCCCGGCGGCGGTACGGCTTCACTCGCGCCCCATGTCCCGGTGGACGACGACCGTCTCGATCCCGGCCGCCGACAGCCGCTTGGCGAGCTTCTCCGAGGTGGCCACCGAGCGGTGCTTGCCGCCCGTGCAGCCGACCGCGATCGTCACGTACCGCTTGCCCTCGCGCCGGTAGCCCGCCGCGATCATCTGGAGCAGCTCGGTGTAGCGGTCGAGGAACTCCTTGGCGCCGGGCTGGTTGAAGACGTACGCCGACACCTCCTCGTTCAGGCCGGTGAACGGGCGCAGCTCGGGCACCCAGTGCGGGTTGGGCAGGAAGCGCATGTCGACCACCAGGTCCGCGTCCACCGGCAGCCCGTACTTGAACCCGAACGACATCACCGTCGCCCGCAGCTCCGGCTCCTCGTCGCCCGCGAACTGGGCGTCCATCTTCGCCCGCAGCTCGTGCACGTTCAGGCTGGAGGTGTCGATCACCAGGTCCGCGTCGCCGCGCAGCTCCCGCAGCAGGTCGCGCTCGGCCGCGATGCCGTCCACGATCCGGCCGTCGCCCTGCAGCGGGTGCGGCCTGCGCACCGACTCGAACCGGCGCACCAGCGCCTCGTCCGAGGACTCCAGGAACACGATCCGCCGGGTCACCTGCCGGCTCTCCAGGTCCGCCAGCGACTCGCGCAGCGACTCGAAGAACTGCCGGCCCCGCACGTCGACCACGACCGCGATCCGGGCCACGTTGCCCTGCGAGCGGGCACCCAGCTCCACCATCGTGGGGATCAGCGCGGGCGGCAGGTTGTCGACCACGAACCAGCCGAGGTCCTCCAGACACTTCGCCGCGGTGCTGCGCCCCGCGCCGGACATCCCGGAGATGATCACCAGCTCGGGGATCGCCGCCTCGGCGGCCTCCCCGGGCTCGAGGGTCGTACTCACGTGTGCCGCTCCGTCTTCTCGGTCGTGCTCGGTCATGCTTCCGTGCCCCCGTCGTCTTCCATGATCTCTCCTGTCGCCGTGTTCACGGCGGGTGCGGCCGGAGCCGCCTGCGCCAGTGCCACGACGACGGACTCGGCGGTCTTGCGTCCCATGCCCGGCACCTCACAGATCTGCTCGATTGTCGCCTGCCGCAGCCGCTTCACCGAGCCGAAATGCTTGATCAACGCCTGTTTGCGGGTGTCGCCGAGGCCCGGCACGGCGTCCAGCGGGCTGGTCCTGACCCGCTTGTTCCGCTTCGAGCGCTGGTAGCGGATGGCGAAGTCGTGAGCCGTGTCACGCACCCGCTGGAGCAGGTACAGCCCCTCGCTGGCGCGCGGCAGCACCACCGGGTCGTCCTCCCCCGGCAGCCACACCTCCTCCAGCCGCTTGGCCAGGCCGCACACCGCCACGTCGTCGATGCCCAGCTCGTCCAGCGCCCGCTGGGCCGCCGCCACCTGCGGCTGCCCGCCGTCGACCACCACCAGCTGCGGGGGGTAGGCGAACCGCTTGGGCCGCCCGTCGTCCTCCGCCGCCGCGACCTCGCCGTCCTCGGGCGCGAACTCGCCGGTCCGCTCCTTCTCGGCCAGGTAGCGCCGGAAGCGCCGGGTGACCACCTCGTGCATCGAGCGGACGTCGTCCTGCCCCTCGAAGCCCTTGATCGCGAACCGGCGGTACTCGCTCTTGCGCGGCAGCCCGTCCTCGAACACGATCATCGACGCCACCACGTCCTGCCCCTGCAGGTGCGAGACGTCGAAGCACTCGATCCGCAGCGGCGCCGCGTCCAGGCCCAGCGCCTCGGCGATCTCCTCCAGCGCGCGCGAGCGCGTGGTCAGGTCACTGGCCCGCTTGGTCTTGTGCAGCACCAGCGCCTGCTGGGCGTTGCGCGCGACCGTCTCCATCAGGTCCTTCTTGTCGCCCCGCTGCGGCACCCGCAGCGAGACGCCGGAACCCCGGCGCGTCTCCAGCCAGCGCGCGACCGCGTCCGCGTCCTCCGGCAGCGCCGGGACCAGGACCTCCTTGGGGACCGCGTCGCCGCTCTCCTCCCCGTACAGCTGCTGCAGCGCGTGCTCGACCAGGTCGCCGGTGGAGACCGCCTCCACCTTGTCCGTCACCCAGCCGCGCTGGCCGCGCACCCGGCCGCCGCGCACGTGGAAGATCTGGACGGCCGCCTCCAGCTCGTCCTCCGCCAGCGCGATCAGGTCCGCGTCGGTGGCGTCCGCCAGCACGATCGCGTTCTTCTCCAGGGCCTTCTTCAGCGCCTCTATGTCGTCGCGCAGCCGCGCCGCCCGCTCGTACTCCATCTCCTCGGCGGCCTCGGCCATCCGCTTCTCCAGGCGGCGGATGTACGGCCCGGCCCGGCCCGCCATGAAGTCGCAGAACTCGTCGGCCAGTTCACGGTGCTCCACCGCGTCCACCCGGCCCACGCACGGCGCCGAGCACTTGCCGATGTACCCGAGCAGACAGGGACGGCCGGTGCGCGCCGCGTTCTTGAACACGCCCGCCGAGCAGGTGCGCACCGGGAAGACCCGCAGCATCAGGTCCACCGTCTCGCGGATCGCCCACGCGTGCGCGTACGGACCGAAGTAGCGGGTGCCCTTCTTCTTCGCCCCGCGCAGCACCTGCACGCGCGGGAACTCCTCCCCCAGCGTGACCGCCAGGTACGGATAGCTCTTGTCGTCGCGGTACTTGACGTTGAAGCGCGGGTCGAACTCCTTGATCCAGGAGTACTCCAGCTGCAGCGCCTCGACCTCGGTGGACACCACGGTCCACTCCACGGAGGCCGCCGTCGTCACCATCGTGGCCGTACGGGGATGCAGGTTGACCAGCGGCTGGAAGTAGTTCGCCAGGCGCTGGCGCAGGGACTTCGCCTTCCCGACGTAGATCACCCGGCGGTGCTCGTCGCGGAACTTGTAGACCCCCGGCGAGTCGGGGATCTGTCCCGGCTTGGGGCGGTAGCTGGAGGGGTCGGCCATGCCCCACACCCTACTGGCGGGGACCGACAGCCAGAGCCCGGAAGGGCCCCGGAGCGGACTGCGCTCCGGGGCCCTCGCGGGGGTGTCGCGGCACCGCAGGCCGCTTCCGTCACCCGCTCGTGTCCGGGGGACGGCGCGGGGACGGTACGGGGGCGGTGCCGGGGATCCGCCGGCGGCTCCCGGCGGGCCGGGTCAGGCCGCCGGTGCCGTACGGCGACGGCGCACCGTCACGACCAGCAGGCCCAGCGCGCCCACCGCGCCCACGCCCGCCGCCGCGGACGCGACCGCGACGACCGGCCGCGCGCCGGCCCCGGCGGCCGGGGCCTCGGCGTAGCCGCCCGCCTTGCCGGAGCGCGCGTACGCGGAGCCGGGCAGCTTGTCCCCGTACGCGCGCTGGACGCGCGCGCGGTAGGCGGCCAGGGTCGTGCCGTTCGACCCCACGGCGCGCACGGCGTCCTCGTCCAGGGGCAGCACCTTCGCGCCCCCGGCCACGTACCAGGCGTTGATCTGCGGCTCCTGGAACACCGTCCCGCCGGGCAGCTTCGCGGCGCCCTGCGCGGCGTACCGCGTCTCGTCGTCCCCGGTGGCGATGTTCACCACCTGCCACGCGGCGCCCTGCTTCACGGTCCACAGGGACGCCGTCCGCCCGTCCGAGGAGACCGCGCGGGCCGCGTAGTACTCCACGCGGGCCACCGGGGCGCCCGCCCGCCCGGCGACGAAGTCCGCCGACAGCACGCTGACCGGCACGGAAGCGCCCTCCACGCGCGGGGCGGCCGCCGTACGGGCCACCGCGCCGTCGCGTGCGAAGAAGCGGGAGAGCGTGTCGAGGGTCTGCGCCGAGCGCACCGCGCGGTCGGGGCCGTCGGCGGCGGGCGCCTGCGCCGCACCCGCCGCCGGGGCGGACAGGGCGAGCAGCGGGACGGCGAGGGCGGCGACGAGGGCCGCGGCGGGGGCGGGGCGGCGGTGCGCCGTGGTGGCGCGGCGGCGGTTCGTCATGGCGCTCACGCCCCGATCCGGTAGAGCGAGTGGGTCCAGGAGAAGGAGCTGTTGTTCACGTACCAGGAGTGCGAGGCCCAGTTGTAGCGGTCGTTGGAGGGCCAGGGGTCGCCCCAGTACACCCAGCTGCTGGCGTCGTCGTAGCCGTAGATCACGTGCATGTGGCCGCCGCCGCTGGACCACTGGATGCGGGTCTCGACCGGACGGTTGGCGTTGATCTCGGTCTGCACGGTGGCGTACCGCAGCCAACCGGTGACGTACGAACCGGGGTTGATGCCCGCCCAGCTCAGCCCGGTCTGGACGTTGCCCAGGGTGGCCTGGTTGTTGGGGCAGTCGTAGCCCTGCTGGCGGTTGAAGGCGGCGTTGCAGAACTGGTTCTGGCTGTACGAGCGGCCGAACCAGGTCGCGATGGTGTTCCCGGACGCGGCCCAGCACCAGTTGGTCTTCTGCTGGGCCTGCATCGTGATGTTGAGGCGCTTGGCGGCGAGGGCGGCCGACGGGGCGGCCTGGTCCGCGGCGGCGGCCGTGGCGGGGGCGGGTGCGGCGGGTGCGGCGGTGGCCGTGGCGGTCGGCACGGCCACCACCGCGGCGGCGAGGAGGACGGCCGACAGGCGGCGTCTGTGCCGGTTCCTTCGCGGGGCGGGGGATGGGGCGGGGTTGCGCATCGCGTTCCTCCCGAGGCGGGGGGTGGGGATCTGGAGGAGCGCGTCCGGACGCTGCTGAGGAGCATCGGTCGTTGTCGGGAACAGGTCAACACGGTTCAATGCGAGGTGACATCGCAATGTGAACGGTGAAACCGCAGTGTGAACGCCCACCCCTGCCCACCTGCGCCCCGCCGCCACCCGCCCGGCGACCCGCCGCCTTGCCGTGAACGTTCACCGAGCCGTACGAGGAGGGCTCATGCGGCACCCCACCCCCGCCCCCGTCCCCGCCTTCTCCCCGCACACCGAGGCCGACCTCGCCCAGGTCCTGCACACCGGCCCGTTCCACCTCGCGCTGCGCGCCGCGCTCGCCGTGCGCGGACTCCCCCTCCAGCGCGTCCAGCACCACCTCGCCCACCGCGGCATCAAGGTCGGCGTCACCAGCCTCAGCTACTGGCAGCAGGGTGCCCGCCGCCCCCAGCGCCCCGAGTCCCGCAAGGCGGTGCGCGCCCTGGAGGAACTCCTCCAGCTGCCCGGCAACTCCCTGATCCGGCTGCTCGACGAGACCGCCCCCGAGGTGGAACGCCCCGCCGCCCGCGCCTACCGCTCCCTCGTCGAGGCCTCGGGCGTCGTCGAACAGCTCCTGGCCGAACTGGAGTGCCCCACCGACGGCGGCCTGCACACCGTCGGGCACCACGAACGCGTCCGCATCGGCGCCGCCCGCGAACTGCTCGGCCGCGAGTCCCAGCACGTCGTACGCGCCCACCGCGACGGCGTCGACCGCTACCTGGCGATCCACCACGGGGACCCGGGCTCCGACGCGTCACGCGTGACCGTGCGCGCCCGCGAGAACTGCCGCACCGGCCGGGTGCGCCACCACCGCGCGACGGGGGTGGTGGTCGCGGAGCTGCTCTTCGACGCCCGGCTGCGGGCCGGGGAGACGTACCCCTTCGGCTACGGCTTCGAGGACGGCACCGGCGGCCCCAGCTCGGAGTACGTGCGCGGCTTCACCTTCGCGGGCGGCCAGTACGTCCTGCAGGTCGGCTTCGACCCGGCCGCCCTGCCGGTCCGCTGCCGCCGCTTCACCCAGCCCTCGGCGGGCGCCCCCCGCAGCTCCCGCAGCGACCTGACCCTCACGGGCCACCACCGCACGGTGCACCTGGTGGAGCAGGGGGTGCGGCCGGGGATCCTGGGGATCGACTGGGATTGGGAGTGACGGGCGAGCTATGACAGATGGCAGATGACAGATGACGGCTAACAGTCGACGGCTGACAGCTGACGGCTGACAGCGGCTGAGATCCGTCAGCTGTCAGTGGTCAGCCGTCATCTGCCATCCGCCCGGCCAACCTTGGTCGGCCGTCATCTGTCATCCGTCAGCTGACCGGCCAACCTTGGCCATCTGTTATCTGACCGGCCAACCTTGGCCAGCCGTCAGACGCCAGCCGTCAGACGCCAGCGCGACGCCGCCCGGGCGTCAGGCGTCAGGCGTCAGGCCCCGCCACCAGCTTGCCGTTCTGGAGCTTGACCGGGACCTCGGGGAGCGGCACCGTCGCCGGGCCCTTCACCGCCTTGCCGGTCGTCACGTCGAAGCGGCTGCCGTGGCACGGGCAGTTCCCGTGGCCGTCCTCGATCTTGTCGAGCACGCAGCCCGCGTGGGTGCACTGCGCGCTGAAGCACTTGTACTCGCCCTTGGCCGGCTGCGACACCAGGACCCGCTGCTCGCGGTAGAGCTTGGCCCCGCCGACCGGGACCTCGTCCGCCGCGCCCAGGTCGACCGGGGCGGTCGGGGTCGGCGTCTCGGCGTGGCCCAGCTTGGACTCCGTGGAGCAGGCGGCGGCCGCGAAGGAGGCCGTTCCGGCGAGTGCGACGCCCTTGAGGACGGTTCGGCGGGCGGCGGGCTGGCTGCCGGACATGGGCTCTCCAGTGGATCAGGTTCGCGTGCGGTCCGACGATACCTCCGCCGTTTACGCTCCCCCGCGCATGGGCTACGTTCGGTCCGTGATCGTCGTCGCCGGTGAGTCCCTGATCGACCTGGTCCCCCTCGAACGGCACGGCATCGAACCGGGTGCGGCCCTGTCGCCCCGGCCCGGTGGCGGCCCGTACAACACCGCCCTGGCGCTGGGCCGTCTGGGTTCTCCCGTCTCCTTCTGCTCGCGCGTGTCGACCGACGGCTTCGGGGAGACGCTGCTGGCGCGGCTGCGGGCCTCCGGGGTGGACGTGTCGCTGGTGCAGCGCGGCCCGGAGCCGACGACCCTCGCGGTGGCCTCGCTGGGCCCGGACGGCTCGGCGGGGTACTCGTTCTACGCCGAGGGCACGGCCGACCGCCTGTTCGAGCTGCCGCCCGAGCTTCCCGCGGGCACGCGCGCGTTGGCGCTGGGCACCTGCTCCCTGGTGCTCGAACCGGGGGCGAGCGCGTACGAGGCGCTGCTGCGGCGGGAGGCGGGGCGCGGGGTGTTCACGCTGCTCGACCCGAACGTGCGGCCCGGCCTGATCGCGGACCCGGCGGCCTACCGCAGGCGGCTGGAGGGCTGGCTTCCGTACGTCTCGCTGCTGAAGCTGTCCGAGGAGGACGCGGACTGGCTGGGCGGGGTGCCCGAGGGGCCGGGCGCGGTGGTGCTGACGCGGGGCGCGGAGGGGCTGACGGTGCGCACGCGGGGCGGCGGGTCGTTCTCGGTGCCGGGGGTGGCGGTGGACGTGGTGGACACGATCGGGGCGGGTGACACGGTCAACGCGGCGTTGCTGCACCGCCTGGTGGGCGGCGGGGAGCCGGACTGGCCGCGGGTGCTGGAGTTCGCGGCGCGGGCGGCGGCGGTGACGTGTTCGCGTACCGGCGCGGAGCCTCCGTACGCCGGTGAGCTGCCGGGCTGACGTATACCGGTGACGTGCGTGGCCGGGGCTCAGCCGTCGGCGTCCATGGGCTGCTCGGGCGGGCAGGAGTCGCCCGGGTCGGGGAGCTTGCCCTCCAGGAGGTACGTGTCGACGCGCTGGCGCACGCAGGCGGAGGCGGAGTAGGCGCCGTGGCCCTCGCCCTCGTAGGTGAGGACGGTGGTGTTGCCGAGGCGCCGGGCGGTCTCCCCGGTCCACTGGTAGGGGGTGGCGGGGTCGCCCTTGGTGCCGACGAGGAGGATGTCGGGCCCTTCGGTGCGGTCGATGTCGCGGATGTAGTCGGTGCCCTTGGGCCAGCCGGTGCAGGAGACGGCGGCGCCGGCCAGCTCGTCGCCGAAGACCGGCGAGGCCTGGGTGAACTCCTTCTGCACGGCGGCGAGTTCGGCGGCGGGGTCGGCGGCGCGCACGGGGTCGTCGGCGCAGTTGATGGCGAGGATGGCCAGCTGGCTGTTGTCGTACTTGTCCTTCTTGTCGCCGTCGGCGTCCTCGCCCGCGAAGACCCGGTTGATCTCGGCGAGGACGCCGGGGTCGTCGTGCTGGTCGAGCTGCTGGAGGCCGACCGCGAGCGCGGGCCAGAGCTGGGCGCTGTAGAGGGAGTTGGTGAGGGCGGTGCGCAGGTCGGCCGTGGTGAAGGCGTCGCCGGCCTTGTCCTTGACGGGGCTGCGGCCGAGCTTGGCCACGAGCCGGTCGAGGGTGGCGGCGGCGGCCTGCGGGGTGGTGCCGAGGGGGCAGCGGTTCCCCTGGGTCGCGCAGCCGGCGAGGAAGGTGTCGAGGGAGCGCTGGAAGGCCTTGGCCTGGGCGAGGGCCGACTGCCGGGCGTCGTCGGTGAGGGTGTCGACGGCGTCGAGGACGAAGCGTCCTGTGGTGGCGGGGAACTGGCTGGCGTACACGGCGCCCAGGCGGGTGCCGTAGGAGGTGCCGAAGTAGTTGAGCTTGTCGTCGCCGAGGGCCCGGCGCAGCACGTCCATGTCGCGTGAGGCGTTGATGGAGCCGATGTGGTCGATGACCTTGCCGGTGTTCTTGCGGCAGGCGGCGGCGTGGTCCTTGAGCTCCTGGACGGCGCGGGTGCGTTCCGCGGGGGTGGTGGGGGCGCTGTCGCCGCCGCCCTCTTCGCTGTCCCCACCGTCGTCCTTGCCGCACTTCACGGCGGCGCTGCGGCCGACGCCGCGGGGGTCGAAGCTGACGAGGTCGTAGCGCTTGCCGAGTTCGGCGTAGTCGGCGCGGGCGCCGGCCAGGCCGGTGAGGCCGGACTGTCCGGGGCCGCCGAAGTTGAAGACGAGGGAGCCGGTGCGGCGGTCGGCGGGGCCGGTGGCGCGGTAGCGGCCGACGGCTATCTCGATGGTGCCGTCGGCGGGGTGCGCGTAGTCGACGGGGACGGTGAGCCCGGCGCACTGCATGTCCTTGAGCTCGGGGTTGTCCCGGCAGCCGCTCCAGCGGGGTTCCTGCTGGTAGAAGCGGGCGAGGTCGGGGGTGTCCCGGGCGGCGTGGACGGGCGCGGCCGGTGCGGCGAGGAGCAGGGCCGCGATCCCGGCGAGGCCGGATATGGCGCTGCGTCGTTTCATGTCGGGTGGCCTTTCGGGAGCCGTCCCCCGGGTCAGCGTAGTTCCGGCGGGCACGCCCCGCAGTTCGGGCGCCCTGGGGGCGTGGGGGTACGGGTCCGGGGCGGCCGGTGCCGTACGGGTCCGGGGCGGCCGGGAACGGGCCGGGCCCCGGCACCCTGGTGGGGGTGCCGGGGCCCGTCCGTGGGGCGCGTCCGCTCAGGCCTTGCGGGCCCGGGTGGTGGTCTTGCGGGCCGGGGCCTTCTTGGCGGGGGCGGCCTTCTTGGCGGTCGCGGTCTTGGCGGTCGCCGTCTTCTTGGCCGCGGTCTGCTTGGCGGGGGCCGCCTTCTCGGCGGCGGCCGTCTTCTTCGCGGCCGTCTTCTTGGCCGGGGCGGCCTTCTTGGTGACGGTGGCCTTGGTCGCGGTGGCGGTGGCGGCGACCGTCTTCCTGGGGGCGCGCTTGCGGGCGGCGGGCACGGAGGCGTCGCTGACCCGGTCCGCGCCCAGGACGTCGCGCAGGAACTTGCCGGTGTGGCTGGCGGGGACGCCGGCGACCTGCTCGGGGGTGCCCTCGGCGATGACGATGCCGCCGCCGCTGCCGCCCTCGGGGCCCATGTCGACGACCCAGTCGGCGGTCTTGATGACGTCGAGGTTGTGCTCGATGACGATGACCGAGTTGCCCTTGTCGACGAGCCCGGAGAGCACCTTGATCAGCTTCGAGATGTCCTCGAAGTGCAGACCGGTGGTGGGCTCGTCGAGGACGTAGACGGTGCGGCCGGTGGAGCGCTTCTGGAGCTCGGAGGCGAGCTTGACGCGCTGGGCCTCGCCGCCGGAGAGGGTGGGCGCGGACTGGCCGAGGCGCACGTAGCCGAGGCCGACCTCGTTGAGCGTCTTGAGGTGGCGGGCGATCGTCGGCACGGCCTCGAAGAAGCCGTGGGCCTCCTCGATGGGCATGTCGAGGACCTCGGCGATGGACTTGCCCTTGTAGTGGACCTCCAGGGTCTCCCGGTTGTAGCGCGCCCCGTGGCAGACCTCGCAGGGGACGTACACGTCGGGCAGGAAGTTCATCTCGATCTTGATGGTGCCGTCGCCCGCGCAGTTCTCGCAGCGGCCGCCCTTGACGTTGAAGGAGAACCGGCCGGGCAGGTAGCCGCGGACCTTGGCCTCGGTGGTCTCCGCGAAGAGCTTGCGGACGTTGTCGAAGACGCCGGTGTAGGTGGCGGGGTTGGAGCGGGGGGTGCGGCCGATGGGCGACTGGTCGACGTGGACGACCTTGTCGACCAGGTCGTCGCCCTCGACGCGGGTGTGCCGTCCGGGGACGGTCTTGGCGCCGTTGAGCTCGCGGGCGAGGTGGGTGTAGAGGATGTCGTTGACGAGGGTGGACTTGCCGGAGCCCGAGACGCCGGTGACCGCGGTGAGGACGCCGAGCGGGAAGGACACGTCGATGTCCCGCAGGTTGTTCTCGCGGGCGCCGTGGACGGTGAGCCGGCGCGTGGGGTCGACCGGGCGGCGCAGGTCGGGGGTGGGGATGCTGCGCTTGCCGGACAGGTACTGCCCGGTGATGGACTCCTTGTTGGTGAGCAGCTGCTTGAGCGGTCCGGAGTGGACGACCTTGCCGCCGTGCTCGCCGGCCCCGGGGCCGATGTCGACGACCCAGTCGGCGACCTTGATGGTGTCCTCGTCGTGCTCGACGACGATGAGGGTGTTGCCCATGTCCCGCAGCCGGACCAGCGTCTCGATGAGCCGGTGGTTGTCGCGCTGGTGCAGGCCGATGGAGGGCTCGTCGAGGACGTAGAGGACGCCGACGAGGCCGGAGCCGATCTGGGTGGCCAGCCGGATGCGCTGGGCCTCGCCGCCGGAGAGGGTGCCCGCGGCGCGGTTGAGGGAGAGATAGTCCAGGCCGACGTCGACGAGGAAGCGCAGCCGCTCGTTGACCTCCTTGAGGACCCGCTCGGCGATCTTCTTGTCGCGGTCGTTGAGGGTGAGCCGGCCGAGGAAGTCCGCGCACTCGCTGATGGACATGGCGGAGACTTCCGCGATGGACCGCTCCATCACGGTGACGGCGAGGACGATCGGCTTGAGGCGGGTGCCCTCGCAGGTGGGGCAGGGCACCTCGCGCATGTAGCCCTCGAAGCGCTCGCGGCTGGAGTCGCTCTCGGCCTCGGTGTGGCGCCGCTTGACGAACTGGACGGCGCCCTCGAAGGCGGGGGTGGTGTAGGCGCGCTCGCGCCCGTACCGGTTGCGGTAGCGGACCTCGACCTGGGTCTTGTGTCCGTACAGCAGGGCCTTCTTGGCGCGCTGGGGCAGTCCGGCCCAGGGGATGTCGGTGCGGAAGCCGAGGGCCTGGGAGAGGCCGCCGATGAGGCGTCCGAAGTACTCCTTGGTGTGCCCGTGCGACCAGGGGTGGATGGCGCCCTCGTCGAGGGACTTGTCCTCGTCGGGGACGATCAGCTCCGGGTCGACCTCCATGCGGGTGCCGATGCCGGTGCAGTCCGGGCAGGCGCCGAAGGGCGAGTTGAAGGAGAAGGAGCGCGGCTCCAGCTCCTCGAAGGACAGGTCGTCGTACGGGCAGTACAGGTGCTCCGAGTACATGCGCTCGCGCTCGGGGTCGTCCTCGGGGAGGTCGACGAAGTCCAGCACGACCATGCCGCCGGCCAGCGACAGGGCGGTCTCGACGGAGTCGGTGAGCCGGCGCTTGGCGGAGTCCTTGACGGTGAGGCGGTCGATGACCACCTCGATGGTGTGCTTCTCCTGCTTCTTCAGCGTGGGCGGCTCGGACAGCTGGATGGTCCGGCCGTCCACGCGCGCGCGGCTGTAGCCCTTGGTCTGGAGGTCGGCGAACAGGTCGACGAACTCGCCCTTGCGCTCGCGCACCAGCGGGGACAGGACCTGGAAGCGGCTGCCCTCGGGCAGCTCCAGGACCCTGTCGACGATGGCCTGGGGCGACTGCCGGGTGATGGGGCGGCGGCACTCGGGGCAGTGGGGCTTGCCGATGCGCGCGAAGAGCAGCCGGAGGTAGTCGTAGACCTCGGTGATGGTGCCGACCGTGGAGCGCGGGTTGCGCGAGGTCGACTTCTGGTCGATGGAGACCGCGGGCGAGAGTCCCTCGATGAAGTCGACGTCCGGCTTGTCCATCTGGCCGAGGAACTGCCGGGCGTACGACGACAGCGACTCCACGTACCGGCGCTGGCCCTCCGCGAAGATCGTGTCGAACGCGAGGGAGGACTTGCCCGAACCGGACAGGCCGGTGAAGACGATGAGCGAGTCGCGGGGGAGGTCGAGCGAGACGTTCCTGAGATTGTGCTCGCGCGCGCCACGGACGATGAGACGGTCGGCCACGCCGGTCCGCACCTTTCTTGAGAGAGGCTTCTGAAGAGAAGCGGGGAGGCTCCAGGAGCCCCGTCCCAGACTATGGGGGGCGCTCGATCGGTGAATGCCCAACAACCAAGGATGCCTCCGCCGAGCCTATAGCACGCGCATTCGATTTACGGCCCTCCTCGGCCACCTTCACCCGAAGGTGTGGCGGCGCTACTGTCAGGCTCATGATCGATCACACACGTGACCTGGCGTCCCTACGCGAAGCCACCGACCGGCTCCTGAGCGCGGTCGCCGAGATGGACAACGCGGCGGCGGCCCGGGCGTCACGGCTGCCGGGCTGGAGCCGCGGCCACGTCCTGGCCCACGTCGCCCGCAACGCCGACGCCCTCGTGAACGTCCTCCAGGGCCGGCCGATGTACCCGAGCGCCGAGGCGCGCGACGCCGACATCGAGCGCGACGCGCCCCGCCCGGCCGACGTCCAGCTCGAGGACGTACGGACGAGCGCGGACCGCTTCCGGGCGCTGGGCGAGGTCCCGGCCGACTGGTCGCGCACGGTCGAGCTGCGCAACGGGGTCACCGACAGCGCCTCCCGGGTGCCCTTCCGGCGGCTGGCCGAGGTCGAGCTGCACCACGTGGACCTGGGCGTGGGCTACGAGCTGGAGGACCTGCCCGAGGACTTCGTGCGGCACTACGCCGCCTTCCTGGCCGACCGCTTCTCGGGCAACGCCTCGGTGCCGCCCACGCGCGCGGTGGCAGACGGCGGGGACGAGTGGCGCACCGGCGGCACGGAGGGCGACGAGGTGACCGTGACGGGCTCCGCCCCCGCCCTGCTCGGCTGGCTCGCGGGCCGCCGGGACGGGTCGGAACTGAAGTGTGCGGGCGGCCCCCTGCCCGTACTTCCGCCGCTATAGGCTTCGGCACATGACGTACAGCGGAGCGGTGAAGGTCGGCGGTCCTGCGGACGTGCACGAGCTGACGGACCTGATGATCTCGAAGGTCGCGGTCGGCCCGATGGACAACAACGCGTACCTGTTGCGCTGCCGGGCCACCGGCGAGCAGCTGCTGATCGACGCGGCGAGCGATCCGGAGACCCTGCTGACGCTGATCGGTGACGACGGCATCGCGTCCGTCGTCACCACCCACCGGCACGGCGACCACTGGGGCGCGCTCGCCGACGTGGTGGCGGCGACGGGCGCGCGCACGTACGCGGGCGCGTACGACGCGGAGGGCATCCCGGTCGCCACGGACGTGCCCGTCGAGGACGGGGACGTGATCCGGGTGGGCCGGGTGGAGCTGACCGCCCGGCGGATGGTGGGCCACACTCCGGGGTCGATCACCCTGGTCTACGACGACCCGCACGGCCACCCGCACGTCTTCACCGGCGACTGCCTCTTCCCCGGCGGCGTGGGCAACACCTGGCAGGACGCGGAGGCGTTCGCGAGCCTGCTGCGCGACGTCGAGACCAAGCTCTTCGACGTCCTGCCGGACGAGGCGTGGGTGTACCCGGGGCACGGCAAGGACACCACCCTGGGCGACGAGCGCCCGCACGTGGCGGAGTGGCGCGAGCGCGGCTGGTAAGTCCCGTACGGGCCCGGCCGGGAGTCCCGTACGGGACTGGTCAGGGCCCTGACCGGGGAAAACCCGGATGTGTTCCGGGGCGGGCGGCGACTAGCGTGGCTCCATGATCCAGCCCACTGGTCCGCTGCCCGCCTACCCGCCCAAGCCGTCCCCCGGCGACCGGGTCGCCGTCGTCTCGGCGTCCGCGGGGCTGCCGGGCCTGTTCCCGCTGCCGTTCGAGCTGGGCCTGCGGCGGCTGCGGGAGGACTTCGGGC
Source organism: Streptomyces sp. NPDC001941 (assembly GCF_040296945.1). Lineage (NCBI taxonomy): Bacteria > Bacillati > Actinomycetota > Actinomycetes > Kitasatosporales > Streptomycetaceae > Streptomyces > Streptomyces sp. NPDC001941. The sequence goes on along the minus strand of NZ_JBEOYE010000010.1, from coordinate 138,418 downwards.
TGGTGCCGGTGGAGTACCCGGCGACCCGGACGATGGGGGCGTCCGCCCGGGAGCGGGCCGACGACCTGCACGCGGCGTTCGCGGACCCGACCGTGAAGGCCGTGATCGCGAGCATCGGCGGCGACGACCAGCTGACCGTACTGCCGCACCTGGACCGGGAGTTGATCCGGGCCAACCCCAAGCCGTTCTTCGGCTACAGCGACAACACCAACCTGCTGGCGTACCTGAGCGCGTCGGGGATCGTCGGCTACCACGGCGGCTCGGTGATGGTCGAGTTCGGGCGGCCGGGCGCGATGGACCCGTTGACCGAGGAGTCGCTGCGGGCCGCGCTGTTCACCTCGGGGCCTTACGAACTGCGGCCCGCGCGGCGGTTCCGGGACCGTGAGCGGGACTGGGCCGATCCGGAGACGTTCGCGGCCGAGCCGGAGACGGAGCCGGGCGGCGGCTGGTCCTGGCACGGGCCCGCGCGGGTGGTGGAGGGCCGGGGCTGGGGCGGCAACCTGGAGATCCTGTCGTGGCTGCTGATGGCGGACCGGGAGATCGCCCCGGACGAGTCGGCGTACGACGGCGGGGTGCTGTTCCTGGAGACCTCGGAGGAGATGCCCCCGGCCACCGAGGTGTTCCGGGTGCTGCGCTGCATGGGCGAGCGGGGTCTGCTGCGGCGCTTCCCGGCGCTCCTGATGGCGCGGCCCAAGACCTGGTTCGTGCACTCCCCCAGGTCGCGCGAGGAGTCCGCGCGGTACGCGGCGGAGCAGCGGGCCGCGGTGGAGCGGGCGCTGGCGGAGTACGCGCCGGAGACGATGGCGGTGTTCGACGTGGACTTCGGGCACACGGATCCTCAGCTGGTGCTGCCGTACGGCGGGCTGATACGCGTGGACGGCGAGAGCCGGCGGGTCGTCGTCATGTACTGAGTCGTCACGTATTGAGGGGCCCGTCCAGACTGAGGGGCTTGTCCAGGGGGACGTGGAAGGGCGCGGAGGGACGTACCCGGGCCGCTTGCGGGGAAGGTGTACGGGGCGTGACCGGACGGTCGGCGGCTCCGCCGGTACGGGAGCGCGGACGTACCCTTCACCACCTGGGGCGCTTCCGCGCGCTCCCGTAGCGCGGCCCGGGGCGGGGTAGGTGGCGCGGCATGCGCCACAGTCACTCTCCGTCATCATCGGCATCGTCCATGCGGCGGCTCGCCCTGGCCTCAATGGCCGGGACCGCCGTCGAGTTCTACGACTTCTTCGTGTACGGGACGGCGGCCGCCCTGGTCCTGGGCCCGCTGTTCTTCCCGACGTTCTCGCCGCTGGCGGGGACGCTGGCCGCGTTCGGCACGTTCGCGGTCGGGTTCCTGTCCCGGCCGCTGGGCTCGGTGCTCTTCGGGCACGTGGGCGACCGGTACGGGCGGCGGCCGGTGCTGTTCGCCTCGCTGCTGCTGACCGGCCTGGCGACCGTCGGGGTGGGCTGCGTCCCGTCGTACGAGACGCTGGGCATCGCCGCCCCGGTGCTGCTGCTGTCGCTGCGCTTCCTGCAGGGGCTGGGCCTCGGCGGCGAGTGGGGCGGGGCGGTGCTGCTCACGGTGGAGCACGCGCCCGCGCACCGGAGGGTGCTGTGGTCGAGCTTTCCGCAGACGGGCCCGGCGGTGGGGTTCCTGCTGGCGAACGGGGTGATGCTGGCGCTGTCGTCGCTGCTGACCGACGCGCAGTTCCAGGCGTGGGGCTGGCGGGTGCCGTTCTGGGGCGCCGGGCTGCTCGCGGCGGGCGGGCTGCTGCTGCGCTCGTCGCTGGCGGAGAGCCCGCGGTTCGAGGAGCTCGGGGAGCGGGCGCGGCTGCCGCTGGTGGAGGTGGTGCGCGGGCACTGGCGCCTGGTGCTGCTGACGGCGGGGGCGCTGGCGGTGGGGTACGCGGTGTTCTACTCGGTCTCGACCTGGGCGCTCTCGTACGGCACGACCCGGCTGGGGGTGGACCGTACGACGATGCTGGTGTGCGTGATGGCGGCGGTGGCGGTGCAGGGGGCGGTGACGCCGCTGGTGGCGCTGCTCGGGGACCGCTACGGGCGGCGTCCGCTCTGCCTGGCGGGGTGCGCGGCGTGCGCGCTGTGGATGTTCCCGATGGTGGGGCTGCTGGCGACGGCGGAGCCTCTGCTGATGTTCGCCGGGATCCTGGGGGCGCTGCTGGCGTTCGTGGTGATGTTCTCGGTGGTCGCGGCGTACCTGCCGGAGCTGTACGAGCCGCGGGTGCGGTGCACGGGGGCGGCGGTGGGCTACAACCTGGCGGGGGTGCTGGGCGGGGCGCTGACGCCGGTGGTGGCGACGGCGCTGTCGGACGGGAGCGGGCCGCCGTGGGGCGTGGCGGCCTACCTGACCGGGATGGCGCTGTTGAGCCTGGGCTGCTTCGCGCTGCTGCCGGAGACCCGGCCGGCCCCGGTGCGGGAGGTGGAGGGCGCGCCGGCCGTGGCGGTGTGAGCGACGCCGTGGTGGACGCGCGCCGCCCCCGCCGCGCGCGGGACGCGGGGCGGGGGCGGCTCGGGCGGGCGGGGACGGCCGGCGGGCCGGACCGGGCTCCGGGCGGGGCCGGGGTCCCGGGAGGGGCCGGGGTCAGGCTCCGACGCTGTCCTTGTTCTGGGAGTCCCCGGAGCCGGTCGCGGCGGCCTCGGCGGCCTCCCGCTCGGCCTGCTTCTTGGACGCGATCAGGCTGGTGATCGTGGTGATGACCAGGACGCCGCAGATGACGGCCAGCGAGACCGGGATGGAGATCTCGGGGACGCTGACGCCGGACTCGTGCAGGGCGTGCAGGACGAGCTTGACGCCGATGAAGCCGAGGATGACGGACAGGCCGTAGCTGAGGTGGACGAGCTTCCTGAGCAGTCCGCCGATGAGGAAGTACAGCTGGCGCAGGCCCATCAGCGCGAAGGCGTTCGCGGTGAAGACGATGTACGGGTCCTGGGTGAGGCCGAAGATCGCCGGGATGGAGTCCAGCGCGAACAGCACGTCGGTGGTGCCGATGGCGAGCATGACGACCATCAGAGGGGTCAGGACGCGCTTGCCGTTGTTCCGGATGAACAGCTTGGTGCCGTGGTACCGGTCGGCGACGCCGAACTTCTTCTCGATGGACTTCAGGAGGCGGTTCTCCTCGAACTCCTCTTCCTCCTCGTCGGAGCGCGCCTCCTGGATGAGCTTCCAGGCGGTGTAGATGAGGAACGCGCCGAAGATGTAGAAGACCCACGAGAAGCTGGCGATGATCGCCGCGCCCGCCGCGATGAAGATGGCGCGCAGCACCAGGGCGATGAGCACGCCGATGAGCAGGACGCGCTGCTGCAGGTGGGTGGGAACCGAGAACTTCGCCATGATCAGGACGAAGACGAAGAGGTTGTCGACACTGAGCGACTTCTCGGTGATGAAGCCCGCGAAGAACTCCCCGGAGGCCTGTGCGGTGCCGAACACCAGCAGGCCGAGGCCGAAGAGGACGGCGAGGGCGATCCAGACCACGGTCCAGATGCCGGCTTCCTTGATCGACACGTCGTGGGGCTTGCGCCCGATGAAGAAGTCGACCGCGATCAGGGCGCTCAGACCAAGAATGGTCAGCACCCACAGGGTCATCGATACGTCCACTGCGCCTCCGGCGTCGTACGGCTACTGATCAGCGTCGTCGCTGCCGGAGGTCTCTTCCACCCGAGCGCCCCGCGCGGGGCGGGTCGCGGGCCGGGCCGACGCCCCGGGACCTGGTCGGTCCGTATTGACGGGAACGCCGCGTACGGGAGTACTCCCCTCCGCGTGAAGAACAGTACCCGAAACACCAAGGAAAGGTAAAGGAAAAGGTAAAAGAGACTCCAAAACCGCAGGTAGAAGGGGTTGCTTCGTCAAGGGACGTCGGTCCCGGGCGGGCAGGGCCGATGGTCCCGGCGGGCGGCCGGCCGGGGCGGGGGCGAACGGGCCCGGGCCCCGGAGCGCCCCGGACCGCGCGTCAGCGGCTACCGGTCCTGCGGGCCCTGGCCACCTGGTCGAGGACCTGCCCGAGCACCTGGCTGCCCGGCGGCGCCAGCGGCGGCTCGTAGGTCCAGGCGTGGCCCACCCACGGGTCCGCGAGGTGGTCGTCGGGGACCGGCGTGATCCGCAGCAGCGAGCGCCACAGCGGGTCGAGCACCGGCCCGTACGCGCTGGCGTCCTCCCGGTCGGCGACCATCAGCAGGTGCACGCCGACCGAAGGGCCCTCGTCGGCGAGGTAGCGCAACTGGGTGACCGCGCGGTCGTCGAAGCCGTGCGGGAAGTCGTTGACGATCAGCAGCTGCTCGGCGGTGTCCAGGTGCGGCGGCAGCGCGTCCGCCGCCTTGGCCCGCACCGCCATCTGCACCAGGTCCACCCGCTCGGTCAGCCGGGCCAGCACCGAGGAGACCCCGGCCGCCCCCGCGGAGGGCGGCGTGGCCAGGACGTCCGCGCCGGTCAGCGGCGCCAGCGAGCGCACGGCCGAGCCCGCCGGGTCGATCACGTGCACCGAGAACTCGCCCATCGGGTGGACCGCGAGCAGCCGGGCGGCGATGGCGACGGCGGTGTCCATGGCCAGGGCGCGCAGCTGGGCCTCGTCCATGAACGCGGCGGCCTCCGAGCGGCCGCGCCCGCTGTCGATCCACAGGCCGCGCTCCAGCGGCAGCCGGACCAGCATCGGGATGCGCAGCTCGGGCCGCTCCGGCAGGTGCAGGTCGCCCAGGCGCAGCGCCATGGGGACCTCCATGGGCACCCGGTAGGCGTGCCAGACGGGGTTGTCCCAGCAGGCGAAGGCGGGCGGCAGGGCGGGCTCGACGACCTCGGACTCGGCGGTGAGCTGCGCCAGGTCGCGGTCGAGGACCTCGCGGGCCCGGGCGGCCAGCTCGTCGCGCCTGGCGCGGGCTTCCTGGCGCGCGGCGTCGTTGCCGCCCTGGTTGCGGCCGCGGAAGTCGGACAGGGCGCGGTCGAGCTCCTGGTCCATGCGGGACTCGGCGAAGTCGACGGCGCTGCGGTACGCGGCGGTGGTGCGGGCCAGGTCCTCGAACATGCCCCACACCTGGTTGTACAGGCGCTCGTCCATGGACCAGCCGGTGGCGTCCCCGGCGACCGGCTGGGCGGGCTGCCCCGGGGCGGCCGGGGGCGCGGTGGGGGGCGGCGACGGGGGCGCGGAGGTCTGGCGGCCCGGGTGCGCGTAGCTGATGGGTCCGCCGCCGGCGGGCTGCGGCGGCACCGGGTCGGGCTGCTGCGGGGCGGGCGCGGGGGCCGTGGTCGCGTCGGCGGGCGCGGCGCCGGGGGCGCCGGTGGTCTCGGGCGCGCCGGTGGTGTCGGCCACGCGCACCCGGGTGGTGTCCGCCGTACGGGCCGGGGGCGCCGCGACCGAGCGGGCGATGCCGGCGGCGACGGCCTCCTGGATGTCGGCGGCGAGCCGGGCCGCCTGGGGCAGGCCCTGGTCGGCGAGCATCGCGGCGAGCCCGTCCGCGTACCCCTGGCCTACGGCGCGGACCTTCCAGGCGCCCTGCCGTCGGTAGAGCTCCAGGGCGACGACGGCGGACTCGCTGTCGAGGCCGGTGACGGTGTAGCTGGCGACCTCGGTGCCGTCCAGGCCGGTGACGGCGACGAAGGGGGCGGCGACGGCGCCGAACCGGGCGGGGCCGCCGGTGCCCTGGGGCAGGGCGAGCAGCACGGTGACCCGGTGCACGTCCTGGGCGAGGGCGTCGAGGTCGACGGCAAGGCGGTGGTCGGCGGCGGCCTGCCGGGAGACCTCGAGGCCGGGCAGGGCCGGCGCGGCCGGGTGGACGACCTGCTCGGGGCCGGCCAGCCTGCCGTGCTCGTCGCCGAGGGTGGCACCGGCCACGACGGGCGTACCGGCCGAGATCCGGATCTCGAGGCGGGTCTCGGGCAGGGGGTGGTTCTGCCCCCGGACCAGCTCGGCGCTCATCGACTGTCCCCCATAGTCCGTCGTCCTGCCGTGTCGCGTCGGTGGTGCGGTGCGGCTCCCGGCGGGCGGGTGCCCGTCGGGAGCCGTGGTGCGGTGCCGGGACCCCGGAAGGGGGTCCGGTGCCTCAGAGGTGCGGCAGGATCGCCGGCATCAGGTCCTGGAAGGTGCGGCCGTTGGCCGGGTTGCCCAGGGCGGTCATCTGCCAGCCGGAGCCGGCCCGGTGCACCTTGGCCATGATCTGCGCGGTGTACTGGCCGCCGCCGTCGAGGGTGTAGCGCGCGAGCTCCTGGCCGTTCGTCTCGTCGACGATCCGGCAGAACGCGTTCTGCACCTCCTGGAACGTCTGGCCGGTGAAGGAGTTCACCGTGAAGACGATCTGGTCGATGTGGACCGGGACGCGCTGGAGGTCGACGAGGATGGCCTCGTCGTCCCCGCCCTGGCCGGCGCCGCCGACCAGGTTGTCACCGGTGTGCTTGACCGAGCCGTCGTCGCTGACGAGGTGGCGGAAGAACACCACGTCGACCGGCTGCTTGTCGGCGAACAGCACCGCCGAGGCGTCCAGGTCGATCTCGCGCGTGCGCGACCCGAACAGGCCCCGCCGCGGGGCGGCCTGCCAGCCGAGCCCCATGCGCACGGCGGTCAGCGTGCCCCCGTCGCTCTTCTGCAGGCTGATGGCCTGACCCTTGGTCATGTTGACCGTCACGCGCTGTCCCCTCTCCCTTGCGATCCCCGCGACCGCTTGCTGCGCGCGGTGTGTTCCGAACCTTATGCAGACCCGACACGGGGGCAGCAGGCCGGGGCGCGTTTTGTGTCGGTCTTGCAACACACGCCCCCGGCCGCGTCCCGTGCGCGGGCCCGGCGGTCAGGCCCGGTGGTCAGGCCCGTGCACGGGACGCGCGAGCGGGTCCCGCGGGCGGGCCCTCAGCCGAGGCCCGCCTCCTTCATCTGGCGCAGCTCCTTCTTGAGTTCGCCGACCTCGTCGCGCAGCCGGGCGGCGACCTCGAACTGGAGGTCGGCGGCGGCGGCGCGCATCCGGTCGGTCATCTCCTCGATCAGCCCGGCCAGCTCGGTGGCGGGGCGGTCGGTGAGGACCTCGCCCGTCTTGCCGCCCGCCTTGGCGGCCTTCTTCGCTGCCTTGGAGAGCGCGGGCACCGGGGCCTTGGCGCCCTTGCCGTCCTTCGCGCCCTTGCGGTAGCCGGTGCCGAGCAGCTCCTCGGTGTCGACCTCCTCGCGCGCGATGGTCGCGACGATGTCGTTGATCTTCTTGCGCAGCGGCTGCGGGTCGATGCCGTTCGCCTGGTTGTAGGCGATCTGCTTCTCCCGGCGGCGGTTGGTCTCGTCGATGGCCTTCTCCATCGCCGGGGTGATCTTGTCGGCGTACATGTGGACCTGGCCCGAGACGTTGCGCGCGGCGCGGCCGATGGTCTGGATCAGGGAGGTGCCCGAGCGCAGGAAGCCCTCCTTGTCGGCGTCGAGGATCGCTACCAGGGACACCTCGGGCAGGTCCAGGCCCTCGCGCAGCAGGTTGATGCCGACCAGGACGTCGTACTCACCGGCGCGCAGCTCGCGCAGCAGCTCCACGCGGCGCAGCGTGTCGACGTCGCTGTGCAGGTAGCGGACCTGGATGCCCAGTTCGAGGAAGTAGTCGGTAAGGTCCTCGGCCATCTTCTTGGTGAGCGTGGTGACCAGGACGCGCTCGTCCTTGTCGACGCGGGTGCGGATCTCGTGCACCAGGTCGTCGATCTGCCCCTCGGTGGGCTTGACGACGACCTCGGGGTCGACGAGGCCGGTGGGGCGGATGATCTGCTCGACGAAGCCGTCGCCGCGGGAGAGTTCGTACTGCCCCGGGGTGGCCGACAGGTAGACGGCCTGGCCGATGCGCTTCTGGAACTCCTCCCACTTCAGCGGGCGGTTGTCGAGCGCGGAGGGCAGCCGGAAGCCGTGGTCGACGAGGGTGCGCTTGCGGGAGGCGTCGCCCTCGTACATCGCGCCGATCTGCGGGACCGTGACGTGGGACTCGTCGATGACGAGGAGGAAGTCCTCGGGGAAGTAGTCGAGCAGCGTGTTCGGCGGGGAGCCGGCCTCGCGGCCGTCGAAGTGCAGCGAGTAGTTCTCCACGCCCGAGCAGGAGCCGATCTGGCGCAGCATCTCGATGTCGTACGTGGTGCGCATGCGCAGGCGCTGGGCCTCCAGGAGCTTGCCCTGCTTCTCCAGCTCGGCGAGCCGGGCCTCCAGCTCCTTCTCGATGCCGTTGACCGCCTTCTCCATGCGCTCCGGGCCCGCCACGTAGTGGCTGGCGGGGAACACGTACAGCTGGGTGTCGTCGCTGATGACCTCGCCGGTGAGCGGGTGCAGCGTGGACAGCGCCTCGATCTCGTCGCCGAACATCTCGATGCGCACGGCCAGTTCCTCGTAGACCGGGAAGATCTCGATGGTGTCGCCGCGCACCCGGAAGGTGCCGCGCTGGAAGGCCAGGTCGTTGCGCGTGTACTGGATGTCGACGAAGCGGCGCAGCAGCTGGTCGCGGTCGATCTCGTCGCCGACCTTCAGCTCCACCATCCGGTCCACGTACTCCTGGGGGGTGCCCAGGCCGTAGATGCAGGAGACGGAGGCGACCACGATGACGTCGCGCCGGGTGAGCAGCGAGTTGGTCGCGGAGTGGCGCAGCCGCTCGACCTCCTCGTTGATGGAGGAGTCCTTCTCGATGTAGGTGTCCGACTGCGGGACGTACGCCTCGGGCTGGTAGTAGTCGTAGTACGAGACGAAGTACTCGACGGCGTTGTTGGGCAGCAGCTCGCGGAACTCGTTCGCCAGCTGGGCGGCCAGCGTCTTGTTCGGTGCCATGACGAGGGTGGGGCGCTGGAGCTTCTCGATCATCCAGGCCGTCGTCGCCGACTTGCCGGTGCCGGTGGCGCCGAGCAGGACCACGTCCTTCTCGCCCGCGCGCACGCGGCGCTCCAGGTCGGCGATGGCCGCCGGCTGGTCACCGCTGGGCTGGTAGGAGCTGACGACCTCGAAAGGCGCCACCGAACGTTCGATCTTCGATACGGGCCGCATGGATCCACCGTACGACCCGCCACTGACAACGGGGCTCCGAACGGCTCCGCGCCCGCTCCCGGGGCGGGTCAGGGCCCGGCGTTCACCAGTCGTTGCCGCGGTGCGCCGGGCGCCGGGCGGACCAGTGGGCGGGCTCGCCGTAGCCGCCGGCGCCGCGCTGGGCGGGCAGCGAGGGGCGCGGCACGGCCAGGCCGCGCGGGGTCTGCCAGTCGGGCTCCCCCAGCACGAGCAGCGGGTCGAACATCACGACGACGCCCGCGAGGACCAGGAAGACGGCGGGGCCGATCAGCATGGGCACCAGCAGGGAGGTGGCCGGGTCGGTGTCGGCGGGCGACGGGCTGCCGTGCAGGTGGACGCTGACGGCGGCCATGCCGGTGTAGTGCATGCCGCTGACGGCGATCCCCATGACCATGCTGGCGCCGAGGCTGGGCAGGAAGCCGCGGATGGTGACGGCCGCCCACAGGGCGCCGGTGGCCGCGACGACCGCGATCAGGACGGAGAGGGCGACGGTGGCGGTGTCGTACTCCAGGCGTCCGGGCAGGCGCATTCCGGTCATGCCGAGGTAGTGCATGGTGGCGATGCCCAGGCCGGTGATGGTGCCGCCGGTGACCAGCGCCATGGGGGTGGCGCCGCGGTAGCCGACGACGAAGATCCCCACGCCGACCATGACGATCGCGCAGGCGAGGCTGGCGAACGTGGTGGCGGGGTCGTAGCCGACCGGCGCGCCCTCGACGCGGAAGCCCATCATGGCGATGAAGTGCATGGTCCATATGCCGGAGCCGATCGAGGTGGCGCCCAGGGCCAGCCAGCCCGGCTTGAAGCTGCCGCGGTTGCGCAGCGATCTGGTGGTGCAGCGCAGCCCGAGCGCCCCGCCGAGCGACGCCATGAGGAAGGCCACCACCGGAGTGACCGCGCCGTAGCTGAAACCGTCCACCGCGTCGTGCATGGTTGTACGCCCTTCGCCCCATGTGCCCCCGCCGGGGCGAGGGTAGAGCGGCGGAAACCCGCCTGCATATAACCCGGCGGTAATTTGTCGACAGCTGTTCGGACGGGTTGCGCACGGTGGTCTGGTGTGGGTGGTTGCGTTCGCGTCGTGATCTCCTGCCGGTCCGGGCAGCGTGGGGGCCGTATCCGGGCGGTCGTCCGGATTCCGGTCCGATACCCGGGCGGTCGTCCGGCTCTGGCTCCGGCTCCGGTCCGGCGGGCCCGGGGCGTTGTCAGTGGGCGGTCGTACGGTGGTCGGCATGAAGAGCTTCGAGTGGTCCACCGTGGGGTCCCCCGTCGGCCCGCTGCTGCTCGCGGCCACCGGCGAGGGGCTGGTGGGCGTCTTCTTCCACGCCGGTCCCGCGGTGCGGGAGCGGGCCGTCGAGCAGCTGCGGGAGCGGCTCGGCGCGCGGCCCTCGCAGGACGCGGCGGGACGGCTGGCGGAGCCGATACGCCAGCTCGGGGAGTACTTCGACGGCGGCCTGCGCTCCTTCGACCTGGCCCTCGACTGGTCGCTGACGACGGGCTTCAACCGGCAGGTGCTGCGCGAGCTGTGGACGGGGGTGCCGTTCGGCGCGGTCGTGGGGTACGGGGAGCTGGCGCGCCGGGTCGGGGAGCCGGGCGCCGCGCAGGCGGTGGGCGTGGCGATGGGGTCGAACCCGCTGCCGGTGGTGGTGCCGTGCCACCGGGTCGTGGAGAGCGACGGCGGCCTGGGCGGATTCGGCGGCGGCCTGGAGACCAAGCGCCGTCTGCTGGCCCTGGAGGGGGTGCTGCCGGAGCCGCTGTTCTGAGGGACCGGGTCGCCGAGGGGCGGGAACCGGAGCGCAGAGGAGCCGGGCGCCCACCCGGGGGCCGGGGCGCCGAGGGGGCGGGGGGCCGGAGTACCCGAGGGACCGGGTCGCCCACCCGGGGGCCGGGGCGCCTGACGGGCCGGGTGGAGCGGGACCCGCGGTCCGGTCCGGGCGCAGGCAGCGACACGGGCCGTCAGGCCTCCGGCCAGGGGCTTCGTCCGGCCGGGCCCGCGACCGCGCCTCTGCCCGCGCCCCGGCCCGTACCCCTGTTCGGCCGTGGTGGTCCTGCGGCACACTGCGCCAGTGACCCGAGCCCAAGACGCCTCCGCCGCCCCGCCGCACCGGATACCCGTGCCCCCCGGCCCCGCCCCTGCCACCGTCCCCTCCCCCGGCGCCGCGCACCGGGTGGGCCCGGGGACGGCGGCCGTCGGTGGCGGACGGGCGTACGGGGGATGAGCGCGGTGCGCCAAGAGGTCCGGGGCGTCAGCGTCGAGGCGCTGCCCGCGCTGCGGCGGCGGACGGCCGCCGTGCTGATCGCCAGCCAGATCCTCGGCGGCCTCGGCACCGCCACCGGCATCGCGCTGGCCGCCGTCCTCGCCCAGGAGGTCAGCGGCACGGAGGCGCTGGCCGGGCTCGCGCCGACCGCGACGGTCGCCGGGACGGCCGTGCTGTCGGTGCCGCTGGCGGCGCTGATGACGGCGCGCGGGCGGCGGCCGGGGCTGGTCCTCGCCTATCTGGTGGGGGCGCTGGGCGCCGGGACGGTCGTCGTGGCGGCCGTGCTCGACAGCTTCCCGCTGCTGCTGCTCGGCATGGCCGGGTTCGGCGCGGGTTCCTCGGCCAACCTCCAGGCCCGGTTCGCCGCCGCGGACCTGGCCGAACCGGAGCGGCGCGGCCGGGCCATCTCGACGGTGGTGTGGGCGACGACGATCGGCGCGGTGCTCGGGCCGAACATCGCGGCGCCCGCGGGCCGCAGCGTGGTGGGGCTCGGCATCCCCGCGGCGGCCGGGCCGTTCCTGTGGGCGGCCGGGGTCTTCCTGGTGTCGGCCGTCCTCGTCCTCGTACTGCTGCGGCCGGATCCGCTGCTGGCCGCACGTGCGCTGCACCCGGCCGACGACGCCTCGCCCGAGGGACGGTCGCTGCGGGCCGGGGTGCGCGCGGTGCGGCGCTCGCCGATGGCCCGCCTCGCGCTGGTGACCGTGGCGCTGTCGCACACCGCGATGGTGTCGATCATGTCGATGACGCCGGTGGCGCTCAGCCACCACGGGGCGGACATCCAGCTGATCGGCCTGGTGATCTCCGGGCACATCGCGGGGATGTACGCGTTCTCGCCGGTGATGGGCTGGCTGTCGGACCGGCTCGGCCGTCTTTCGGTGATCGGCCTCGCGGTCGGCCTGCTGTGCTGCGCGGCGCTGCTCGCGGGCACCGCGGGGGCGAGCCACGGGCGCACCGCGGCGGGCCTGTTCCTGCTGGGCCTGGGCTGGTCGGCGGGTCTGGTGTCCGGTTCGGCGCTGCTGACCGACTCGGTGCCGTCCGCCGCCCGCGCCGCCGTGCAGGGCCTGTCCGACCTGACGATGAACGCGCTGGCCGGGATCGGCGGCGTGACCGCCGGGGTGGTCGTGGCGAACGCGGGCTACGGCTGGCTCAACGCGGTCGGCGCCGCCCTGCTCCTGCCGCTGGCCGCACTGGCGGTGCGGCGGGCCGTACGGCCGTGAGCGGTGCGGGCGCCGGCCGTACGCCCGGGTGCGGCCGGCGCCCGCCCGATGGTCAGCCGCAGATGTGGTACGCCTTGCGCAGCGTCTCGTGCACCGTCCACGTCGTACGGTCGCCCTCCCGCAGCACGCACGCGTCGCCCGGGCCGAGTTCCAGCGTCGCCCCGCCCTCGACGGCCACCGTGGCGCGCCCGCTGACCACCACGAACAGTTCGTTGGCCTCGGTGTCCGTCACCACGCCCGGGGTGATCTGCCAGATGCCGCGCACCTGCGAGCCGTCCGGGGACTCCCAGAGCACCTTGCCGGTCACCACCGGGTCGCCGGAGACGATCTGGGCGGGGTCGAGCGGCTCGGGCTCCAGCTCGGCGTCGGGGACGTGGACCACGAAGGAACCTTGATCAAGAGTCGTCATGGGCGGTGACTGTAGCGGGGCCGTCCGGGCGGGCCGCCGTCAGGAGGGGCCGGAAGGACCCGGTGTCGCCGGGCTCGCCCGACGGACGTCCGCGAAGCCCGCGCCGACGACGGAATCCGTCGTACGGGACCGGGTCAGCGCCCGGTGGGTGGCGGTGCGCCGCCGCACCCGCCGTTCCTCACGCGGACGGCGACAGCGGGTCCCCCGGGCCGCAGCACGCGGCGCAGTTCGCCCGGCGCGGTGCGCACGTCGGTACCGATTCCGCAGGCACGGTCCAGGACGTCGTACAGCCGGGTGGACGGACCACCGTCGGCTCACCCCGCCCGCAGGGATGTTGCGGGACCACACCCGTGGCCGGATTCACCCGCCCATCTATATGCTCCGGCCATGTATCCCGCTGCCCCGCTCGGCGCCGACGCGCACGCCGCCCGTCCTTCCTCCGCCGCCCCGGTGCCACCGGTCGCCGCGCGGGTGGCCTCCGTGGGGGCGTCGCCCGTGCGCGAGATCCTGGCGCTGACCGAGCGCCCCGAGGTGATCTCCTTCGCGGGCGGCCTGCCCGCCCCGGAACTGTTCGACGTGGCCGGGCTGAGCGCCGCGTACGAGCGGGTGCTGGCCGAGTCGCCCCGGCGGGCGCTGCAGTACTCGACGACCGAGGGCGACCCCGCGCTGCGGGCCGCCGTCGCCGGGCGGCTGACCGGGCGGGGCCTGGCCACCGGGCCGGACGACCTGCTCGTCACCACCGGCTCGCAGCAGGGCCTCACCCTGCTGACCACCGCGCTGATCGAGCCCGGTGACGTGGTGCTGGTGGAGGACCCCTGCTACCTGGCGGCGCTGCAGACCTTCGGCTTCGCGGGCGCCCGCGTGGTGCCGGTGGCGACCGACGACGACGGGATCGTGCCCGCGGCCCTGGAGGAGGCCGTGCTGCGCGAACGCCCCACCCTGCTCTACCTGGTGCCGACGTTCCAGAACCCGACGGGCCGCACCCTGCCGCCGGACCGGCGCGGCGCGGTCGCGGAGCTCGCGGCCCGGCACGGCTTCTGGATCGTGGAGGACGACCCGTACGGGGAGCTGCGCTTCGAGGGCGCGCCCGAGCCGTGGATCGCGTCGCTTCCGGCCGCCGCGGACCGCACCGTGCTGCTCGGCTCGTTCTCCAAGATCATGGCGCCGGGTCTGCGGCTCGGATATGTGCGCGCGCCCCAGGGGTTGAGGCGTTCCTGTGTGATCGCCAAACAGGCCGCGGACCTGCACACCTCGACCATCGACCAGGCGGCCGCGGCGCGCTACCTGCACGACAGCGACCTGGACGCGCACATCGGCGTGATCCGGGACGCCTACCGCGAGCGCCGCGACGCGATGCTCGCCGGGCTGCCGGCCGCGCTGCCGCCGGGCAGCACCTGGAACCGTCCTTCGGGCGGCATGTTCGTGTGGGCGAGCCTGCCCGGCGGGTACGACGCGACGGAGCTGCTGGGGGTGGCGATCGGGCACGAGGTGGCGTACGTGCCGGGGGCGCCGTTCTACTGCGGCGAGCCGGACCGGGGCGCGCTCAGGCTGTCGTTCACCACGCACTCCCCCGGGGAGATCGGGGAGGGACTGGTGCGCCTGGGGCGGGCGTTGGCGGGCCGCACGCCCTGACCGTCAGGTTTGCCGTGCGGGCCGGTGCGCCAGGGATGGGGACATGGCTATGACACCGGTACACGTGTCCGAGGAAGTGCGCGCGGCGCTCGACGCAGGACGCCCCGTCGTCGCCCTGGAGTCGACGATCATCGCCCACGGCCTGCCCCACCCCCGCAACCTGGCCGTCGCCCGGGAGCTGGAGGGGCTCGTACGGGAGGGGGGCGCCGTCCCCGCGACCATCGCCGTGCTCGACGGCCGCGCCCGGGTGGGCCTGGACGAGGGCGAGTTGGAGCGGGTGGCGGCCGACACCGGGCTGCGCAAGCTCGGCCACCGCGACCTCGCCCCGGCCCTGGCGACCGGGGCGAGCGGCGCGACCACGGTGTCGGCGACCGCGTTCCTGGCCGAGCGGGCCGGGCTGCGGGTGTTCGCGACGGGCGGGCTCGGCGGGGTGCACCGGGGGTGGACCGAGACCCAGGACGAGTCCGCGGACCTGCGGCTGCTCGCGCGCAGCGGGATCGCCGTGGTGTGCGCGGGCGTGAAGTCGATCCTGGACGTGCCGGCGACGCTGCAGCGCCTGGAGACCCTGGGCGTGACGGTTCTCGGTCACGGCACCCGGCACTTCCCCGGCTTCTACCTGGCGTCCTCGGGCGAGCCGGTGGACTGGACGGTGGACGGCCCCGAGCAGGTGGCGGAGGTGCTGCGGGCGCAGGACGCGCTGGGCGGGCCGCGCTCGGCGGTGGTGGTCGCCAACCCGGTCGCCGAGGCGGACCAGCTGGACCCGGAGCTGCACGACCGGGTGCTCGCGCGGGGCCTGGCCGAGGCGCGGGAGCGGGGGGTGACGGGCCAGGCGGTCACGCCGTTCCTGCTGGCGTACCTGACCCGGGAGACCCGAGGGGCTTCCCTGGAGGCGAACTTGGCGGCCGTGCGCGGCAACGTACGGCTGGCGGCCCGGATCGCGGCGGCGTACGCGTGAGGGGCCTGCTGGTGGTCGGGGACGTCGTCACCGACGTGGTCGCCCGGCACGCCGAGCCGCTCGCCCCGGCCACCGACACGGCCGCCCGCATCCGCACGCTGCCGGGCGGCGCGGGCGCCAACGCGGCCTGCTGGGCGGCGAGCCGGGGCTGCCAGGAGGTGCGGCTGCTCGCCCGGGTGGGCACCGACGCGCACGACTGGCACGCGGACGCGCTGCGGGCCGCGGGCGTCCGGCCGCTGCTGGTCGCCGACCCGGACGCGCCCACCGCGACGGTGATCGCCCTGGTCGACGCGGGCGCCGAGCGCACCTTCCTCACCGACAGCGCGGCGGCGCTGCGGCTGGCGCCCGGGGACTGGTCCGAGGACCTCCTGGACGGGGTCGCGCACCTGCACGTGTCGGGGTACATGTTCTTCGCGGACACCAGCCGGGCCACCGCGCGCCTGGCGCTGGCGGCGGCCCGGGACCGCGGGGTGCCGGTGAGCGTGGACCCGGCCTCGGCGGGGTTCGTCGGCGCGCTGGGCGTGGACCGGTTCCTGGCCTCGGTCGAGGGCGCCGACGTGCTGCTGCCGAACGCGGACGAGGCACGGCTGCTCACCGGACTCGCCGAACCCGCGGACGCGGCGGCCGAGTTGAGCCGCCGGTTCCCGCTGGTGGCCGTCACGCTCGGCGCGGCCGGCGCGCTGGTCGCCGAGCAGGGCGCGGCGGTGGAGCGGGTGGCGGCGCCCGAGGTGCGGGCGGTGGACTCCACGGGCGCGGGCGACGCGTTCACGGGGGCGTTCCTGGCGGCGCGCCTGGCGGGCGCGGACCCGGCGGAGGCGGCCCGCGCGGGGTGCCGGGCCGGGGCGGAGGCGGTGGGCTCGGTGGGCGGCAGGCCCCGGGGCTAGGTCGTGTCCTCCTGGGGAGTACGGGGCTCCTTCGGCAGCCCGCTCCAGGCCAGGTGGCGCGGGTCGTCGGCGCGCACGACGACATCCGCGGCGTCGGCCGGGGCGACCTCGTCCTCGTACCGCCGGAACGCGGGCAGGGTCCAGGGCAGTTCGGAGCGGCGGGCGAGGGCGCCGGGCGTGAGGCTCAGGTGGACGGTGAGGTCGAACGGGAACCAGTGCCCGAGCAGGAACGGGCCGTGCAGCAACAGCACTCCCTGGGGCGGGAGTTCGACGTACGGGCTGCGGGTGGCACGGTCGGTGGCCGGATCCCACAGGTCCGGCAGGATCCGCCCGCTGCCGCCAGGCTCCAGCGGGCCGAAGACCTCGCGCCACAGGGCCCCGGTGTCGAACCAGCCGCCGTAGTACGCGTCGGGGTCCTCCTTCCCGTACTCGTACCGCAGCGAGGCGGGCCGCAGGAAGCCGTGCGTGCCGACCACCCGCACCGACCGGCCCCTGGCCCGCAGCGCGTCCGCGAGCCGCCCGGCGAGCTCCTCGCCGGGCGCGGCCGGCGCCCCGTCGACGGCGGCCTTGAGCCAGGGCCCGCCGTCACCGGGGACGAGCCCGTCGATCCGCCCGGCCAGGGCGTCGGCGAGGCGGTCCGCGGTGATCGGTTCGTAGCGCATGGGACGACCCTAGGACGTGGGCCGAGGGCCCTGCCGCCGGTCTCCAGCCTGGAGGCGGCGGGCGGAACGTCGTCGTGGCTCTCGGACCCGGCCGCCCGACAATCAGACCGTGGCGGCCTCGCGCAGGGCGGCGGCGAGGCGGCCCTGGCCCGCGGCCTCGATCCGGCCCTCGCGCACGCCGTCGGCGAGGCCGAGTTCGCCGCAGGCAAGGGCGCGGCAGGTGGCGGCGTCCAGGACCAGGACGAGGTCGGGGATCTCAGGTGCGGGGCCCTCGCCGTAGCCGGACGCGCCCTCGGCCGTACGGACGTGGAACTCGCCCTCGTCCAGGTGTACTTGGACGGTGCCCTCGCCCAGCTCGCGCAGCACTCCCAGCAGCGGGACGGCGAACCAGTGGGCGCGCACCGCGTCGGTGGGGCGGGGCGCGCCGAGGGCGGGGGCTCCCCAGTGCGCGAGGGCCTCCAGGACCGGGGTCAACGCGCGCCCCCGGTCGGTGAGTTCGTACACGTACGCCGGGACGGGCGGCGGGAGGCGGCGGCGGGTCACCAGGTCGCCGGCCTCCATGTCCTTCAGCCGGGAGGCGAGGACGTCGGTGCTGACGCCGGGCAGGTCGGCGTGCAGGTCGGTGTAGCGGCGCGGTCCCGCGAGCAGCTCCCGGACGATCAGCAGCGTCCAGCGGTCGCCGACGGAGTCGAGGGCGCGGGCTGCGGAGCAGTACTGGTCGTAGCTTCGGCGAGGTGGCATGGGACGCAGTCTAGACATGTCGTTGGACTTTCCAAGCTCGGACTTGGTAAAACCAAGCAACACCACAACCTGGAGGTGCGCCCCGCATGGAGTTCCGGCAGTCGAGCAAGCTGAGTGACGTCTGCTACGAGATCCGCGGCCCGGTGATCGAGCACGCCAACGCGCTGGAGGAGGCGGGCCACAGCGTCCTGCGCCTGAACACCGGCAACCCGGCGCTCTTCGGGTTCGAGGCGCCCGAGGAGATCGTCCAGGACATGATCCGGATGCTCCCCAAGGCGCACGGCTACACCGACTCGCGCGGCATCCTCTCCGCCCGCCGCGCCGTCGCCCAGCGGTACGAGGCGATGGGCCTGCCGGACGTCGACGTGGACCACGTCTACCTCGGCAACGGCGTGTCCGAGCTGGTCTCCATGTCCGTCCAGGCGCTCCTGGAGGACGGCGACGAAGTCCTGATCCCCGCGCCGGACTTCCCGCTGTGGACCGCCGTCACCGCCCTGTCGGGCGGCAAGCCGGTGCACTACCTGTGCGACGAGGAGTCCGACTGGTACCCGGACCTCGCGGACATGGCATCGAAGATCACCGACCGCACCAAGGCCGTCGTGATCATCAACCCGAACAACCCCACCGGCGCGGTGTACCCCAAGGAGGTCCTGGAGGGCATCCTCGACCTGGCCCGGCGCCACCAGCTGCTGGTGTTCGCCGACGAGATCTACGACCAGATCGTGTACGACGACGCCGTGCACCACCCGGTCGCCTCCCTCGCCCCCGACCTGGTCGTCCTCACCTTCGGCGGGCTCTCCAAGACGTACCGCGTGGCGGGCTTCCGCTCCGGCTGGCTGGTCGTCACCGGGCCCCGGCAGCACGCCAGGAACTACCTGGAGGGGCTGACCATGCTCGCCTCCATGCGGCTGTGCCCCAACGCCCCCGCCCAGTACGCCATCCAGGCCGCCCTCGGCGGACGCCAGTCCATCCGCGAGCTGACCGCGCCCGGCGGGCGGTTGTACGAGCAGCGCGACAGGGCCTGGCAGAAGCTCAACGAGATCCCGGGCGTCTCCTGCGTCCGCCCCAAGGGCGCCCTGTACGCGTTCCCCCGCCTGGACCCGAAGGTCCACCCGATCGCGGACGACGAGAAGTTCGTGCTCGACCTGCTGCTGCGCGAGAAGATCCAGGTGGTGCAGGGCACCGGCTTCAACTGGCCGCGCCCCGACCACTTCCGCATCCTGACCCTGCCGTACGCCGACGACCTGGACGCCGCGATCAGCCGCATCGGCCGCTTCCTCAGCGGGTACCGACAGTAGGCGGCGCGCGGGTCGGCGGAGGACCGTACCCGGTCGGCCGCCGCACCAGGGGGGTGGGCATGGCCGTCGATCCGCCGCTGGTCGTCCAGCCGCTGCGGCGCCGCTCCTGCGCGGAGTGCCGCCGGGGGCCGCTGGACATGGTGGTCCTCGAACACGGCTCGGCGTACTGCCTGGACTGCGCGGACCTGGGGCACCTGGTGTTCCTGCCGCGCGGCGACGCGGCCCTCACCCGCCGCTCCCGGGAGGCCAGTTCGCTGTGGGCGGTGGTGGTGCGCCACAACCGGCGCCGCACCCGGTACGAACGCCAGGGCCTGCTCGTCGAGGAGGCCGCGCTGGCCCGGGCCGAGGCGTCCTGCCTGGCCGACGCGGACGCGCGGGCGCGGCGGCGGGCCCGGGAAGCGGTGCGCCGGGCCGCGCGGGACGAGGAGTTCGCCGCCGCGTTCGCCGCGGAGATCCTGCGGCTCTTCCCGTACTGCCCGCGGGCCCGGGCGCGCGCCATCGCGGCGCACGCCTCGCTGCGGGGCAGCGGACGGGTGGGGCGCTCGGCGGCCGGGCGGGCGCTCGACGAGGGCGCGGTGACGGCGGCGGTGCGGGCGGCCGTGCGGCACCTGGACACCGAGTACGACGCCCTGCTGATGAGCGGCGTGCCCAGGAACCGGGCGCGGGCCCGGGTGGCCGACGCGATCGCGCGGGTGCTCGCGCGGTGGAGCTGAGCCGGCGGGGCGGGGCGCGCTAACGGGGCGGGGCAGGGCGGCGGGGCGTGCCGGGAGCAGCCGGGCGGGACAGGCGGTGGGGCGGGCGAGACGGCGGCAGGCACTCGTGCGGGCGTGGCCGGGGCGGGGGGGGGGGCCCCCCCGCCCCCGGCCCCCCCCCCCCCGCCGCGACCCCGCCCCCCCGCCGGGGGGGGGCCCCCCCCCCCGCGGGCCCCCCCTCCGTCCTTCCCGTTTCACCTCGCGCACGCGCGCCTCACCAGGTGGCGCGCACCTGGCGGATGATGCGCCGGCGCAGCCGCACCCTGCGGCTGCCGTCCCGGTGCAGACTCAGTCGGTCCAACTCCCAGTGTCCGTACTCGGCATGGTCGGTCAGGAGACGGGTCGCATCCTTGCGGGAGACCCCGCGTGGCACGTACACGTCGACAAATTCGTATTCCGGCATCGCATCTATTGTGCGGGCACCGGCCCGGTACGGATAGCGTCTGCACTATGTCTGATGCTGCGCAGCCCACCGCTGCCGAGGTACGCGCCGCCGCCGAGGCGCTCAAGGCCGCACTCGACCGCCACCTGGAGGCGGTCGAGAACCGTACGGGAGAGGACGACCCGGCCGTCTACGACGCCTTCAACGCCCTTGCCGCCGCGGCGGAGGCGTACGACGAGCGGCTCTACGACCGGTACGACGAGGT
Organism: Streptomyces sp. NPDC001941; assembly: GCF_040296945.1. NCBI lineage: Bacteria > Bacillati > Actinomycetota > Actinomycetes > Kitasatosporales > Streptomycetaceae > Streptomyces > Streptomyces sp. NPDC001941. The sequence goes on along the minus strand of NZ_JBEOYE010000010.1, from coordinate 117,991 downwards.
CACGCCCTTCGAGATCCCGGGAGCGGACGACGCCCTGCCCCCGTACGGAGGCCCGGAGGAGCCGAACGCGCTCAGCGTGCTGATCCGCCGCGACTACGCGGTGGTGGAGCCGCAGCGGCTGCTCGCCCAGGCGCAGCGCATCGCCGACCTGGACCCGGACGAGGACACCGACGCGGCGGGAACGAGCGTGCACGCGGCGGTCGGCGTGCTCTTCGGGGAGTACGAACCGGACGAGATCGCCTCCCGGCACAAGGAGTTCGGCCTGGAGGAGGGCGACTCCACGCTCTGGGTGAGCGCCGCGGACGAACTGCCCGAACCCGGCGAGTGGCTGGCCGGGCCCTTCGACCAGGTCGTGCCGGAGCAGGTGGTGTGCCGGTTCGACGTCAGCGCCGTCTTCGACGAGGACGAGGACCTCGCCGACGACCTGGACCCCGAGCGCGCCTGAGCCCCTGCCGGGCCCGGGCGGGCGGCGGCGCGCTCCCCGCCCGGACCCCGTGTCACCGCTCCCGGGTCACTGCGCGGGCTCGGGGGCCAGCAGGCCCGCCAGGAGCTCCTTGAGGCGCGTCGTACGGTCCGGCGCGGGAACCTCGGCCACTGCGCGCGGCAGCGCCTGGTCCACCCCGTGCACGACCGACAGGTGCCGCTCGCCCCGGCCGAACGCCGTGTAGACCCACGCCCGGCTCAGACCGCCCGCCGCGTCGCCCGGCAGCACCACGACCACGGCCGGCCAGCGCATCCCGGCCGCCTGGTGCGCGGTGAGCGCCCAGCCGTGCCGCACCGCCGACTCGACGGCCTCCTTCGGTACGACGACCTCCTCGCCGTCGCACTCCAGGCGCAGTCCCTCGGCGTCCGCGGACACCACGGAGCCGGTCCTGGTCCGCCCCGGCGCGGGGGAGTACGCCACGCGGTCGCCCGGGTCGAAGCCGCCGAAGCGCCCCGGGCCCGGGTTCAGCCGCTGCTTCAGGGCCGCGTTCAGCGCGCGCGTCCCCGCCGAGCCGCCGTGGCCCACGGTGACCACCTGGGTCTGGTCGGCGGGCACGCCCAGGGCCCGGGGCACCGAGTCGGCGACCAGCTGCACCGTGCGGTGCACCGCCTCGCCCGCGTCCCGCACCGGGACGATGACGACCTCCTTGCCGGGCGCCTCGACCTGGCCGAGCTCACCGATGCCGATGCCGGAGACCAGCTCGCCGATCGGGCCCGGGTCCGGGGTGCGGGAGGCCACCACCGGGCACGCCCGGGCCGCGAGCACGTCGGCGAACACCCGCCCCGCGCCCGCCGACCCCAGCACCCCGGGGTCGCCGCTGAGCACCAGGCGGCAGCCGTCCGGCAGGGACTCCACCAGCATCGCGGCCGTCTCCACGTCCAGCTGCGGGGCGTCCAGCACGGCCAGCACGTCCAGGGTGAGCAGCCCGTCGGCGTCCCGGCCGGGCCCGGCGGCGCCGGACAGCAGCGCGGACACGGTCACCGCGTCGCCGCCGAGCCGGTCCCGCCCGTTCTCGCCGTGCACCGCGACCAGCGCGCTCAGGCCCCGCTCGCGGGCCGCGCCCACCAGTGCCACCGGCTCCGCCCTGGACGCCTCGCCGCCGGTGTGGGCGACCAGGCCGTGCGCGCCGCAGGCCCGCACCAGCTCCGGGCCCTCCCAGGACTCCTCGGTGGCGGTCTTCACCAGCCGGGCGAGACCGTCGGCCAGGCTCTCCTCGGCGAGGGCGAACCGGTCGAGCCCGAGCAGCACCGGCACGTCGGCGCGCTCGGCCCCCGCCTCGGCGCCCTCGTCCCCGGCGTCCTCGTCCCCGCCCTCGTCCTCGCCGTCCTCCTCGTACTCCGCGTCCTCGTCCTCCTCCTGGAAGACCAGCACCGCGCCCTCGGAGACGGCCAGCCGCACGGCCTCGTCGGGGTCCGGCACCTTCCGCTCCGCCAGCGCGGCGCGGACGGCCGGCACCTCCAGGGCCGTGTGCCCCTGGAGCGCGGCGCGGTCCAGCAGCCAGACGACCAGGGCCACCACGCGCCGCTCGTCCCCGGGGCCGCAGTCGTCGCCGAGCAGGGCCCGGGCGAACCCGTCGGCCTGCTCGGGGCGCACCCCGGGCACCGCGAGCAGCTGCCAGGGGTCCTCGCGCAGCACGTCCGCCGCGCCCTCGCCGAGCGTCCGGGCGGCCGGCGCGGCCAGCGCCTCGGGGGCGCCGCCCCGGCGGAGCACCTCGCGCACCGCGTCGAGCGCCTCGGGCGCGGCGGGGGCCGGTACCCGGGGCGCCTCGGGCACCTGCGGGCGCACGGTCGCGGCCGGTTCGGCGGAGGGCCTGCGCGGGGCGGGCGGGGGTGCGGGGGAGTCGAAGTACGCGGACGCCTTGGAGCCGCCCTCCACCGCCCGCACCGCCGCCAGCAGGTCCGCGGCCTTGCCGCTCAGCTTGGTGCCGCTCGCGATCGGGGCGTCCCGATCGGCCTTGCGCTCCTCGATCCTGGCCCGGTGCTCGCGCTGGGCGGCCAGCTCGGCCTGCGCCTCGCTGACCTGCGGGGCGTCCGCCTCCGCGGTGGCCGCGACGGCCCCGGGCGCGGCGTCCTCGGACACGCCGTCCGCCGCGTCCTCCCCGGCAACGGCCTCCGCGTGGGCGTCCTCCGCCGGCTCCGGCGCGGCGGTCTCCCGCTGCTCCTGGTCCTCCTCGGAGGCGACGGGCTCCTGGTCCTCCGGGTCCGTGCTCACAGCGTGCTCCAGTCCTGATCGGGATAGCGGTGCACGGGCGCAGACACGTCGTCCAGCGCCCGGCAGATCTCGTCAGGAAGACTAAGGGTCTCCACTGACAACGCGGCCGTGAGCTGCCGCGCGTTGCGCGCGCCCACGATCGGGGCGACCACGCCCGGCCGGTCCCTGACCCACGCCAGCGCCACCTGGAGGGGCGTGGTCGCGAGTCCGTCCGCCGCTATCACCACGGCGTCCACGATCCGTCCGGCCGCGTCGTCCAGGTACGGCTCGACGAAGGGGGCCAGCTGTTCGGAGGCGCCGCGCGAGTCCGCCGGGGTGCCGCCGCGGTACTTGCCGGTGAGCACCCCGCGACCCAGCGGCGAGGACGGAAGCAGGCCCACGCCCAGGTCCAGCGCGGCGGGCAGCACCTCGCGCTCGACGCCGCGCTGGAGCAGCGAGTACTCCATCTGGGTGCTGGCGATCCGGGTGCGCGTCCCGGGCGCGGCGAGCTGCCAGGTGGCGGCCTTGGCGAGCTGCCAGCCGCAGAAGTTGGACACGCCCGCGTACCGGGCGCGCCCGCTGCTGACGGCCAGGTCGAGGGCCTGGAGGGTCTCCTCCAGCGGGGTGCCCGGGTCGAAGGCGTGCACCTGCCACAGGTCGACGTAGTCGGTGCCGAGGCGCTGGAGGGAGGCGTCCAGGGCGGCGAGCAGGTGGCCGCGCGAGCCGTCGAAGCGGCGGTCGGGGTCGGGCACGCTGCCGGCCTTGGTGGCGATCACCAGGTCGGAGCGCGGCACCAGCCGCTCCACCAGCTGTCCGAGCAGGTACTCGGACTCGCCCCCGCCGTACACGTCGGCCGTGTCCACCAGCGTCCCGCCCGCGTCCCAGAACGCCTTCAACTGGTCGGCGGCGTCGTGCTCGTCGGTGTCGCGGCCCCAGGTGAGGGTGCCGAGCCCGATGCGGGACACGCGCAGGCCGGTACGGCCGAGATGCCTCTGCTCCATGGGCGCTGAGATTACTGGCCAGGGCCCCACGCGCAGAGAGCCTGTGGACAACGTCCCCCTGACGGATCGCACGGACCCGCGCTAGAGTCCCGGCAACGGGACGTTACTGATGAGTAAGACCGTAGGACACGGACGAGTTACACGGACGAGTTAAGGGGAGCGGCATGCGGCTCGGCATCAACCTCGGCTACTGGGGCGCGGGCATGGACGCGGACAACCTGGCCGTCGCGCAGGAGGCCGACCGCCTCGGCTACGACGTGTGCTGGGCGGCGGAGGCGTACGGCTCCGACGCGCCCACCGTGCTCAGCTGGGTCGCCGCCCAGACCGAGCGCATCGACGTCGGCTCGGCGATCCTGCAGATCCCGGCCCGCCAGCCCGCCATGACGGCGATGACCGCCGCCACCCTCGACTCGCTCTCCGGCGGCCGCTTCCGGCTCGGCCTCGGCGTGTCGGGACCGCAGGTCTCCGAGGGCTGGTACGGCGTCAAGTTCGACAAGCCGCTGGCCCGCACCCGCGAGTACGTGGAGATCGTCCGCAAGGCGATGACCCGCGAGCGGCTGAGCTACGAGGGCGAGCACTGGACCCTGCCGCTGCCCGGCGGCCCGGGCAAGCCGATCAAGCTGACCGTGCACCCGGACCGCGAGCACATCCCGCTCTACATCGCGGCGATCGGCCCCAAGAACCTGGAGCAGACCGGCGAGATCGCCGACGGCGCGCTGCTGATCTTCCCCTCCGCCGAGCACCTGGAGGAGACGGCCGTGCGCCACCTGCGCGCGGGCCGCGAGAAGGCGGGCAAGTCGATGGAGGGCTTCGACGTCTGCCCGACGCTCCCGCTGGCGCTGGGCGAGGACGTGGACGCGCTGGCCGACATGTTCCGCCCGTACACCGCGCTCTACGTCGGCGGCATGGGCAGCCGCAAGCAGAACTTCTACAACCAGCTCGCGCAGCGCATGGGGTACGAGAAGGAGGCCGCCGAGATCCAGGAGAAGTACCTCTCCGGGGACAAGCAGGGCGCGGCCGCCGCGGTCCCGCGGCAGCTGATCGACCAGACGTCGCTGCTCGGCACGGTCGACCGGATCGCCGACCGGATGCGGGCCTACGCGGCGGCCGGGGTCACCACCCTGACGCTCGCCCCGGCCGGCTTCACCCTCGACGAGCGGGTCGCCGCCCTGCGCGCCGGCACCGAGGCCCTGGAGCGCTCCGGGCTGGCCTGACGCCCGGACAAGCCTGCGGCCGTGGTGGGGGCTCGGGGTCATCCCCGCCACGGCCGTCACGCAGCACAACGCCGCGCGCCCCCGTCCGGTTACGCGCCGTCCGCGCTTCCCCGCTCCTTCTTTCGGCGGAGTTGCCCGTCGCAGCTGTTGCCGACCGGCCCGTACCGCATTTGACTCGTCCTTTGCGGAGTGGCCCGCGCCGGTGGAGGTGGCAGTGATGCTTTCGGCCCGCAGTCTGTTCCAGGAGATCCTCGACGACGACGAGTCGTTCCGGCTCTTCTGCTCCATCGCCGCCAGCGGCGAGGCCCAGGGCGGCTGGGAGAACCGCAGGATCGCCGCGCTCGTCCCGGAGACCATGCGCGACCTGGCGCCCAAGATCACCCGGCACGGCGCGGACGAGGACAAGCACGGCCGGATCTTCCACGGCCTGCTCAGGAAGCGCCGCCTGGAGCCGGCCGAGGTCCCTGCCACCACCGACTACACGATGCTCCTGGAGCGCGCCGGGATCGGCCTGGCCCACGACAAGCTGCGCCGCGACGAGCCGCTGACCGAGCGGGACGTCATCGTCTACCTCTGCCACAGCCGCGTCACCGAGCAGCGCGCCGCCGAGCAGATGGACCTGCTCCTGAGGCACTTCGGCGACCACCCCGACCTCGGCAAGGCCGTCCGGCAGATCTCCGCCGACGAGGACAACCACCTCGCCTACTGCCACGAGGAACTGCTGCGCCTGGCCCGGGCCGGGCACGGCCGCACCATCCACGCCGTGCTGCGCGAGTGCGCGCTCGCCGAGCTCTCCGTCTACCGCGACGTCAGCCTCGCCGTGATGGCGCACATGGGCCGCATCCTGGGCTGGCCCGCCGCCAAGTCCGCGGCACTGCGCGCGGGCATCCACGGCGTGTACGCGTACGAACGCCTCGGCGGCTGGCGAAGATCGGTCAGCCTCAAGGCCCCCGACCGTCCGAACGCCCTGGGCGGCCCGTCCCCGGCCGCGGCCTTCTGACCCGCCCCGCTACAGCCAGCCCCGCCGCTTGAACAGCCGGTACAGGCCGAACACCGCCCCGGCCATCAGCGCGACCACCGCCGGGTAGGCCCACGGCCAGGCCAGCTCGGGCATGTGCTCGAAGTTCATCCCGTAGACGCCCGCGACCATCGTGGGCACCGCGGCCATGGCCGCCCACGCGGAGATCTTGCGCATGTCGTCGTTCTGCCGCACGCCCATCTGCGCCAGGTGCGCGGACAGGATGTCGGAGATCAGCCGGTCCAGCCCCTCCACCTGCTCGTTCGCACGCGTCAGATGGTCGTTGACGTCCCGGAAGAACAGCTGCGCGCGATCGTGGACGAACGGCACGGAGGCCTCCGCGAGCCGCGCCATCGGCGTGGCCAGCGGCCCCGACGCCCGGCGGAACTCCAGCACCTGCCGCTTGAAGGTGTAGATCCGCGACGCGGTGTTCCGGGAGTCGCCGCCGCTCGGGGCGAACACCTCGGTCTCCAGCTCGTCCAGGTCCAGCTGGAGCTCCGCCGCCACGTCCAGGTAGTGGTCCACCACGGCGTCGCTCACCGCGTAGAGCACCGACGTCGGCCCGTGCCGCAGGACCTCAGGATCCGCCTCCAGACGGCTGCGCACCGCCGCGAGGGGCGCGCCCACGCCGTGCCGCACGGTCACCACGAACGAGTCGCCTATGAAGACCATGAGCTCCCCGGTGGTGACCGTGTCGCCCTCCGGCTCGTACACCACCGGCTTCAGCACCACGAACAGCGAGTCGTCGTAGACCTCCAGCTTGGGCCGCTGATGGGCCTTGAGCGCGTCCTCCACGGCCAGCGGGTGCAGCCCGAACTCGGACGCGACGTGCTCGAACTCCTTCTCCGTCGGCTCGTGCAGCCCGATCCACAGGAAGGCGTCGCCGCTGTCCCTCGCCTCGTCCAAGGCGTCGGAGAAGTCGGCGGGGCCCTCGATGCGGCGTCCGTCCCGGTAAATGGCGCAGTCCACGATCACGGCGCGTATTCTTCCCCGGCCCCGCGCCCCGCGTACAACGCGGCACGCTTACCCTGACGGGCATGGCCACGTTGATCCTCGTACGGCACGGGCGTTCCACCGCCAACACCTCCGGCGTCCTGGCCGGCTGGACCCCGGGGGTGGGCCTCGACGAACGGGGCGCCGAGCAGGCCGCCGCGCTGCCCGCGCGCCTGGCCGCGGTCCCGCTGGCCGCCGCCGTCTCCAGCCCGCTCCAGCGCTGCCGGGAGACCCTCCAGCCGCTGCTCGACGCCCGGCCCGGGCTCCCGCTGCACACGGACGAGCGGATCGGCGAGTGCCACTACGGCGACTGGTCCGGCCGCAAGCTCGCCGAACTGTCCGACGAGCCGCTGATGGAGGTGGTCCAGCAGCACCCCTCGGCCGCCGCCTTCCCCGGTGGCGAGTCCATGCGCGCCATGCAGGCGCGCGCGGTGGAGGCCGTACGCGACTGGAACGCGCGCGTGGACGCCGAGCACGGCCCCGAGGCGGCGTACCTCGTGTGCTCGCACGGCGACATCATCAAGTCCCTGGTCGCGGACGCACTCGGGATGCACCTCGACCTCTTCCAGCGGATCCATGTGGACCCGTGTTCCGTGACCGCGATCCGTTACACCCGGCTGCGCCCCTTTCTCGTGCGCCTCGGTGACACCGGCGACCTCGCCGGCCTCGCGCCACGCGAGACGCCTCCCGCGGACGACGCGGAGGTCGGCGGCGGCGCCGGTGCGCCGTGAGCACGGGCGCGCGCTGATCGCCGGGCGCAGTAGTGTGGCGCGGTAACCCCGCTCCACCACCCCGCCGTCGACTTCCAAGGGAGACCGGAACGTGTCCCGTCAGGTGTACCTCTACGACCCGCCCGAGCGCTTCGTGGCGGGTACCGTCGGGCTTCCTGGCCGCCGCACGTTCTTCCTCCAGGCCTCCGCCCAGGGCCGCACCACCAGCGTCGCCCTGGAGAAGACCCAGGTCGCCGCGCTCGCCGAGCGGATCGACGAACTGCTCGACGAGGTCGTGCGGCGCACCGGCGGCAACGCCCCGGTCCCCGCCGTGGCCCCCGCCGACGTCACCGACACCGCGCCGCTGGACTCGCCGGTGGAGGAGGAGTTCCGGGTCGGCACCATGGCGCTGGCCTGGGACGGCGACGAGCAGCGCATGATCGTCGAGGCCCAGGCGCTGGTCGAGCTGGAGGCGGAGACCGAGGAGGACCTCGCCGAGGCCGAGGAGCGGCTGCTCCAGGACGAGGAGAACGGCCCCCCGATGCTGCGCGTCCGGCTCACCGGCGCACAGGCCCGCGCCTTCGCCAAGCGCGCCCTGGACGTCGTGAACGCGGGCCGTCCGCCGTGCCCGCTGTGCAGCCTGCCGCTCGACCCGGAAGGACACGTATGCCCGCGCCAGAACGGATACCGCCGCGGGGCCTGACCGCGACGGAGCTCCTGCTCAAGGGCGAGCTCACCGTGCGCGGCCGGGTCGGCGGGGCGTCCAACGCGGTGCTGTACTGCTCGGTCGCGTACGAGGGCGAGGAGGCGGCCTGCGTCTACAAGCCGGTCGCCGGGGAGCGCCCGCTGTGGGACTTCCCCGACGGCAACCTGGCCCAGCGCGAGGTGGCGGCCTACGAGGTGTCCGAGGCCACCGGCTGGGGCCTGGTGCCGCCCACCGTGCTGCGCGACGGCCCCTACGGCGAGGGCATGTGCCAGCTGTGGATCGAGGCGGCCCCCGAGGCCGCGCTACTGGCCCTGCTCGACGCCGAGGAGCCGGGCGAGGGCTGGAAGGCGGTCGGCTTCGCCGAGGTCGGCGAGGGCGGGACCGCGCTGCTTGTGCACGCTGACGACCCCCGGCTGCGGCGCCTCGCGGTGCTCGACGCCGTGATCAACAACGGTGACCGCAAGGGCGGCCACCTGCTGCCCGCCGGGGACGGGGCGCTGTACGCCATCGACCACGGAGTGACCTTCAACACCGACGACAAGCTGCGCACCCTGCTGTGGGGCTGGGCGGGCGAGCCGCTGACCGAGGAGGCGCTGGCCGCGCTGGAGCGGCTGACGTCACAGCTGGCCGAGGGAGCGCCGCTCGCCGCCCGTCTGGCCGAACTGATCACCGCCGCCGAGCTGGGCGCCGTACGGGAGCGTGTGGCGGCCCTACGGACCTCCGGGCGGCACCCGGAGCCCTCCGGAGAGTGGCCCTCCATCCCCTGGCCCCCGGTCTAGCCCGCACGCACGCGCGCGCGGGCGTGCGCAAGACGGCCGGATCGGACAGGAGCCCCATCCGGTTCGTATCCGGAAGGCCCGTCCGGTTACGCTCATGACATGCATGCCTGGCCCGCTTCTGAGGTCCCCGCCCTGCCCGGCAAGGGCCGCGACCTCCGGATCCACGACACCGCGACCGGCGGTCTGGTCACCCTCGACCCCGGTCCCGTCGCCCGTATCTACGTCTGCGGCATCACGCCGTACGACGCGACCCACATGGGTCACGCGGCGACCTACAACGCGTTCGACCTCGTGCAGCGCGTGTGGCTCGACACCAAGCGGCAGGTTCACTACGTCCAGAACGTCACCGACGTGGACGACCCGCTCCTGGAGCGCGCCGAGCGCGACGGCGAGGACTGGGTGGCGCTCGCCGAGCGCGAGACCGCCCTGTTCCGCGAGGACATGACCGCCCTGCGGCTGCTGCCCCCGCGGCACTACGTGGGCGCCGTCGAGGCCATACCCGGGATCGTGCCGCTCGTCGAGCGCCTGCGCGACCAGGGCGCCGCCTACGAACTGGACGGCGACGTCTACTTCTCGGTCGAGTCCGACCCCAACTTCGGCGGCGTCTCGCACTACGACGCCGAGGTCATGCGGGCGCTGTCCGCCGAGCGCGGCGGCGACCCCGAGCGCCCCGGCAAGAAGAACCCGCTCGACCCGATGCTGTGGATGGCCGCCCGCCCGGGCGAGCCCGCCTGGGACGGCGGCAGCCTGGGGCGCGGCCGTCCCGGCTGGCACATCGAGTGCGTCGCCATCGCCCTGGAGCACCTGGGGATGGGCTTCGACGTCCAGGGCGGCGGATCCGACCTGGCCTTCCCGCACCACGAGATGGGCGCCTCGCACGCCCAGGCGCTCACCGGCGAGCACCCGTTCGCCCACGCGTACGTGCACGCCGGCATGGTCGGCCTGGACGGCGAGAAGATGTCCAAGTCCAGGGGCAACCTGGTCTTCGTCTCCGCGCTGCGCCGCGACGGCGTGGACCCGGCGGCGATCCGGCTCGCGCTGCTCTCCCACCACTACCGCGCCGACTGGGAGTGGACCGACCAGGTCCTGGCCGACGCCGTGGAGCGGCTCGGCCGCTGGCGCGCCGCGGTCTCCCGCCCCGACGGCCCGTCCGCCGACGCGCTGGTCGAGGAGGTCCGCGAGGCCCTGGCGAACGACCTGGACGCGCCCGCGGCGCTGGCCGCCGTGGACCGCTGGGCCGCCGCCCAGACCGAGGGCGGCGGTACGGAGGAGGGGGCGCCCGGCCTCGTCTCCCGTACCGTCGACGCACTGCTCGGCGTGGCCCTGTAAGGACCGCCGCGGCGACCGCTGTTTTCCGCCGACCCGCCCCCGGACTCCGTCGAGTCCGGGGGCGGGTCTGTTTTGTCCATGGTCACATGAGCGTTTCTGCGCTAAACACGCCCCATGCAATCACCAATACGCACCTTGACTTCAAAACGCGTCAGAGTGTCGGTGGCCGGGGCACTCCTCGGGCTGTGCGCGGCGCTCACCGGGCCGGGCAGCGCACGGGCGGCCGACGACCCGCCGCCCACCACCGTCGGCGACGTCACCTCGTTCGCCGCGCAGGGCTCCGTCTACCGGATCGGCGCCGGGAAGGCCGCCGCCCGGATCAGCTTCGTGACCCCCGAGACCTTCCGCGTCGAACTCGCCCCCGACGGCACGTTCACCGACCCCACCGGCAGCGACATCGTGCTGCCGCAGGGCGCCCCGCCCGCCACCCGCTGGCGCGACCGCGGCGACCGCTACGAGCTGAGCACCGCCAAGGTGACCCTGCGGGCCTACAAGTCGCCCCTCAGGTTCGCCGCCACCCGCCCCGACGGCACCCCGCTGTGGACCGAGGCCAAGGGCCTGAGCTGGGGCGGGACGGGCACCACCCAGACCCTGGCGCGCGGCGCCGCCGAGCAGTTCTACGGCGCGGGCATGCAGAACGGCCGGGGCAACACCTCCCACCGCGGCAAGACCGTCGAGGTCGGCGTCGACTACGACTGGGACGACGGGGGCCACCCCAACTCCGTGCCGTTCTACCTCTCCTCGGCCGGCTACGGCGTCTACCGCAACACGTACGCCCCCAACACCTACGCGTTCGGCGAGCCGGTGACCACCACCGCCGAGGAACAGCGGTTCGACGCCTACTACTTCGCGGGCCCCACCGCCAAGGACGTCATCGGCCAGTACACCCGGCTGACCGGCAAGCCCTTCATGCCCCCGGTGTACGGCCTGGAGATCGGCGACGCCGACTGCTACCTGCACAACGCCAACCGGGGCGAGCGCCGCACCCTGGACGCCCTGAAGGTGTCCGACCAGTACGTGCGCAACGACATGCCCAACGGCTGGATGCTCGTCAACGACGGCTACGGCTGCGGCTACGAGGACCTGGCCGAGGCCGCGCAGGGCCTGCGGGACCGCAAGGCGCAGCTCGGACTGTGGACCGAGGACGGCATCGACAAGCTCGGGGAACAGGTGAGGGCCGGACAGCGGGTGGCCAAGCTGGACGTCGCCTGGGTCGGCGACGGCTACAAGTTCGCCCTCGACGGCTGCAAGGACGCCCACGCGGGCATCGAGGCCAACAGCGACGCCCGCGGCTTCACCTGGGCCCCCGAGAGCTGGTCCGGCGCGCAGCGCTGCGGCGTGCAGTGGTCCGGCGACCAGTCCGGCTCCTGGGAGTACATCCGCTGGCAGATCCCGACCTACGCGGGCGCGTCCATGTCGGGCCTGGCGTACACCACGGGCGACGTCGACGGCATCTTCGGCGGCAGCCCCAAGACGTACACCCGCGACCTCCAGTGGAAGATGTTCCTCCCGGTCACCATGACCATGGACGGCTGGGCCGCCAGCGACAAGCAGCCCTTCCGGTACGGAGAGCCGTACACCTCGGTCAACCGCGACTACCTCAAGCTCCACGAGGCACTGCTGCCGTACGTCTACTCGTACGCGCGCGAGGCGACGAGGACCGGCGTGGGCCTGGCCCGCCCGCTCGCCCTGGAGTACCCGGACGACCCGAAGGCCGCCACCGACGCGGCCAAGTACGAGTTCCTCAGCGGCCGCGACTTCCTGGTGGCGCCCGTGTACCAGGACGCCGTCAAGCGCGACGGCATCTATCTGCCCAAGGGCACCTGGGTCGACTACTGGAGCGGACGTACCTACGAGGGCCCCGTCACCGTCGACGGCTACAGCGCCCCGCTGGACACCCTCCCGCTGTTCGTACGCGCCGGGGCCACCGTCCCCATGTGGCCCGGAGGGATCCGCTCCTACGCCGACCGCTCCCCGGGCTCCCCGCTGGCCTGGGACGTCTACCCGCAGGGCCGCTCCTCCTTCGAGCTGTACGAGGACGACGGCGTCACCCGGCAGCACGCGGACGGCCGCTACGCCACCCAGCGGGCCGACGTCGAGGCCCCGGTGCGCGGCCGCGGCGACGTGACCGTGCGCGTGGGCGCCCTCAAGGGCTCCTACGCGGGCCGCGGCACCACGCGCCCGTACCAGTTCACCGTGCACACCGGCCACGCCCCCGGCGGCGCCGAGCTGGACGGCCGCGACCTGCCCCGGTACACCACCAAGGCCGCCTTCGACCGGGCGGGCCAGGGCTGGTGGTACGACCGCGACGACCGGGGCGGCGTGGTCCACGTCAAGACCCCCTCGCTGCGCACCGACCGGGGCTTCGAGCTCGCGCTCGACGACGCCAGCGCGGTCGGCGGGGCGGTCCCCGGCTCCGCCGCCACCCTCGCCGCCCCCGCCGGCCAGGAGATCGGCGCCGGCACGCGCGGCACGGTCGCCGTGGACGTGACGGCGGGCACCCGGGACGCCACCGCCGCCCAGGTCTCCCTGAGCGCCCCGGCGGGCTGGAAGGCCGCCCCCGCGTCGCCGGGGGTCCGCATCCCCGCGGGCACCACCCGGCGGGTCCAGGTCGAGGTCACCCCGCCCGCCGACGCAACCGTCGGCGAGGCCGTGCTCACCGCCACCGTGCGCCACCGGGCCGCCGGGACCGAGCGCACCGCCGTCCAGCGGTTCGCGGTCTCCGTGGTGCCCGGGCCGCCCGCCGGGGACGCCTGGGCGAGCGACCTGGTGTGGCTGCGCGACACCAACGGCTGGGGTCCGCCCGAACGCGACCGCAGCAACGGCGAGTCCGGCGCCGCCGACGGGCACCCGCTGACCCTCGCGGGCAAGGCGTACGACAAGGGGATCGGCGTCCACGCCGACTCCGACATCGAGGTGTACCTCGGCGGCCGCTGCACCGCGTTCACCGCGGACGCGGGCATCGACGACGAGATCAACGGCTACGGCGAGGTGGCCTTCTCCGTCGAGGCGGACGGCAAGACGCTGTGGACCTCGCCGAAGGTCACCGGCGCCTCGGCCACCGCCCCGGTCGCGGTCGACGTCACCGGCGCCCGGCACGTCCGGCTGAAGGTCACCGACACCAACGGGTCCAAGAGCGGCGACCACGCGGACTGGGCCGCCGCCAGGTTCAGCTGCGCCTGAGCCGCGTACGGCGCGTCCTCGTACGACGACGCGCGCGTAGGACAGCGCGCGTACGACAAGGGGCGCCGGGCGGGAGGTCCCGCCCGGCGCCCTCGCGCCGTCCGCCGCGCGCTACTTGTGGACCACCACCGCCTGGATCGCGTTGGTGCCCGAGTCGTACCAGCCGAGCACCTGGTGCCCGAAGGCGAACGCCTCCTGCACCTCGTCGTGCGTCACCTGGTTGGGGTTGACCAGCTGGCGCCAGCCGTTGTCGATGAACAGGTAGAGGATCGACGGCTGGCCGGGCAGCGGGGTCACCACGTCCCAGTACGCCGTCGCCACGCCCTGGAGCAGCGCCGCGGCCTCGACCGCGCTGGGGATCACCAGCGGCTGGCCCATGCCCTGCATCTGCCCCTGGCCCATGCCCTGTCCCTGGCCCTGCCCGAACTGCTGCTGGCCCGGCTGCCCGAGCTGCTGGAGCAGCGACTGGAAGGGCTGCTGCTGCCCGAGCTGCTGGAGCTGCTGGCCGATGCCCTGGCCGGTGCTCTGGCCGTACTGCTGCTGGGGCTGCTGGCCGATGCCCTGGCCGTACTGCTGCTGGCCGCCCTGGCCGAAGCCCTGACCGATCTGGGGCGGTGACGTGCTCGGACCCTGCTGGCGGCCGAACTGGCCCTGGTGCTGGCCGTACTGCTGCTGGCCGTACTGCTGCGGGGACTGCTGCTGGCCGAAGCCCTGCTGCATGCCGGGGCTCATCTGCGGGGTGGTGCTCATACCGTGCTCACCTTCCCTTTCGGCTGGTCCTGCGACTCATCCGGAGACGACCAGGCCGACGACCTCGTCGTCCGAGTACCAGACGCGTACGTCCGGCCGGCCCCCGGCGAAGGCGGCGTGCACCGCCTGGCGCACCTCGGGGGCGGGACCGTTCAGGTTGCGCCACGCGCCGGCGACGAACAGCCGCAGGCGCGGGGGCAGTTCGGGGGGATACGGGATCAGCTCGTCCCAGTACCGCTCGGCCTGCCCGGAGCCGACCGACGACGGTACGAGGTGGGTCACCGCGGCCCGGACGTCCGGGCGGTTGCCGATGCGCTGGGAGGCCGGGCGCCCCGGCGCGTCCTGCTGCGGCGACCCGGTCCTGCGCAGCACCTCGCGGGCCCGCTCCGGGCTCATCGGGCCCAGGCCCGCCGCCTTGAGGATGCCCTGCAGCGAGGCCAGGGCGCCCACCACGACCGGCGAGGCGGAGGAGGTGCCGGAGAACGTGTCGGTGTACCAGGCGATCTCCTCGGCGCCGCCCTGGAGGTCGCCGGGGCCGTCCCAGGAGCCGCCCGTGGTGGTGACCTCGCGGCCCCAGCCCTGGGCGTCCAGCCGGGCGCCGTAGTTGGAGAACGCCAGGCGGGAGCGGTCCGGGCCGTGGTCGCGGCCGTGCGTGCCGGGCGGGGGAGCGCCCGCGCCCACCAGGACGGCGCCGGAGGTGGCGTTGGACGGGTTGAACGGATTGCGCCACCACTCGGGGAAGGAGTCGGGCCTGCGCTCGTACACCGCGTCGTCCAGGCTCTCCGCGCCGTTGCCCGCCGCCTCGACCACCACCACGCCGCGGGCCGTGGCCCAGCGGATCGCCGCGAAGTCGTCCGGCCACCACTCCAGGGCGACGTAGCCGCGCTGGTCCGCGCGGTCCGCGTAGTCGAACCGGGGCCCGGGGCGGTGCAGTTCGATCAGCAGCAGGTCACCCGGCTGCAGCCGCTCGGCCGCCGCGTGGACCGCCGCCGCCGTGCCGATGCCCTGGAAGGACGCGGCCGCGGTCACCGCGCCCGGGGCGATGCCGCTGATGCCCTTCTCGTCGCGGTCGCCGCCGATGACGCCCAGGACCGCCGTGCCGTGGTTGCGCCACGCCACGTCCTGCACCGGACTGCCGACGACGATGCCCGCCAGCCGCTCCGCGAGGTCCTCGTGCGCCAGCTGCCAGGCCCCCTCGACGTCGACGACCGTGACCCCCTCGCCGTCGCCGCCCCGCCGCTGCCACGCCCACCGGGCCTCCACGCCCTCGGGCGCCGGGCCCAGGTATCCCTGGCGGCCGGTGAAGTCGGGGGTGGCGGGGGCGCCCTCCTTGAGCCGTCCGTCCGGGCCCGTGTCGGGTGGCAGCACCGTGGCGGGGACGGCGCCCGGCTTCACGTACGCCGTCTCGATCCCGGGCAGCGCCGCGAGGCGCGCGGTCAGCTCGAACGCGCGGTCCGACGCCCCCCGCACCCGGTAGAAGAGCGCGAGGTCGGGCGGCGCGCCCCGGCCGTCGGGCTGCTGCGGCGCGGCGGGGCGGGTGCGCTCCTCGCTGCCGAACAGGGGCTCCAGGGCGAGCTGTTCGTCCTCCAGGAACATGTTCAGCGCGGAGACGTCCGCTCCGGACGCCGACCGCACGCCCTCGGCTCCGGCGCGCAGCCGGGCCTCCGGCCGTGCGAGGAGGATCAGCTCGGGCTCTGCGCCGCGGTAGGTGAATCCGGTTCCGTCTGGTCCGGGGGCCGTCGATCCGGGGCCCTGTCCGGGGGGTGCCTGCTCGGTCATCGCCGCGTCCGCTCCCTTCGGGATGCTGTGTGCGGGGTGTCGAGGTGCGGGGTGTCGGGCTCCTGCCGGGACGTGTCGTCCGGGTCGCGGCGGGGCTCCGGGGAGTCACCCTGCTACCGCTCGGGGCAACCGTCCACCCGTACCGGGCAGTTGGGTTTTGGGGCGGCTGGGAACGGGAACCCCAGGCAATCCGGCCGGAAAGAGGTGTCACGCCTGAAACCGGCCGAAGACGCACGGGGGCCCGGGGCCGCCCGGGAGTCCGGGACGGCCCCGGGCCGCGTGGAGCCGGGGGAACGAAGGGGTACGGATGGGCGCCGGCGGACGCCGGTGGGCCGGCAGGCACCGGTGGGAGCCGGAGGGGCCGGCGGGCACCGGTGAGCCAGCGGGTACTGGCAGGTACCGGTGGGCCGGCAGCCACTGGCAGGCACCGGTGGGCCCGAGGGGCCTTGGGGGGCGGTCAGTCCTCCGGAGAGCCCGAGGAGCCCGGGGAGCCGGGGTTGTCCGGGGTGTCCGGAGCGTCCGGGGCGCCCGACGGGCGCGACGCGTCCGAGGGTCCCGCCGCGCCCGACGGTCCTGCCACGTCCGACGGTCCCTGCGCGTCCGGCCTGCCGGAGGGGCCCGGCGTGCCGGGGGAGTCCGTCGGGTCCGGAGCGTCAGCCGGGTCCGCCGCCGCGTCCTCCGCCGTCCCCGCCCCGGGACCCGGGTCCGTCCGCGGCGGCTTCGAGGGCCTGGTGCGCCCGCCGGAGTTGTCCCGCAGGTACGTCCCCTCGCCGCCCTCGGCGGCCAGGCCGGGACCCGCGCCGGGGTCGCGCCGGCGCAGGTAGCGCTCGAACTCGCGGGCGATGGCCTCGCCCGACGCCTCCGGCAGCTCGGCGGTGTCCCGGGCCTCCTCCAGCGTCTGCACGTACTCGGCGACCTCGCTGTCCTCGGAGGCCAGCTGGTCCACGCCCAGCTGCCAGGCGCGGGCGTCCTCGGGCAGCTCGCCCAGCGGGATCCGCAGGTCGATCAGGTCCTCCAGGCGGTTGAGCAGCGCCAGCGTCGCCTTGGGGTTGGGCGGCTGCGACACGTAGTGCGGCACCGCGGCCCACAGGCTCACCGCGGGCACGCCCGCGTGCGTGCACGCCTCCTGGAGGATGCCGACGATCCCGGTCGGGCCCTCGTAGCGGGTCTCCTCCAGGTCCATCGTGCGCGCCAGGTCCGGGTCGGAGGTGACGCCGCTGACCGGCACCGGACGGGTGTGCGGGGTGTCGCCGAGCAGCGCGCCCAGGATCACCACCATCTCCACGCCCAGCTCGTGGGCGAAGCCCAGCAGCTCGTTGCAGAACGAGCGCCAGCGCATGGAGGGCTCGATGCCGCGCACCAGGACCAGGTCGCGCGGCTTCTCGCCGCCGACGCGGACCACGGAGAGGCGCGTGGTGGGCCAGGTGATCTTGCGTACCCCGCCGTCCAGCCACACCGTGGGCCGGTTGACCTGGAAGTCGTAGTAGTCCTCGGCGTCGAGCGCCGCGAACACCTCGCCCTTCCACTCCCGGTCCAGATGAGCGACCGCGGTGGAGGCGGCGTCGCCGGCGTCGTTCCAGCCCTCGAACGCGGCCACCATGACCGGGTCGATCAGCTCGGGTACCCCCTCGAGCTCGATCACCCAGTGCCTCCTTCCGAAGTTCTCTCTCGTACGGACCAACCTTACGGCTTACCGGGGGGCCGTCCGCAGCCCCTGTACACGTCCGAGTGCACTGGGGCCTACCGGCGACTACCCAGGATGATCCCGAGAAACACCGTCGTGAGGAGGTCGAAGGAGGAAGGCGGAGGACGACGGGACGACGGCAGGAGGATGGCGGGAGGACGTCAGGAGGGGGCGAGGGGGACGGGACCGTTCGTACGTCCCGCGACGCCTCCCGTCCCGCGCCCCGCCACGCCTCCCGCCACGCGATCCGTCCCGCGCCCCGCCACACGTCCTGTCATGCGTCCCAGAGGGTGCTGGGCGCCTCCCTCCGCACGACCGGGGCGACCTCCTCGGCGAACCGCTGGAGCGTCTCCACCTGCTCGGCGGTGGACTGGCCGAAGGTGTCCACGCTGACCGACTGCAGGTCGTGCCGGTACACCTGGTGGTAGCCGAGGATCTTGTCGATGACCTGCTGCGGGCTGCCGATGAGCTGGGGCCCGTCCGCGATCGCGTCCTCGATGGTGCGGAACGGGGTGTTGTACCCGGTCTTCCCCTCCAGGTGCGGCCGGAAGTTCTGCGCCACCTTCGCCTCGTACAGCTCCTTGTAGCGGGCGACGGCCTGCCGCTCGGTGTCGGCGAGGAGCAGTCCGCCGGAGCCCGCCGCGACGTACGCGCGGGCCGGGTCGTGCCCGTACTCCTCGAACTTCTCGCGGTAGTGCCCGATCAGCCGCGCGTACGCCGCGCGCGGCTGGACGGCGTTGGCGGTGAACAGCGGGTCGCCGTGCCGGGCCGCCAGTTCGGGGGAGTTGAGGCTGGTGGCCGAGCCGTGCCAGACCCGGGGCGGTCCCGCGTACGGGCGCGGGACGGTGGTGACGTCCTTCAGGGGCGGGCGGAACTCGCCCTCCCAGTCCACCCCCTCCTCCCGCCACAGCCTGCGCAGCAGCTCGTACTTCTCCTCCTGGAGGTCCCACTGGCGGGACTCGTCCAGGCCGAAGAGGTCGAAGTGGCCCGCCTCGGCCCCCTTGCCGACGACCAGTTCGATCCGGCCGCGGGAGAGCTGGTCGAGCGTCGCGTAGTCCTCGGCGACCCGCACCGGGTCCAGGATCGCGACGACGGTGACGCCGGTCAGCAGCCTGATCCTGCGGGTACGGGCGGCGAGCGCGCCCAGGACGACGGTGGGGCTGGAGGACAGGAACGGGCCCGCGTGCCGCTCGCCGACCGCGAAGGCGTCGAAGCCGAGCCGCTCGGCGGCCTCGCCGACGGCCAGCACCTGCTCCAACCGGTCGGCGGCGGTGGGGAGTTCACCCGTCAGGGGGTGCGGGGCGTGTCCGATGATCGAGAGCACTTGGAACTTCATGCTTCGACTGTCCCCGCCGGGTGTTGCGGACGTGTGGCGGGCGTGTGGCACCGCCCGGGGCCGACCGGATGAGGCGGTCCCGGGCGCGCCGAGGGGGGGGGCCCCCCCCGGGGCGCCCCCCCCCGCTGGGGGGGGGGGGCGCCTCACTCTCCCCGTTCGAAGAAAGAGGAACTGCCCATGACCGACGCTTCGCGTCGTACCCTCCGCACCGTCGTGCAGACCGTGCTCGCCCTCGCCGCAGGTCTCCCGCTCATCATCGACGCCGCAGGTATCCCGCAGACCGCCGCCGGCGTCGGCCTGGCCCTCGCCGTGGCCGGTGGCGTTACCCGGGTGATGGCGCTTCCGGTCGTCGAGAACGTACTGCCCGCATGGCTGCGCGCCGAGCCGAGCACCGACGACGAGCTGCTCGCCCTGTACCGGAAGGATGACCGCGCCGAGTGACTGCTGCGACGACCGGCGTCGATCCGATCGACGCCCTTGTGCTCTGGTCCGGGGCTCTCGTCGCCGTCTCGGGCGGGCTCGCCCTTGCGTGGCGGGCGACCCGTTCATTCCGCCGGATCGGCGGGAAGGTCGAGAACTTCGTCGACGACTGGCAGGGCACGGACCCCCGCCCCGGCGTTCCGGGCCGCCCCGGCGTCATGAGCCGACTCGGTGCCATCGAGGACCGCCTCGCTCGCGTCGAGCACGAGCTGCACCCCAACAGCGGCTCGTCGCTGCGTGACGCCGTCGACCGGGTCGACGAGCGCACCCGCCAACTGACCGATGACGCCCCCTGACGCACTGCACCCCTGCTACCGGTCTCGTACCGGTAGCAGGGGTGCCTTTTCTCGTTGGGGCAGGACGCGAGGATGCCCTCGACGAGGAGAGTCGTCGAGGGCATCCTCGGGGCTTCACCGAACGGGGGACCTCAAGCGGCCACCGGTTCGGGATGCGCCCCGGGTCCGCACTCCGCCCCCACGTTGGGAGACGACCAAGAGCGGATGCGGTCGCGTAAGGTCGCGCGTTCCTCGCGTGCATGGCGACGGCGACCCTGTTCGGTGCGGATCGTGACCGTTACGGGGTCACGCCAGCAGTAGCAGCGGTACGAGTAGCCCTCGCGGTCGAGGGGCAGCGCCGTTTCCGCACGGTGCGGGCTCGGCAGCAGTGCCCACAGGACAAGCAGAGCGAGCAGGACCACGCTGACGCAGATGATCACAAAGCCGAGAGCGGCCCGATCTGCTCCGTCCATCATTCCGCCACCTCCCCGAGCAGCGCGGGGTCATAGATCATCAAGCCGAGGCGCTCGGCAAGATCGAACGTGAGGCGTCGCGCGCGCTGCTCGGTCAGGTCCTCGAAACCAGACGTCCCACGGAAGTGCAGCCGTACCCCGGGCCCGAGTGTCGGGCCCACGTAAACAGGCGTCTCGCCTGCTGTCGCGTCGCCGCTCATGCGGCCAACGCCGTCTCGTCGAGGGTGAACCACACCCTCTTACGGGCCCGCGCTTCCTCGACGGGCCAAGCCACGCCCCATTGGGCGGAGAGCCGAGTCACGATCAAGAGGCCGCGCCCCTGCTCGTCTTCGGTGTGAAAGCCGCTCGGCGCGAGCGCAGGGCGTTTGGTCCAGTCGTCATCCCACACGGCGACCGAGACGTGCCCGGGGCGTACCGAGACGTCGAGGTGCACGAGGGCGGTTCGGGTGTGCAGGTGCACGTTTGTGATCACCTCGCTCACGCAGAGGCGCGCAGCCTCGATGAGAAGCGGGTGCCCGGTGATGGCCAAGAGCGTGGCGAGCAGGTCCCGCCCGATCTTCGGTGCGATTGCAGAGTTCGGAACGACGAATCGGTACGTCGCCCGGTCCGGCGATGATGTGCTCATGTCGATGTCTCCCAACGTGACGTGAGCCCCGACTGCTGCACTGCCGTCCGTGGCGTGGCCATCCCCCGGGGCACCCTCAACGGGCGCGCAGATGGCTGCACTTCGGGTCTTCCCGGCGTGCTGCGCGGTGCTGCCAGGACCATAGGGTAAAAGGCTGGACCGGTACAACCCTGTACCCAAGATCTATGTAGCGGGTGGACCCATGACGCCGTTACCGGCAAACTCAGGGGTGACAAGGGGAAGGGACACATGCCGCCGAGGGACAATCCGACCGCCCGACAGATCCGCTTGGGCGCTGAGCTGCGAAAGCTGCGCGAACGCGCAGGCAAGACCGCACGCGACGCCGGCGGCCTGCTCTCCACCGACGCGGCCAGGATCAGCAACATCGAGGCCGGTCGCCTCGGGATCAGCGATGAGCGCATCCGCCGCTTGGCCACCTTCTACCAATGCGACGATGAATCTTTGATCGCCGCCCTGTGTGCCATATCCGCAGAGCGGAGGGGCACGCACTGGTTCGACGACTACCGGGGAATCCTCGCTCCCGGGTGGCTGGACATCGCCGAACTGGAGATGCACGCGACGGCTCTCCGGTCGATGCAGTCAACGACGATGCCCGGACCGTTCCAGACCGAGAACTACTCGCGCGCTCTCTTCGAGGGAGTGATTCCGACCCTTCCGTCAGACGAGGTCGAGTCCCGCGTCGAACACCGACTCAAGCGCCGGGGGATCTTCGACCGCCCGACGCCGCCGCCGTACGAGGCCATCCTGCACGAGGCGGCCCTGCGGATGAGATTCGGCGGGAGGAAGGTCGCTCGCGAACAGCTCGAATACCTCATCGAGGTGTCGCAAATGCCGTCCGTGACTGTCCGCGTCATTCCTTTCACGAACGAAAAATTCATTGAGGTTACCCAACCCGTCATGTATGCATCTGGCATCGTTCCGCAGCTCGACACAGTGCAGATCGATTCCGCATTCGGCGGGCGATTCCTCGATGCAGAGGCCGAGCTGAAAAAGTACAGCGCACTTATCGACATCGCCGAGCGCGCGTCTCTGGACGAAACAGAGTCGCGACAGCTCATCCACCACATCGCACGAGAAATGTGAGAAACAAGGTCATGAGCGCAACCGACCCGATCATCTGGCAGAAGTCTTCTTTCTCCGGGGGTGGAGGGGAGAACTGCGTCGAGGTCACGCTGCACAAGGGCGAGATCGTGATGCGTGAGAGCGACGAGCCCGACAGCACGATCAAGACCAGCCGCGCGAAGATGTCCGCCTTCATCGCCGGCGTGAAGAACGGCGAGTTCGACCACCTCGTCAACTAGCTGCCCCGCGCGCGCCGCCGCGCGCTGCAAGCGTTCCCCCCGCCTGACCAGGGCGGGGGGTTTTTGCATATGCCAGTCTGCACGTTTGTACCGGTCCACACTTGCAGCCGCGCGCTGCGTGGCGCTACGGTCGCACTCCGTTGTCGTGACGAGCCAACTCCAAGGCAGGACCGGGCTCGTTGCGGCGACACCTCCCTGCCTCTGCGGGATCAATCAGGGAGAGCCCCCGAGGTTTTCCCCTGCCGAGACCGCCCTCACGGGGCCGGCAGGGGAAAACCATGGAACCGGTACGGGAGGGTTCACATGCGCGCTCTGCGTTCTCCACACGGCACCCGTAGTGAAACCTTGTACCGAGAATGTCGGGTGTCCTACAACGTTGCGCGCACCTGCTACCGGTTCGAGTGCCTGAGCCTCCCGCCGGACCCGGGCGCGCTGGGAGACCTGCGAGCGCTCCACACGTTCGAGAACGCCCGCGATGCCATCCGCGCAATGCGGATTCAGGTGCGCACCTTCCACATGGCAGGTCTCAACCCCCGCGAGATCGCGCACGCACTCAACTGGACCGAGAACGGTTGCGTACAGGCTGTCGCAGCGCTCGACCGTGGAGAACCGTGCAGCCTTTCCCTGATCACGACACACGGCGATCTCATCGAGTGGCAGATTCGGCCTATCAAGTTGCTTGCCACTGTGGAGAGTTCCGAGGGCGACGCAACGCTACGCCCTATCCCCCTACCGGAATTGAGCGCATGAGTACCACGATCATCACCGAACACCCGGCGTGGCACCGAACCCAAGAGGGGGACGTGCTGCGCGTTGTAGAACGCGACGGGGTGCCGTGGGTGGCGCGCTGGGCCGACGAAAGTCTGCAACTCCGCCCGGTCGGCAGAGGGGACGCGCTACCCCCCGACGTCGCTTACGCGTCACCGATTCGCCTCACCACGAATGACGAGGCCGGACCCCTTACGGCCGCACTCGCCCGCCTCGGCACCGTCGCACGTCTCACCAATCCCTCGCTTTGGGACGCGATTACAACGGCCCTGCTGCGACAGGTCGTTCAAGCGGGCCAAGCTCGAAAGGTCTACCGCACGTACTGCGAGGCGTACGGCCGCAGCGTCGAAACACCGCTCGGCGCAATGTCATTGACACCGGCCCCCGAGACCGTCCTCGACCTGAGCGACGACGGGTTCAAGGCCGTGGGTGCCTCGTTCAACCGCACTGCGCTGCGCGCCGCGGCGACGGCTTACCTCGAACGTGGTGAGGAATGGCGCAAGGCGACTCCCGACGAGCTCGTGCAGGCCCTCGTCGAGGTGCCGCGCATCGGCCCGTGGACCGCAGCAGCAGCGACCGCCGACTACACCGGCGATCACTCCCTCTACCCGCACGGCGACCTCGCCGTGCGTACTTGGGCCACGCGCGCCGCCCCCTCTGTCTCCTTCCCGAGCAGCGACCGGGAGTTCGAGCAGCTATGGCGACGCTGGGCGCCCGACCGCCACGCCCTTCACACCCTGACTCTCTTCACTCTCACATGGGGGAACCATGCTGGTGTTACCGGAGGCACAGAAGCAGTCCGCACGTGACCTGATCGCCGGTGCGGACGATGCGCGGGAACTCGACGCGCTGTTCGTCAACGCTCCGCTGCGCGACTACGAACTGCGGCCCCGTACCAACGACTACACCCTGCCGGTGCTCGGCATGGCCTACATCGCGACGTACGCACAGCAGGTCGGCGGGTACAACGTGGGCGTGCTCGACGCCGAGGCGCACGGCCTCGGCGTCGCAGCAACCGCTCGGGCCATCAACGAGGCACGCCCCCGATGGGTTGGCATGAACCTGCTCGCCCCCACGTACGAGATGTCGGCGACGATCGCCGCCGCCCTCGACCCCGGGATCGCGCTCATGGTCGGTGGCCACCACGCCAAGGCCATGCCCGACCGCATCCTCGCCGACCCCCGCATGTCCAACCTTCGCGCCCTGGTGGTCGGCGAGGGCGAGCCTAGGGTCGCCGCCCTGCTCGCCGACGAGCAGCGTCGGCTCGAACTGCCCGGGGTCATGTGGCGCGACCGACTGCTCGGTACGCGTGCGGCCGGCATCGCCGCCCGGGGAACGGCCGAGCACATGCTCGCCCCCGACATCGACAGCCTGCCCATGGTCAACCGGGCGTTCCTTCCCCAAGACCCGTACCTCGCCGACGACGGCCGGATCGAGGCGAACATCGTCGGGTCGAGGGGGTGCCCGTACAACTGCACGTTCTGCGGCGCCGCCGTCTCCGCGAACCCCGACGTACAGATCAGGGTCCGGACGCCCGAGGGCATCCTCGCCGAGCTGGACGCGCTGCACGAACAGCACGGCGTGACCGCCTTCCGATTCGTCGACGATCTGTTCCTCGGTGCCGCCCGGGTCATACGGACGCAGATGGACGCGTTCACCCGGCACCACGTCGGCGACCGGTTCGTGTGGGACGCGACGGGCCGTATCAACGTGCTCGACCGCCTCGGCGACGACGAGCTCGACCGCCTCGCCGAGAACGGGCTGCGAGAGGTCGCCCTCGGCATCGAGTCGGGAAGCGACCGCATCCTGCAAGCCATGGACAAGCGCATCACCGCCGACATGACCGAGCGGGTAACGCAGCGCCTCGTCGAGCGGGGCATCGGCGTGAAGGGGTATTTCATCCTCGGGTTCCCCCAGGAATCGCACGAGGACATCGAGGCGACCGTGCGGCACATCCACAACCTGTGGAGCCTTGCCGACCGCCACCCTGGACGCTTCCGGGCGAGCGTCTTCGAGTTCCGCCCGTACCCCGGTACGCCCGTGTGGGACACCCTCACCGCAGCCGGCCACGATCCCGACACGCTGCTCGCGTACGCCGACGTCGACCTCACCGAGGACGGTGCCGACGAGTCCATGCGGCAACGCGACGAGTTCAATTTCTCGGTGGGGATTCAGTTCGGCGACGTGCCCCTGCCCAAGGTGCGCGCCAACCTCGCCATGCTCACCAAGGCCCAGCACGACCGCAACAACATGGGAGCCGCGGCATGACCGCGCGCGGATTCTTCGTGACGATCGACGGCCCGAGCGGCGTCGGGAAGTCGACCACGGTCGCAGAGGTTCACCGGCTGCTCGGTGCCCGAGGGGTGGATGCGTCGCAGACCGTCGAGCCATCGACGAGCGGCCTCGGCGAGTTCATCCGCAAGTACGCGAACCACTTCACGGGGCGCGCCCTCGCCTGTCTCGTCGCCGCCAACCGATACGAGCATGTCGAGTTTGAGATCGAGCCGGCGCTCGCCGGCGGGCGCACGGTCGTCTGTGACCGCTATCTCGCCTCGACGCTCGTCCTGCAACGGCTCGACGGAGTGCCCGAGCAGTACCTGCTCGACATCTCGCGTGACGTGCTGCTGCCCGACCTCGCCGTCATCCTCACCGCCTCCCCCGGATTGATCGCCGAACGGATCGCCACGCGGGGAGTGCGCCACCGGTTCCACCTCGACCCGACGGCACCCGGCCGCGAGGTCGACCTGTACGCGGAAGCCGCGCAGTCGCTTATGTCCATGGGGGTGCGGGTCCTCGTGCTGGACACCAGCGACGCCACCCCTACGGAGGTAGCGAGCCGAATCGCCGACGCCGTCCCGCCGCCCTCGGTAGCGTCGGACGCCACAACCACCCCAACGACCAACCGGTGACCATGAGCGCAAAGCCAGCCACACCCGTAATCGATACACACGTCTTCCTGCGCGACGGCGACAAGCTGCTGCTTTCACAGCGAGGGGGCCCCTACGGCCACGGCCGGTGGCACGCTCCGTCGGGGAAGCTCGACGAGGGCGAACCGATGACCGCCGGCGCGGCGCGTGAGCTGCGCGAGGAGACCGGCGTCGAGGTCGCTCCGTCGCACCTGCGTCTCGTCAACGTCGTGCACCACAAGCAGAGCGAGGACATCGAGCGGGTCGGGTTCTTCTTCGAGGCCACCGAGTGGCAGGGCGAGCCGGAAAACCGCGAGCCTGAGAAGTGCCTCGGCCTCGCGTGGTTCAGCGTGCACGAGCTGCCCGAGGACATCATCGAGTACCCCGCCGCAGGCTTGTACGGCTACCTGCGGAGCGAGGGGGGCTTGACTGAGCACGGTTGGGCCTAACCGCCCGCCGCCTATCCTCCGCCCGCCGACGCCTTCCCCCGAGGCTCGGCGGGCGGAGTCATGCGTTACCCGGCCGACGAGTCGGCTCGGGCCTCTTGCTCGGCCACGACGCCGAGGTGCCGGTGCAGGTCGTACCGCGACACCTTGTACGCCCGCCCGTGGCGCAGGACCCGCACCGGGTAGCGGCCCGTACGGGCGAGGTGGTAGCCGGTCGTGCGCCCAAGGTGCAGCGCCCGGTTAGCGGTCTCCAGAGGGATCGCGACGGGAAGCGTCATCAGCTCGTCGTGTGTCATCCCCTGCTCTGTGGTGCTCATGGTCTGCCCCCTGGGACATCGGTGTGCACTGCGGCCCGATCGTGCCGAACGGTGCTAGATCAGCAACGTACGATCAAGACTGGCGCTTTGCAACCAACAAAGCTAGCTTTGCGATATGCACAGTCACCAGACGGCGGGCGACGTCGTCGCCGCACAGATCCGCCGGCATCGCGAGCGCCTCGGAATGAACAGGCACGACCTGGCCGCCGAGTGCGCCCGCCTCGGGCGCCCCGACATCACGTACGCCGTGATCGTCACCATCGAGACCGGCCGGACCGGCGGCGAGGGCAAGAAGCGCCGCCCGGTCACCGTCGACGAGCTGCTCGTGTTCGGCCTCGCCCTCGCCACACCCCCGTTGCTGCTGCTGCTCCCCCTCGGGAGCGAGCAGACCGTGCCCACCGTCCCGGCCGCCGATCCACGCGACCCCTACACCGTGTGGCAGTGGATGACCGGCGAGGCGACGCCGACCCTCGACGGCCCTCTCGACGGTCGGTACGTCCCCGACTCCCGACCGATCGCCAGCAACGGGCAGACGTGGGCCGCTGCTTGGGGTACAGCGGCCTATCCCGTCTCGCTGTACCCCGAGCTCGCACGACGCCGCGAAACAGCCCACAAGGCCCGACTACGCGCCGCGCTCGATCCATCCGCACAGACCGAGTACGTCGGTCGCCTCGACGAGCTCGCGCACATCGTCAACGACATGCACCGCGCGAGCCTCACCGTCCCCGACCTGCCACCCGAGTTGGCCGAGGACTTGAAGCGGCTCGACCTGCTCACCGACCCCAACCAGATCAACCCGAGAGGTATGGAGTGACCGCAAAGGGCACCACGACGAAACGCTGCTACTGCCGCCGCAAGGACGGTAAGCCGCTCGGGAGTTCCTGCCCCAAGCTCAAGCAGCGCACCCACGGCGTGTGGTCGATCCGGCAGGAACTGCCGTCGACCACGGAGGGCGACCGCCGCCTGTTCCGCCGCGCCGGATACGACACGCAGACAGATGCGCAGGGCGACCTCGACAAGGTGCGCGCTCTGCTGAACATCGCCGACGAGGACGACCAGGACGGCCGCGCGCGCCTCGGCGACCTGCTCGCCATGGTCAGCGCCAGTAAGGAGCAGATCCCCGACTACGACGAGACGAAGCGCAAGTTCGGCACCGGTCAGTCGCTCACACAGCACATGACCGTCGCCGACTGGCTCGACCTTTGGCTCGCCGGAAAGAAGGGGCTGCGCAAGAGCGGTCGCGACCGGTACGAGCTCGACATTCGGTGCCACCTTCGGCCCCGGGTCGGGCACATCCGGATCGACCGTCTCACCGTGCCGCACCTCGACGCCATGTTCGAGGCCATCGCCGAGACGAACATCGAGATCACCGAGGCGAACGCCACACGCCGCGCTGCGGTCGCCGAGCTGAAATCGATCCCGTGGAAGGGGGGAGAGAATCGCGCGCGGCGTAAGGCCATGCGCGAGGCCATCGACGCGATGCCGCCGTTCCGGCGGATCACCGGCCCGTCGACGCAGCAGCACATCAGGGCGACCCTGCGGGCGGCGCTCAACACGGCGATAGCCCGGGGGTCGATCACGTTCAATGCGGCGCAGCACGTCGAGCTCGCCGCCGCGAAGCGTCCGAAAGCGATGGTGTGGACCGACGAGCGCATCGCCGAGTGGCTGCGGACCGGTGACAAGCCGAGCGCGGTCATGGTGTGGACCCCCGAGCAGGCGGGCGTGTTCCTCGACTTCCTCGCCGACTTCCGGCACCGGTTGCTGCCGCTGTTCCACCTGATCACGTTCCGAGGTCTGCGCCGTGGTGAGGCGTGCGGCGTCCGGTGGTCCGACTACAACACCAGCACGGGCGAGCTCACCATCGCGACGCAGCTCGTACAGGACGGTTGGGAGGTCATCGAGTCGGCACCCAAGACGGACAGCGGCGAGCGGATCATCTCGCTCGACGAGTACACCGACGAGGTGCTCGAAGTGCACCGCACCAAGCAGGGGGCCGAGCGTCTCGAATGGGGCGAGGCGTGGCAGGACACCGGCCGGATGTTCACTCAGGAGAACGGCGAATGGATTCACCCGGGTTGGCTGACCGAGCAGTTCGAGCGGCTCGTCGAGCTGTCCGGCCTGCCGCCGATCCGACTGCACGACCTGCGCCACGTCGCCGCCTCGCTCATGCTGGCCGCCGGCGTCGACGTCAAGATCGTGTCCGAGACCCTCGGCCACAGTGACAGCCGGATCACCCGGGACATCTATCAGTCGGTCATGCCCAAGGCCGCACGGGACGCCGCCGAGGCGACGGCCGCACTGGTACCGCGCGGCGCGGCGCGTCGTACGGAGCAGGCACCCGCCGACCCCCGTATCGAGCAGGTCGCACAGATCGCCCTCGATCATCTCCTCGCGCAGATCGCCGAGGCCGCCGAGCAGGAAGGCCGCACCGTCGAGCAGGTCGCGCAGGCGGCCCTCGCCCAACTCACCGGGCGCACGCTCGATGCGGTTCCCAAGCAGGATGGGCACGCAATGGGCACGCAGGAAGGTTCGAAGATCATCGCGGCTCGCCGCCGAATGGCCAAGAACAAGAAAAACCCCAGGTCACGGCGAGTGAGTCCTGGGGTTAATCCGAGCCGCCTTCGGGATTCGAACCCGAGACCTACGCATTACGAGTGCGTTGCTCTGGCCAACTGAGCTAAGGCGGCACCCCTCTGCAACCCATGGAGGGCGCAGTGGCTCCGCCAAGTCTACACAGTGTCGCGGGGTGCTCCGCACCACCTTTTGATCACCCCATCGACCACCCCTTGAGCCCCCGTCGATCACCGGCGACCGCTACCCCCACGCACCTCAAGCCGTCCCCACCTCGCCCCCACCCCTTCCCCACCTCGCCCGATTTGCACACTTACGCACACGTACGGTCATACTGGCTGCGTGGCGCAAACCGAGCCCGGAGAAGGTCCCCAGCGCAATCCCCAGCGCGATCCCAGGCGCGACCCCAAACACAGCCCCCCGCGCAGCCCCCGCCCCAGCCCCAGCCGGTGGGCCATGCTCGCCGTGCTCTGTACCAGCCTGCTCCTCGTGGCCATGGACGCCACCATCCTCAACGTCGCCCTGCCCTCCCTCATCGACGACCTGCGCCCCGACGCCCTCCAGCAGCTCTGGATCATCGACATCTACGGGCTCGTCCTCGGCGGCCTGCTCGTGACCACCGGGGCCATCGGGGACCGGTTCGGGCGGAAGCGGTTGTTCATCGCGGGGTTCGTCGTCTTCGGGGTGGCCTCCGTGGTCGCCGCCACCGCGGACACCTCCTGGCAGCTGATCGCCGGGCGGGTCCTGCTCGGCATCGGCGGGGCCATGGTGCTGCCCTCCACCCTCTCGCTGATCCGCAACATCTTCGAGGACGACCGCGAGCGCACCCTCGCCATCGGCATCTGGGCCGCCGTGGCGGGCGCCGGGGCCGCCGTGGGGCCGCTCGTCGGCGGGGTGCTGGTCGAGCGGTACGAGTGGTCCGCGGCCTTCTGGGTCAACGTGCCCGTCGTCGTGGCCGCCGTCGTCGCCGGAGTGCTGCTGCTCCCCGAGTTCAAGGACGCCGGCCACGGGCGCCTCGACCTGGTCGGCGCCGCCCTGTCCATCGTCGGCATCATCGCCCTGGCCTGGGGCATCAAGCACGTGGCCAAGGGCAGCCTGGCGCTCATGGACGTCGCGGTGCTGGTCCTGGGGATCGTGGTGCTCGCGCTCTTCGCGCGGCGGCAGCTACGGCTGCCCGATCCGCTCCTCGACGTGCGCCTCTTCAAGAACCGGGCCTTCACCGGCGCCGCCCTGGCCACCCTGATGGCCATGCTCGCCGTCGGCGCCGCGCTCTTCCTGATGTCGCTCTGGCTGCAGTACGTCCACGGCTACACCCCCTCCCAGGCCGGCCTGCGCACCCTCCCCACCGCCCTGGCCGCCCTCGCCGGATCGCTCACCGCGCCCTGGCTGATGGAGCGGATCGGCGTGCGGGCGATCATGGCGCTGGGCCTGGGCGCGCTCGTCGCCGGGTTCCTCGTCCTCGCGCTGGCGCCCGAGCCGACGACGTACCCGTACGTCGCCGTGGTCTTCGTCGCCCTCGGCCTCGGCGACGGGCTCGCCATCACCACCGCCGCGTCCGTCCTGGTCTCCTCCGTCCCCGCCGAGCGCGCCGGGCAGGCCGGAGCCGTCTCCGAGACCAACTACGAACTGGGCATCGGCCTGGGCGTGGCCCTGCTCGGCTCCGTCCACGGCGCCGTCTACGCCTCCCGCATGGACGGCCAGCCGGCCCGCGCCGCCGAGTCCATCGGCAGCGCGCACGAGCTGGGCGACCCGCGCGTGCTGGAGGCGGCCCGCGTCGCCTTCGACTCCGCGCTCACCACGACCGCCTGGGTGTCCGTCGCGATCGTCGCCACCGTCACCGCCCTGGTCGTCGCCCTCGTACCGCGCGGGTTCAAGGCGACCGCCGGGCACTGACCGTACGGAACCTCATCCCTACCGAACCCCACCCGCACGAATCACGCGTTCAGCGGCAGCGCTTGTCCTTGTACGCGCTCAGCGGCAGCGCTTGTCCTTCGGCGGCACCGTCCCCTCCAGCAGATAGGTGTTCACCGCCGTGTCCACGCAGTCGCTGCCCCGTCCGTACGCCGTGTGGCCGTCGCCCTCGTACGTCAGCAGCGTCCCCGAGTCCAGCTGCCCGGCCAGCGCCCGCGCCCACTTGTACGGGGTCGCCGGGTCCCGGGTCGTCCCCACCACCAGGATCGGCGCGGCGCCCTTCGCCTCGATGCGGTGCGGCGCGCCCGTCGCCTTCACCGGCCAGCTCGCGCAGTTCAGCGACGCCCAGGCCAGGCCCGCGCCGAACACCGGGGACGCCTTCCGGAACGACGGCAGCGCCTGCTCGACCTCCTGCGGCGTGGTGTAGGCGGGCGGCAGGTCCAGGCAGTTCACGGCCGTGTTGGCGTACATGAGGTTGGAGTACGAGCCGTCGCCCTCGCGCTCGTAGTAGCTGTCGGCCAGCGCGAGCAGGCCCGAGCCCTCGCCGCCCATCGCCCGGGTCAGCGCGTCCCGCAGCTGTGACCAGGCGCCCTCGTCGTACATCGCGGCGATCACCCCGGTCGTCGCGAGCGACTCGCCCAGCGGGCGGCTCTCCCCGGTCGGCACGGGCTTGGCGTCCAGTTGGGCGAAGAACGCCTTCAGGCGGTCCGACGCCGCCGCCACCGACTCCGTGCCCAGCGGGCAGTCCTTGCGCTTGACGCAGTCCGCGGCGAACGACTGGAAGGCCGTCTCGAAGCCCGCCGTCTGGTCCCGGTTCATCTCGGCGGCCGGCAGCGAGGGGTCCATCGCGCCGTCCAGGACCAGGCGCCCGGTCCTGTCGGGGAACAGCTCCGCGTACGTCGCGCCCAGGAAGGTCCCGTACGAGGCACCCACGTACGTCAGCTTCGCGTCGCCCAGGACCGCGCGCAGCACGTCCATGTCCCGCGCCGCCTCCACGGTCGACACGTGCGGCAGGATCCGCCCCGACCGCTTGGCGCAGCCCGCCGCGAAGTCCTTCATGGAGGCGGTGAGCAGCTGCTGCTCACGGGCGTCGTCCGGGGTCTGGTCGACCTGGGTGTACGCGTCCATGCCCTTGCCGTCCAGGCACTCGACCGGCTCGCTGCGGGCCACCCCGCGCGGGTCGACCGCGACCATGTCGTAGCGCGCGCGGACCTGTGCCGGGTAGCCGATGCCCGCGTACCCCTGGAGGTAGCCGACGGCCGAGCCGCCGGGCCCGCCCGGGTTGACCAGCAGCGAGCCGAGCCGCTTGCCGGGCCCGGTCGCCTTCACCCGCGAGACGGCGAGCTTCACGTCCCCGGCGGACGGCCTGGCGTAGTCCAGCGGGGCCTTGAGCGTCGCGCACTGGAAGCCGGGGACACCGCACTCGCGCCAGCTGAGCTTCTGGTCGTAGTACGGCTTCAGGGCCGACTCGCTGACCACCGGTACGGAGGCCGAGGCCACGCTCCTCGCCGGGGTGCCGCCGGAGCACCCGGAGGCGAACAGTCCGGTGAGGACCGCAGCCAGGACCGTCGGAAGGGCCGTCGGGATGCGGAGGGCGCGCCTGGAGTCCATCCTCGGAGCGTAGTCGCCCGGTGACGGCTCGTGCCCCTCCCGCTACCCGTACGGATGACCCCCGGCGCCCCGCCCGTCCGCCGCGTCGCACACGCGTGTGACCCACGGGCGGGTGCCCGCTCAGCCCGCCCGCAGCGCCATCGTCATGGCCTCCACCGCCAGCAGCGGCGCCACGTTGCGGTCGAGGGCCGCGCGGCAGGCGATCACCGCCTCCATCCGGCGCAGGGTGCGCTCGGGCGTGGACGCGCGGGCGATCCGGTCCAGCGCGTCCCGTACGTCCTCGTTGGCCAGCGGGACGGCGGAGCCCATCTGGAGCGCGAGGACGTCGCGGTAGAAGCCGGTCAGGTCGGAGAGCGCCAGGTCGAGGCTGTCCCGCTGGGTACGGGTCTTGCGGCGCTTCTGCTTGTCCTCGAGCTCCTTCATCGCGCCCGCCGTGCCGCGCGGCATCCGGCCGCCCTGGGACGCGCCGAGGGCCGCCTTCAGCTCCTCGGTCTCCTTGACGTCGACCTCCTCCGCCATCTGCTTGGCGTCCTCGCCGGCCGCGTCGATCAGCTCCTGGGCGGCCTTGAGCGCACCGCCCACGTCCTCCACGCGCAGCGGCAGCTTCAGCACGGCGGCCCTGCGCGAGCGCGCGCGCTCGTCGGTGGCCAGGCGGCGGGCCCGGTCGATGTGGCCCTGGGTGGCGCGGGCCGAGGCGTGCGCCACGTCCGGCTCGACCCCGTCGCGCCGGATCAGCAGGTCGGCGACGGCACCGACCTGCGGGGTCAGCAGGGTCAGGTGCCGGCAGCGGGAGCGGATGGTGGGCAGCACGTCCTCCAGCGAGGGCGCGCACAGCAGCCAGACCGTGCGGGGGGCGGGCTCCTCGACGGCCTTCAGCAGCACGTTCCCCGCGCCCTCGGTCAGGCGGTCGGCGTCCTCCAGGACGATCACCTGCCAGCGGCCGACCGCCGGGGAGAGCTGGGCGCGGCGCACCAGCTCCCGGGTCTCCTTCACGCCGATCGACAGCAGTTCCGTACGGACGATCTCCACGTCCGCGTGGGTCCCCACCAGCGTGGTGTGGCAGCCGTCGCAGAACCCGCAGCCCGGGGCGCCGCCCAGCGCGCGGTCCGGGCTGGTGCACTGCAGGGCGGCGGCGAAGGCACGCGCGGCGGTGGCGCGGCCGGAGCCGGGCGGGCCGGTGAACAGCCAGGCGTGCGTCATCTTGGAGGCGGCCGGGACGGGGTCGCCCGCCGCCACGGCCGTGACGAGCGCGTCGGCGTCGCGGGCGGCGGCGGTGAGCTGCTCCTCCACCCGGACCTGCCCGACCAGGTCGTCCCATACGGCCATGACTGCCCCTCCTTAGGTACGCGTCCATTGTGGGGCAAGCCACTGACAACCGGGGCCGCCGGGCCGGGTGGGGGCGATGGGCCCGGTGGGAGCCGTCTCGTCCGGCGGGGGTAGCGATGCCCGGTTGCCGGTACGGGCGCGGAACCGGTACGGGGCGGGGCCGGGCCTCTCCGGCCCCGCCCCGCCCCGCTGCGTACCCTCCCGGTCGCCTGCCCCGGCGCCTCAGCGCCGGCCGCGCCGCCCCGGGCCCTCTTCGTCCTCGTCGTGCGGCCCGAGCAGCTCGTCCGCCAGGGTCGGCAGATCGTCCAGCGGGGTCTCCTCCGCCCAGTCCGAACGGCGCTTCGGGCGGCCCTGCTCGTCGACCTGCGGCAGCTCCGCCGTCCGCTCGCTCGCCCCGCGCGGCTCCGGCGACTCGTCGCGGAAGATGCCCCGCGGCACCCGGTCCGCCGGGCCCTCGTCCCGTACGGCGGGGATCACCGCGGTCTCGTCCGCGGCGCTGTCCTTCACCTGCGGGATGACCGCGGTCTCCTCGGCGGCACTGTCCTTGGCAGCACTGCCCCTGGCAGCACCGTCCTTGGCCGCGCCGTCCTTCACGGCACTGTCCTTCGCGGCACCGTCCTTGACCTTCGGGATCACCGCGGTCTCGTCCGCACTGCGGTCCTCGACCCGCGGGATCACGGCCGTCCGCTCGGCGGCGCTCTCCCTGACCTGCGGAATGACCGCGGTCTCCTCCGCGTCGGCCCCCGGCTTCGCGGGCGCCGCGGGCTTCTTCCCGGCGGGGGCGGACTTCGCCGCCCCGGCGGGCTTCCCGGGCGCCGCGGCCTTCTTCGCGGCGGGCTCCTGCGGTGCGGGCGCGGCCTCGCGCTCGGGCTTCTTCGAGAAGTCCGGCTTCACCACGGGCGTCGGCACCGTCGTCTCCATCGCCGACACCGGCTTCGCCGTCGCCGCCGTCGAGGCGGCCGCCGCAGCGGCCTCCGCCAGGCGTCGGGCCTCCTCCGCCTTCAGCAGGGCCTCCTCGGCCTTGCGCTGCTTCTCGCGGCGGCGCTCCTCGGCCTCGGCCCGCAGCCGGGCCTCCTCCTCGGCCTGCTTGCGGCGCCGCTCCTCCTCCTCGCGGCGCACCTTCTCCTCGGCCTCGCGGCGCTTGCGCTCCTCCTCGGCGAGGCGGCGGGCCTCCTCGGCGCGCTGCCGGGCCTCCTCCGCCTGGCGCTCGGCCTCGCGGCGGCGGGCCTCTTCCTCCTCGCGGCGCTTGCGCTCCTCCTCCTCGGCGCGCAGCTTGGCGAGCTGCTCCTGGCGCTCGCGCTCCTTGCGCTCCTCCTCGGCCTTGCGCGCGGCCTCCTCCTCGGCCTTGCGGCGGGCCTCCTCCTCGGCGGCCTTGCGGGCCGCCTCCTGGGCCTTCACCTCGGCCTCGGAGAGCGGCAGCACCTGGTCGAGGCGGTGGCGCACGACCGTGGTGACCGAACCGGGCTCCTGTCCGGCGTCCACCACCAGGTAGCGGCCGGGGTCGGAGGCGGCGAGCGCCAGGAACCCGGAGCGCACCCTGCGGTGGAACTCGGCGGGCTCCGACTCCAGCCGGTCCGGGGCCTCGGTGAAGCGCTCGCGCGCGGTCTCCGGGGAGACGTCGAGCAGCACGGTCAGGTGCGGCACCAGGCCGCCGGTGGCCCAGCGGTTGATGCGGGCGATCTCGGTGGGCGACAGGTCCCGTCCGGCGCCCTGGTAGGCGACGGAGGAGTCGATGTAGCGGTCGGTGATGACGATGGCGCCGCGCTCCAGGGCGGGGCGGACCAGGGAGTCGACGTGCTCGGCGCGGTCGGCCGCGTACAGCAGGGCCTCGGCGCGGTTGGACAGGCCGGCGCTGGAGACGTCGAGCAGGATCGAGCGCAGCCGCTTGCCGATGGGCGTGGCGCCGGGCTCGCGCGTGACGACGACCTCGTGGCCCTTGGCGCGGATCCACTCGGCGAGGGCCTCGACCTGGGTGGACTTGCCGGCGCCGTCGCCGCCCTCCAGGGCGATGAAGAAGCCGGTGGCGGACTGGGTCTGGGCCGGGTCGGCGCCGCGCAGGGCGTCGAGCAGGTCGCGCCGCAGCGGTACGCCGGAGCGGTCGTCGGCCTTGGCGAGGACCAGGACGGCGACGGGCAGCAGGAGCGCGCCGATCAGCATCAGGGTGAACGCGGCGCCGTCGTGCGCGAAGACGAAGTCCCCGCCGGCCAGCCGGTGCGGGCCGATCGCGGCGGCGAGCAGCGGCGCGACGACCGCGCCGAGTGCGACGGCGACGCGGACGACGGCCTGGAGGTGCTCGGTGATCCGCGGGCGGCGGAACTCCTCGGTCTCCTGGTCGATCAGCACGTGTCCGGTGTTCGCGGCGACGCCCGCGGCGAGGCCGGTGAGCACGGCGAGGAGCAGCACGGTGGCGGTGTCGGGCACCAGGCCCATCACGAGCAGGGCCACGCCCGCGGTGGCGACGGCGAGCGCGAGCAGCCGGCGCCGGGACAGCGAGGGGAGCACGGAGGGGGCGGTGCGGATGCCCGCGGCCGTGCCGCCGATCAGGGCGAGGACGAGCAGTCCGTACGCGACGGGGCCGGCGCCCAGCGCGCGTGCGTGCAGCACGGCGACGGACGCGGCACAGGCGACGGCTCCGGCGACGGCGGCGCAGGCCAGGACGAGCAGCGGCACCGCGCCCGTACGGCCCTTGTCCAGGCCCGTGCCGGTGGCCGGGCGGCGCAGCCCCTCCAGCGGGGAGCGCGGGCGCGGGGTCTGGCCGCCGGGCAGCTCCAGGAAGTAGACGACGGAGACGGACGCGGCGAACAGCCCCGCGGCGACGTACGACGCGAGGGCGGCCTGGTGCGCGGAGAACCAGGGGACGCCGGTGGCCAACAGCCGGGACAGCAGGGAGACCACGACGAGCGCGGCGGCGGCGACCGGGACGACGAGGAACCCCGTGCGCAGCGAGAGGCGGCGCAGGGCGTCCAGGTGGTCCGGCAGCGGGCGCACGGCCGCGCCCTCCAGAGGCGGGGCGGGCAGCAGGGCGGGCGCGGCGCCCTCCTTGCAGACCGTCCAGAAGCGCTCGGCGCCACCGGCCACGACGACCGTGCCGAGCAGGAAGGCGAGGGCCTTGTCGGGCACCCAGTCGATCCACAGCGGGGCGACGACCAGCAGCACGACCCGCAGGGCGTCGGCGCCGACCATGGTCCAGCGGCGGTCCAGCGGGCCGCCCGGCTTGGTCAGCGTGGTGAGCGGTCCCAGGAGCACGGCGCCGAACAGCACGGTCGCGAGCACGCGCGCGCCGAAGACCGCGGCGACCGCGAAGGCGGCACCGCGGTACCCGCCTCCGAAGGCCCCTTGGCTCTCCGCCGCCTGCAACGCCAGCAGTACGAACACGAGGAGGGCGAGGGCGTCCCCGACGCCACCGACGACCTGTGCGCTCCACAGCCGCTTCAGCGGCTGGTTGCGCAACAGGGCGCGGACGGCGCGCTCCCGTGAGTCTGCGGCAAGTGCGGCGTCGGAGTCTGAGGTGGGGCTCAAGACCGTTGGCTGCTCGGCTCGCATCATCCGCCCAGCCTATCCGGCCCCCCTGACAGTAATCCCCCCTCACCCGAACAAACGCCCAACGCGAAAGCCTCCGGTGGTGATCACCGGAGGCTTTCGGTAGGGACGTACGGGTTTCGGCCCCGCGCGGCCGGAAGTCGCGGGGGACCGGCCCGGTGGCGGCTACTCCTCGGGCGAGGACGACGCCGCGGCCTTCTTGGCCGCCGCCGTCGTCTTCTTGGCGGCCGTCTTCTTGGCCGTGGTGGTCTTCGCCGCCGTCGTCTTCTTCGCCGCGGTCTTCTTGGCGGCCGTCTTCTTCGCCGGCGCCTTCTTGGCCGCGGCCTTCTTCGCCGTCTTCTTGGCGGGGCCCTTGGCCCGCTTCTCGGCGAGCAGCTCGTAGCCGCGCTCGGGCGTGATCGTCTCGACGCTGTCGTCGGTGCGCAGGGTCGCGTTGGTCTCGCCGTCGGTGACGTACGGGCCGAAGCGGCCGTCCTTCACGACGACCGGCTTCTCGCTGACCGGGTCGGTGCCCAGCTCCTTCAGCGGCGGCTTGGCGGCCGCGCGCCCACGCTGCTTGGGCTGGGCGTAGATCGCCAGCGCCTCCTCCAGCGTGATGGTGAAGAGCTGGTCCTCGGAGGTGAGGGACCGCGAGTCCGTGCCCTTCTTGAGGTACGGGCCGTAGCGGCCGTTCTGCGCGGTGATCTCCACGCCCTCCGCGTCGGCGCCCACCACGCGCGGCAGCGACATCAGACGCAGCGCGTCCTCCAGCGTCACCGTGTCCAGGGCCATCGACTTGAAGAGCGAGGCGGTCCGCGGCTTCACCGCGTTCTTGCCGGTCTTCGGGGTGCCGTCCGGGAGGATCTCGGTGACGTAGGGGCCGTAGCGGCCGTCCTTCGCCACGATCTGGTTCCCGCTGACCGGGTCGGCGCCCAGCTCGAAGTCGCCGCTGGGCTTGGCCAGCAGCTCCTCCGCGTGCTGCACGGTCAGCTCGTCGGGCGCCAGGTCGTCCGGCACGTCCGCGCGCTGGTGCCCGTCGGTGTCCTTCTCGCCACGCTCGACGTACGGCCCGTAGCGGCCCACGCGCAGCATGATCCCGTCGCCGACGGGGAACGAGGAGATCTCCCGGGCGTCGATCGCGCCGAGGTCGGTGACGAGCTCCTTGAGGCCGCCGAGGTGGTCCCCGTCGCCGTTGCCCGCGTCGGAGGCGGCGCCGGCCGGGCCGCCCTCGCCGAAGTAGAAGCGCTTGAGCCACGGCACGGCCTGCGCCTCACCGCGCGCGATGCGGTCGAGGTCGTCCTCCATCTTGGCCGTGAAGTCGTAGTCGACGAGCCGGCCGAAGTGCTTCTCCAGCAGGTTGACCACGGCGAAGGAGAGGAAGGACGGGACGAGCGCCGTGCCCTTCTTGAACACGTACCCGCGATCCAGGATCGTGCCGATGATCGACGCGTACGTCGACGGGCGGCCGATCTCGCGCTCCTCCAGCTCCTTGACCAGCGAGGCCTCGGTGTAGCGGGCGGGCGGCTTGGTCGAGTGGCCGTCCACCGTGATCTCTTCGGCGGCCAGCGCGTCGCCCTCGGCGACCTGCGGCAGGCGGCGCTCGCGGTCGTCCAGCTCCGCGTTCGGGTCGTCCGCGCCCTCGACGTACGCCTTCATGAAGCCGTGGAAGGTGATCGTCTTGCCGGACGCGGTGAACTCGGCGTCCCGGCCGTCGGCCGCGGTGCCCGCGATCCGGACGGTGACGCTGTTGCCGGTCGCGTCCTTCATCTGGGAGGCGACGGTGCGCTTCCAGATCAGCTCGTAGAGCCGGAACTGGTCGCCGGTCAGGCCCGTCTCGGCGGGGGTGCGGAAACGATCGCCCGAGGGGCGGATCGCCTCGTGCGCCTCCTGCGCGTTCTTGACCTTGCCCGCGTAGACCCGGGGCTTCTCCGGCAGGTAGTCGGCGCCGTACAGCTGCGTGACCTGGGCCCGCGCCGCGGAGACGGCGGTGTCGGACAGGATGGTGGAGTCCGTACGCATGTAGGTGATGAAGCCGTTCTCGTACAGCTTCTGCGCCACCTGCATCGTCGCCTTCGCACCGAAGCCGAGCTTGCGCGAGGCCTCCTGCTGGAGGGTCGTGGTGCGGAAGGGCGCGTACGGGGAGCGGCGGTACGGCTTGGACTCGACCGAGCGCACGGCGAACGAGGTGCCGTCCAGCGAGGCGGCCAGCGCCCGCGCCTTCTCCTCGTCCAGGTGCAGCACGCCCTCGCTCTTGAGGCGGCCGTCGGGGCCGAAGTCGCGGCCCTGGGCCACGCGCTTGCCGTCCACGCTCGCCAGCCGCGCGACCAGCGACGACGGGTCGGAGGAGTCACCGGCGCGGCCGGTGGAGAAGGTGCCGGTCAGGTCCCAGTAGTCGGCCGAGCGGAACGCGATGCGCTCCCGCTCGCGCTCCACCACCAGGCGCGTGGCCACCGACTGCACGCGGCCGGCGGACAGGCCGCGCATGACCTT
Source organism: Streptomyces sp. NPDC001941 (assembly GCF_040296945.1). Taxonomy (NCBI): domain Bacteria; kingdom Bacillati; phylum Actinomycetota; class Actinomycetes; order Kitasatosporales; family Streptomycetaceae; genus Streptomyces; species Streptomyces sp. NPDC001941. Next base: position 77,795 of record NZ_JBEOYE010000010.1, on the reverse strand, counting down.
CTTCCACAGGACCGGCGAGACCTCGTAGCCGTAGAGGCGGTCGAGGATGCGGCGGGTCTCCTGGGCGTCGACCATGCGCTTGTTGAGCTCGCGCGGGTTGGCGACGGCGGCGCGGATCGCGTCCTTGGTGATCTCGTGGAAGACCATCCGGTGGACGGGGACCTTGGGCTTGAGGACCTCCTGGAGGTGCCACGCGATGGCTTCGCCCTCGCGGTCCTCATCGGTGGCCAGGAAGAGTTCGTCGGACTCGGCCAGCAGGTCCTTGAGCTTCTTGACCTGCGCCTTCTTGTCCGCGTTCACGACGTAGATCGGCTGGAAGTCGTGCTCGACGTCCACGCCGAGGCGGCGCACCTCTCCGGTGTACTTGTCGGGGACCTCCGCCGCCCCGTTCGGGAGGTCGCGGATGTGCCCGACGCTCGCCTCGACGACGTAGCCGGGGCCGAGGTAGCCCTTGATCGTCTTCGCCTTGGCAGGCGACTCGACGATGACGAGTCGGCGGCCGCCCTGTGCGGTCTCGCTGGTCGGGGACAACTTCGCTCTTCTCTCCGGTCGACGATCGGTGGCACGTGGGTTCGTGCGTGGTGCTGCCGTCGCTGCGGAGTGTGACGGTACAACCCGCCCCCGTGTCAAACGGCGAAAGCCCGCAACGGCCACTCGAACGGTAACCCGAGTCCTGCCCTTCCTGCCGCCCGGACTCCCTTCGCACCGCGGAGCCCCGAGTTCCGACCCGGCTTCCGACCACCCCGCCAGGGCCCTCCGGCCCCCGCTTTCCGGCCACGGCCCCTGTACGCCCCGAGCCCCTGCAACCCCATGCGCCCCACGGCCCCCACTGCCGGGGCGCCGCCCTCAGAACCGTCCGAAGCACCAGACGCCGAGGGCCAGGAAGGCCACGCCGAAGGCAGTCGCCAGGACGGCGGCGGCCCCCGGGGCCACCCCGTGCGCCACCGGCGCGCCGTGCCGCACGCGGACCCCCGTCCACAGCAGGAGCCCCGCCCCGAACAGCGCGAACGCCGTTCCGGCGAAGATCGCCGGTCCGCTCTCCATCTCCCGCACCTCGCTCACTGGGTCCCCCGGGCTTCCCCGGGCCCGAGGCTGGCACCTCCAGGCGTCAGCGGTACGAACTTCGGGTGAACGACGCGCCCCCGATCCCCCCGACGGCCCACCCCACCCCCCGGGCCGGAACCTGCCGGTAGGAGGTGGCTGATTCTCGGGGGTGGGGATGCCGGGGTGGGGAGGGGGCTCGCAGGGGGGTACGAAGCCCAGGCCTGCGGCCGAGAGGGCCGGGGCGGGGGCGCAGGGGGCCGGGGCGGGGGCGCAGGGGGCGGAACCCCACCCCGCAGTCCCGGGACACGGCACCGCACTACGGCCCAAGGGGGTGCAGGGCTCGGACCCCTGCCGAAGGGGCCCGGGCAGGGCGCAACGCGGCCCAGCGGCCAAGAGGGCAAGTGGCGGGGCGGAGCCCCCACACCGCAGTCCCAGGACGCCGCACCACACCACGGCACAGGGGGGCGCAGGGGGCGGAGCCCGACCCCGAAGTCCCAGGAGGCAGCGCCACACCTAGGCCCAAGGGGGTGCAGGGGGCGGAGCTCCCGCGAACGGGGCCGGGGCGGAGCCCCGTACACACATCCCGCCCCTCACCGCCGGAGGCTTTCGGGAAGGGGCGGGGCGGGGAGACCCAAGGCCCGCACCCGGAGCCACCAGAACCATCGACGCGCGGCGCCCCACGCCCCGTACCCGGGGCACCCCGAGCCCCAGGACCGTCCGCGCGCGGCGCCGCGGAACGCCAAGCCCCCGCGCACGCCCCCTCGCGGCAGCGCGCGGGCCACGGCAGCGCACCCCGCGGCGCGAGCGGCTACCCCTCGGCCCGCTCCAGGAACCCCTCCTCCACCAGCAGCCTGATCGCCTCCGGCGTCCGGTCGCGGAGCAGCACCGGGTCCTCCCCCGTCAGCTGCGCGATGGCGTCCAGGATCTGCCCCGCCGTCAGCGTCCCGTCGCACACCCCGGCGAACCCCGCCGCCACGTGGTCCACCCGGGTCGCCCGCCGCATCCCGCGGTTCTGGCGCAGCACCACGTGCTCGGGGTCCTCCGCACCCGGCAGCCCGACCTGCTCCTGCACGACCTCGGGCACGAGGGCGAAGCGGTCGGCGAGCAGGCCCGCGTCGTCGCGCGAGCGCAGGTAGTCCTGGCGCTCGAAGTGCCCCCGCACCGCCTCGCCGAGCGGCTGCTCCACCGGGTGCGGCCACTCCTCGACCACGACGGAGGGCTTCTCGGCGGACGTCCTGCGCAGGGTGATCCAGCCGAAGCCGACCGCCCGGGTCCCGCGCGCCTCGAACTCGTCCAGCCACGCCCCGTACCGCTCGGCGTACTCCCCCGGGTCCGCCCGGTGGTCGCCCCCGTCACGCAGCCACAGCTCCGCGTACTGCGTGATGTCCTGCACCTCGCGCTGCACGATCCAGGCGTCGCACCCGGCCGGCACCCAGGAGCGCAGCCGCTCCTGCCACTCCTCGCCCTCCACGTGCTCCCAGTTGGCGAGGAACTGGGCGAACCCGCCCTCGTTCAGCCGCTCTCCGGCCTGTCGCACGAGGGTGCGGCACAGTTCGTCGCCGCTCATCCCGCCGTCGCGGTAGGTGAGCCGGGCGCCCGGGGAGATGACGAACGGCGGGTTGGACACGATGAGGTCGTACGTCTCCCCCTCCACCGGCTCGAACAGCGAACCGGCCCGCAGGTCGGCCTCCGGCGCACCGGACAGCGCGAGGGTGAGGCGGGTGAACTCCAGTGCGCGCGGGTTGAGATCGGTGGCCGTCACGCGCGTGGCGTGCTGGGCCGCGTGGAGCGCCTGGATGCCGGAGCCGGTGCCCAGGTCGAGGGCGGAGCCGACGGGGGTGCGCACGGTGATCCCGGCGAGCGTGGTGGACGCCCCGCCCACGCCGAGCACGACGCCCTCGTCGTTCTTGCCGATCCCGCCCGCGCCGCCGACCGCGCAGCCGAGGTCGGAGACGATGAACCAGTCCTGGCCGTCAGGTCCGCCGTACGGCCGGACGTCCACCACGGCGCGCACCAGGTCCCCTTCGCGCGCCACCCACCCGTCGGCGAGCGCCCGCTCCAGCGGCAGGGCGGCCCCGGCGCGCGCGGCCGGGATGGCGTCCTGCAGCAGGAAGAGCCTGACCAGCGTCGGGAGCGGGCCCTCGCCGCGGGTGGCGCGCAGGGCGGGGACGGTCTCGCTGCGGGCCAGCGCGGCGTACGCCGGAGCGCCGAGCAGGTCGAGCAGGCCGTCGGCGGTGAAGTCGGCGGCGAGCAGGGCCTCGCGCAGCGCGGTGGCGTGACCGGGCGCGGGAAGTGCGGTGGAAACACGGGTCGTACTCACCGCTCCATTGTGACCGCCACCACTGACAATCGCCGCACCCGGACGGCCCCGGCCTCCCCCGGACGGCGAACGGCCCGGCTCCCCAGGGGAGCCGGGCCGTTGCCCACGTACCACCACGGCGCCGACGCGCGCGTGGCCGTTCCTCGCGGAGCCCGCGGACTACTCCTCGTCGGAGCCCGACGCGGACGCGGACGGCGACGCCGACTTCGAGGCGGACGCCGAGGCCGACTTGGAGGCGGACGCCGACGGCGACGCGGCCTTGGAGGCCGTGGAGCCGGGCTTGGCGGACGCGGACGCGGACGGCGACGGGGAGCCGGTCGGGGCGACCGACGGGGTCGGCTTCTGGCAGCCGGTCTGCTTCGACATGGCCTTGCCGAGCTCACCGGACTGCAGCTTGTTCAGCGCGTCCTGGTCCATCTTCTCGATCTTCTTCAGCCCGTCCGCGACGGTCTGCAGGCCGTCCGCGAACTTCTGCTGGTTCTTCGGGTCGAGCGCGTCGACCTGCTTCTTCAGCGCCACGTACTCGGTGGCCGTCGCGTTGAGCTCCTTGACGGCGTCCTTCTGGAGCTCCGCGCCGTTGTCCACCGGCGGGACGCCCGCGTCCTGGATGGCCTTGGCGAGCGCCTTGTCGGCGTCCGCGATGTCCTGGAAGGCCTTCGAGTCGGCGGCCTGGATGTCGGCGGGCTTGCCGTCCGCGGCCGTGGCGATGATCGTCTGCTGGGCGTTGGCCCTCTTCTGGATCTGGGCCTGTGCCTGGTCACAGACCTTCTTGGCCCAGTCGTCCACCTTGTTGTCGCCGTCGTCGCTGCAGCCCGACAGAGCGAGCACCAGTACCGCACCGCCGGACAGTGCGGCAGCAAGCTTCTTGTTCACCGGATTGGTCCCTTCCAAGGCTCTCGGCCCCGGAACATACACGCCAACCGGGCGACAAAGGCGTGTCGTGCGACCCTTACGTACCCCATTGCAGCCATTTGCACCAAGGGAGACAAGACTCACGACGGGGCGTCAGATGCGCGCACGAGGGCGGACGGGGCGTCAACACGCCCCGTCCGCCCGGTGGTTGGTACGGATCGAACAGGTGTTACGACACCACCGACGGCTCGCTGGGCCGCGGCACCCGGCCGTCGGAGTTGTCTTCGTCACCCACGGCCACGGAGCGCCGCTTGGAGACGTACACCGCGCCGACGATGACCACGATCGCCACCGCCGCGACCACCGCGCGCACGCCCGCGCTGGCGTCCGAGCCGTAGCTGAACTGCACCACGGCGGGCGCGATCAGCAGGGCGACCAGGTTCATCACCTTCAGCAGCGGGTTGATGGCCGGCCCCGCGGTGTCCTTGAACGGGTCGCCGACCGTGTCGCCGATCACCGTCGCCGCGTGGGCCTCGCTGCCCTTGCCGCCGTGGTGACCGTCCTCGACCAGCTTCTTGGCGTTGTCCCAGGCGCCCCCGGAGTTGGCCAGGAAGACCGCCATCAGCGTGCCGCAGCCGATCGCCCCCGCCAGGTAGGAGCCGAGGGCGCCCACGCCGAGGGAGAAGCCGACCGCGATCGGCGCCATCACGGCGAGCAGTCCGGGCGTGGCCAGCTCGCGCAGCGCGTCCTTGGTGCAGATGTCGACGACGCGCCCGTACTCCGGCTGTTCGCTGTAGTCCATGATCCCGGGGTGTTCGCGGAACTGCCTGCGCACCTCGTAGACCACCGCCCCGGCCGAGCGGGAGACCGCGTTGATGGCGAGGCCGGAGAAGAGGAAGACGACCGCGGCGCCGAACATCAGGCCGACCAGGTTGTTGGGCTGCGAGATGTCCAGGCTCAGGCCCGTCTCCCCGGCCCTGGCCCCCACGTCCTTGACCGCCGTGGCGATCGCGTCGCGGTACGAGCCGAACAGCGCGGCCGCCGCGAGCACCGCGGTGGCGATGGCGATGCCCTTGGTGATGGCCTTGGTGGTGTTGCCGACGGCGTCCAGGTCGGTGAGCACCTGGGCGCCCGCGCCCTCGACGTCGCCGGACATCTCGGCGATGCCCTGGGCGTTGTCGGAGACCGGGCCGAAGGTGTCCATGGCCACGATGACGCCGACGGTGGTGAGCAGACCGGTGCCGGCCAGGGCCACCGCGAAGAGCGCCAGCATGATCGACGTACCGCCGAGCAGGAACGCCCCGTACACGGACAGGCCGATCAACAGGGCCGTGTAGACGGCCGATTCGAGCCCGATCGCGATGCCCGCGAGCACCACCGTGGCCGGGCCGGTCAGCGACGACTTGCCGATGTCGCGCACCGGGCGCCGGGTGGTCTCGGTGAAGTACCCGGTGAGCTGCTGGATGAGCGCGGCGAGGACGATGCCGATCGCGACGGCCACCAGGGCCAGCACGCGCGGGTCGCCGCCGTGGCCGGAGATGGAGGCCTCGGTGACGCCGTCCAGGTCCGCGTAGGAGGAGGGCAGGTAGACGAAGACCGCCACCGCCACCAGGACCAGCGAGATCACCGCGGAGATGAAGAACCCCCGGTTGATCGCTGACATCCCGCTGCGGTCGGCGCGCCGCGGGGCGACCGCGAAGATCCCGATCATCGCGGTGACCACGCCGATCGCCGGGACGATCAGCGGGAAGGCGAGGCCCAGGTCGCCGAAGGCGGCCTTGCCGAGGATCAGCGCGGCGACGAGCGTCACGGCGTACGACTCGAACAGGTCGGCCGCCATGCCGGCGCAGTCGCCCACGTTGTCGCCCACGTTGTCCGCGATGGTGGCGGCGTTGCGCGGGTCGTCCTCGGGGATGCCCTGCTCGACCTTGCCCACCAGGTCGGCCCCGACGTCGGCCGCCTTGGTGAAGATGCCGCCGCCGACGCGCATGAACATCGCGATGAGGGCCGCGCCGAGTCCGAAGCCCTCCAGGACCTTCGGGGCATCGGCCGCGTAGACGAGGACCACGCAGGAGGCGCCCAGCAGGCCGAGGCCCACCGTGAACATCCCGACCACGCCACCCGTACGGAAAGCGATCTTCATCGCGCGGTGCGCGACGGTCGTCAGATCCTTTTCCGGCTCCCCTTCCGCGGGAGTCGCCTCGCGCGCGGCCGCCGCCACGCGCACATTGCTGCGTACGGCAAGACGCATGCCGATGTAACCGGTGGCCGCCGAGAAAAGCGCACCCACCAGGAAGAACACAGAACGTCCGGCGCGCTGCGACCAGTTGTCCGCCGGCAGCAGCAACAGGAGGAAGAACACCACGACGGCGAAGATTCCCAGGGTGCGCAACTGCCTGGCCAGATACGCGTTCGCGCCTTCCTGGACCGCCGCCGCGATCTTCTTCATGGAATCGGTGCCCTCACCGGCCGCCAGGACCTGGCGTACCAGCAGCTGGGCGACGACCAGGGCCGCCACGGCGACCACCGCGATGACGATCACGATCATTCTGTTCTCGTTCGTGAGCACCGCGGCCGCGAGAGATGTGGAGTGATCGGTCAGTTGTGGATCAAAGAGCCCCGCCATTCGTCCTCCTTGACGTCAGAGCTCAAGATGTGGACGGATTGTAGGGAGCGGAACCTGATCAAAACAGGGTGCCACCAACCGGAATTGACCTTTGATTACCAGTCAGCAAATGATCAAATTCAGAAAACCCGTAGAAAAACCGTAACGGGGCAAAAGCGTTGCCCGGTGATCCTTGATCTAGGGAAATGAAAAAGGCCCTGCTCAGCAGGGCCTGAATTCAGGGCGGACGCCCGGGGACGACCGGTCAGGGCGACACCGTGGCGGGCGTCGTGGGCCAGCTCATGCGGATCACGCCACCGGCCTGATCCGACGAGACTTCGACGTCGTCGACCAGCCCGCTGATCACCGCGAGGCCCATCTCGTCCTCGCCCTCGGCGTCGTCAAAGTCCTCCACCGGGGCCCCGCTGCGCGCGCCGGGCACCCCGGCGGCGTCGGCCGCGGCGACACCCGCACCCGGGACCTCGTCGCCGACCTCGATGGAGAAGGCCTTCTCCTCCTCGGTCAGCACGACGCGCACCGGGGCGGTGATGCCGTTGCTGCGGTGGAGACCCACCGCACGGGAGCACGCCTCGCCGACCGCGAGCCTGAGCTCGTCGAGGACCGCCTCGTCGACCCCGGCCCTGCGCGCCACCGCGGCCGCCACCAGACGGGCGGTCCTGACGTGCTCGGGCTGGGCGCTGAAGCGGAGTTCAACGGTGGCCATCACGGTCCCCCTCGGACGTACGGGCGTGCATCTGCGGGGCCCGGGCAGGCTGCCCGGCGCCTCCGCTCCTCCGCCTCCGGCCCGGACCCGGCCGGGACCGGGGCCGAAGGCCGTGGCGCCGGTCTCAGTCGGTGGCGGCCACGGCCTCGTCGACCGTGGTGTGGATGGGGAAGACCTTGGTCAGGCCCGTGATCCGGAAGATCTTCAAAATGCGCTCCTGGTTGCAGACCAGACGCAGCGAGCCCTCGTGCGCGCGCACGCGCTTGAGGCCGCCCACCAGAACGCCGAGGCCGGTCGAGTCGAGGAAGTCCACGCCCTCCATGTCGACCACCAGGTGGTAACTGCCGTCGTTCACCAACTCGACCAACTGCTCGCGCAGCTTGGGCGCGGTATACACATCAATCTCGCCACCGACCTCGACGACCGTGCGGTCACCTACAGTGCGAGTCGACAGGGACAGGTCCACGGATCCTCCAGCACCTTGCTATCGAGCGGTCGCCCCCTCGGTTCTCCCCGACGGAGCCAGGGGACGTATCGCCAGCCGCGATGGCATTCAATCACTTACCAGCAGCCATGCACGACGCCTTGGGAGCATTGTCCGTCGTGCCAGTGACACACTCGGTGCCGATGGCCAGGAATCACCGCCCCAGACGACCCCCCGAGAGCGGGGAGACCCGCCCCTCCCCCGGAGAGGTCCTCGACCGGCTCTCCGCGGGGGAGAGCCGGGCCGCGCGCATCACTCATACGGAGCACTTGCCCCCCAGGCCGGGAAGGCATGCGGTCTGGCCCGACCGCATCCGTACGGAAGTGATCAACGCCATTCGGACGGCGGGGATCGAGCACCCCTGGGCCCACCAGGCGGCCGCCGCCGAGCACGCCCTGGACGGCGAGTCCGTGGTGATCGCGACCGGCACGGCCTCCGGCAAGTCCCTCGCCTACCTGGCGCCCGTGCTGACCACGCTCCTGGACGGCTCCGAGGCGCCCAACGGCCGCGGCGCCACCGCCCTGTACCTCGCCCCCACCAAGGCCCTGGCAGCCGACCAGCGCCGCGCCGTCAAGGAGCTCGCCGCCCCGCTGGGCAACCGGATCCGGCCCGCCGTCTACGACGGGGACACCCCCGTCGAGGAGCGCGAGTGGGTCCGCCAGTACGCGAACTACGTGCTCACCAACCCCGACATGCTGCACCGGGGCATACTCCCCTCCCACCCCAGGTGGTCCTCCTTCCTGCGCGCCCTGCGCTACGTCGTGATCGACGAGTGCCACACCTACCGCGGCGTCTTCGGCTCCCACGTCGCCCAGGTGCTGCGCCGCCTGCGCCGGGTGTGCGCGCGCTACGGCGCGGACCCGGTCTTCCTGCTGGCCTCCGCCACCGCCGCGGAGCCCGCCCTCGCCGCCGGCCGCCTCACCGGACTACCGGTCCAGGAGGTCTCCGACGACGCCTCCCCGCGCGGGGAGCTCGTCTTCGCCCTGTGGGAGCCCCCGCTCACCGAACTGCACGGCGAGCAGGGCGCCCCGGTGCGCCGCACGGCCACCGCCGAGACCGCCGACCTGCTCACCGACCTGACCGTCCAGGGCATGCGCTCCGTGGCCTTCGTACGCTCCCGACGGGGCGCCGAGCTGATCTCCGTCATCGCCCAGGAGCGGCTGGCCGAGGTCGACCGCTCGCTGGTCCACCGGGTCGCCGCCTACCGGGGCGGCTACCTGCCGGAGGAGCGCCGCGCCCTGGAGCGGGCCCTGCACTCCGGGGAGCTGCTCGGTCTCGCCGCCACCACGGCCCTGGAGCTCGGCGTGGACGTCTCGGGACTGGACGCCGTGGTCATCGCGGGCTACCCCGGCACCCGGGCCTCCCTGTGGCAGCAGGCGGGCCGGGCCGGACGGTCCGGCCAGGGGGCGCTCGCGGTGCTGGTCGCCCGGGACGACCCGCTGGACACCTTCCTGGTGCACCACCCGGAGGCGCTGTTCCGCCAGCCCGTCGAGTCGACGGTCCTGGACCCGGACAACCCGTACGTCCTGGCCCCCCACCTGTGCGCCGCCGCGTCCGAGCTCCCGCTCATCGAGGCCGACCTGGAGCTCTTCGGGCCGGCGGCCCCCGGCCTGATGCCCCAGCTGGAGGGCGCCGGGCTGCTGCGGCGGCGCAGCGGCGGCTGGTACTGGACCCGCCGCGAGCGGGCCGCCGACCTCACCGACATCCGGGGCGAGGGCGGCCGTCCGGTGCAGATCGTGGAGGCCGGGACCGGCCGGCTGCTCGGCACCGTCGACGAGGCCGCCTCGCACACCGCCGTCCACGAGGGCGCCGTCCACCTCCACCAGGGCCGCACCTACCTGGTGCGCAAGCTGGACCTGGACGACTCGGTCGCCCTGGTCGAGGAGGCCGTGCCGCCGTACTCCACGACCGCCCGGGACACCACGGCCATCTCCGTCCTGGAGACCGAGACCGAGGTCCCCTGGGGCGACGGGCGGCTGTGCTTCGGCTCCGTCGAGGTCACCAACCAGGTCGTCTCCTTCCTGCGCCGCCGGCTGATCACGGGCGAGGTGATGGGCGAGACCAAGCTCGACCTGCCGCCCCGCACGCTGCGCACCCGGGCCGTGTGGTGGACCGTGACCGAGGACCAGCTGGACGCGGCCCGGATCAACCCGGAGATCCTCGGCGGCGCCCTGCACGCGGCCGAGCACGCCTCCATCGGGATGCTCCCGCTCTTCGCCACCTGCGACCGCTGGGACATCGGCGGCGTCTCGGTGCCGCTGCACCCGGACACCCTGCTGCCGACGGTGTTCGTGTACGACGGCCACCCCGGCGGCGCGGGCTTCGCCGAACGGGCCTTCCACACCGCCCGCGCCTGGCTCGCCGCCACCCGCGAGGCGATCGCCGCCTGCGAGTGCGAGGCGGGCTGCCCGTCCTGCATCCAGTCCCCCAAGTGCGGCAACGGCAACGACCCCCTCCACAAGCGCGGCGCCATCCGCCTCCTCACGGAACTCCTCCGCGCCGCCCCGCCGGAAGAGCCCCCGGCACCCCCGCCGACGACGGCGCCGCCCACGCAGGCCCCGCCCTTGCACTGACCCGCGGGGCGTACGGCCCGAACCTGGTCCGTACGGTCACCTCGGCGATCTCGCCCCGCAGCTCGCAGCGCACCGCCCAGGCGTCCTGGGCCCGCGCCACCCGCACGGCCGCCGCACACGCGGACCGCGCGCCCTCAAGGGCCCGGTCCGCCGCCGCGAGCGCGGCGAGGTCGGCGGCCCCGCCCGCCCGGTGCCGGGCCGCCACCACCTGCCCCAGGGCCAGTACGGCGGCGAATACCGCGCACAGCGCGCTCACCGCGACCGCCGCCCACACCGTCGCCGCACCCCGCTGCGGGTCCCTCACCCGCCTCCTCACGGCTCCGCCCCCACCACGTCCTCGGCCAGGGCACTGGCCTCCCCGTGCACGGTCACGCCCAGCGGACCGGGCCCCGGAGAAGCCGCCTCCACCCGGACCCGCCACAGGTCCCCGACCCGGCGCACCGCCACCCGCGCCCCCGCCGGAGCCGCCTGTCGCGCCACGCCCACCGCGACCGCCTCCGGCTCCGACCTGGCCACCGCGCGCGCCCCGGCCTGGGCCGCGTCGAGGCACTGGATGCGCGCGGTCGCCGCCCCCAGCGCCCACAGCAGCGCCGCCACGCACCCCACCAGGACCGGCAGCACCACCGCCGCCTCCGCCGTCACCGAGCCCCGCTCACCCCGGCACCGCCGGGCGCGGTGCCATCCGTCCCGTCGCCATCCGCCCCGTCCCCGCTCAGAACTCGGCACCGAGCGCCTTCCCGATCAGCGACTGGAGCGCGCCGCTCATGGTGTCGCTGGTGACCAGCTTGTAGAGCAGTCCGGCGAACCCGCAGGCGGCCACCGTCGCCAGCGCGTACTCGGCGGTGGCCATGCCCCTGTCGGACCGCCTCGCGAGCCTCCGCGCCCGCACCACCGCCGCCACGCCGGCCTTCGCCTTCCCGAACACCTTCCTCATCTCAACCCCCATGCGTTTCTGATCTGTTGACCCATCCCTCTGGTCCCTCTGACGCACTTCCGTCAGTTCCTCATCAGCACCCCCATCAGCCCGATCACCACCGGCGCCACCCCCATCGCGAGGAAGGCGGGCAGGAAGCACAGCCCCACCGGCGCCGTGATCAGCACCTGCGCCCGCTGGGCCCCGGCCTCGGCCGCCCGCTCCCGCTCGGCCCTCAGCTCCCGGGCCACCCGCGCCACCGGCTCGGCGGCAGGCGCCCCCGAGGTCCCCGCCCGGATCAGGCACCGCGCCAGCTCCCCGGCCCCCGGCAGCTCGCCGAACCCCCGCCAGGCGGACTCGGGTTCGCCGCCGAGCCGCAGCTCCGCCGCCGCCCGGGCCAGCGCCCCGCCCACCGGGCCGCCCAGCGACACCCCGACGGCCTCCGCCGCCTCGCGCGGCCCGGCCCCCGCCGCCACGCACGCCGCCAGGAGGTCGGCCGCCAGCGGCAGTTGACGTATCGCCTCCGCCTGGGCCGCCCCTGCCCTGGGCCGCCTCCGCCACCTCCGTACGCCCCAGACGGCTCCCGCCCCGACCAGGCACCCGGCCACCCCGCCGACCAGCACGTATCCCGCGAGCCCCACACCGACGGGCCCTGCCCAGCCGCGCACCCAGGGAGGCAGGTCGAGCCACGCCCGGTACCGCCGCGCCCGCTCCAGCGCCAGCAGCGCCTCGACGCGCCTGCGCGTCCGCCGCTCCCGCCGCCGCGCCACCACCTCGCCCCACGCCCACCAGACCCCGCCCACCACCGCGAGGACCACCCCCAGCCTGTGGACGGCCCCGCCACCCAGCGCCGTCTGCACCGCCCCCGAAGGCATCACAGCCCCTCCCCCGCCCGCACGATCCGCGCCGCCCACCACACGCCCGCCGCTTCGAGCAGCCCGCCCACCGCCAGACAGGCCCAGCCCGCCGGGGTGTGCAGCAGCACCCACAGCGGATCGGCCCCCAGGCCCGCGCCCATCGCCAGGCCCACCGCGGGCAGACCGGCCAGCACCACGACCGTCGCCCAGGCCCCCGCCAACCGGGCCCGCAGCCGCTCCCGCCGCTCCAGGTCCTGGCGCAGCGCGGCATGCAGCCGGTCCAGGCCCTCGGCGAGCCCGGCACCGCTGTCCACCGCCACCTGCCAGCAGGCCGCCACCCCCGCGAGCCCGTCCGCACCCGGCTCCCCCGCGGCCTCCCGCAGCGCCGTCGGCACATCGCCTCCGAACCGCACGGCCGCCAGCACCGCCGCCTCCCGGGCACCCAGCGCGCCCGTGGCCCGCGCCGCGAACCGCAGGGCCTGTCCGGGCTGCCACCCCGCCCTCAGCTCCCCCACGACCGCCCCGCACAGCGCGGTCACCGCCTTCGCCCTCCGCTCCCGCTCGCCCCTGGCCCGCCGCACCCCGAGCCACCGCCCGGCCACCGGCACGCCCACCGCCCCCAGGACCAACGGCAGCGGCGAAGCCCCGAGCAGGGCGACGGCCCCGCCCACCACCAGGCACCACCACTGCGGCCGCGCCCGCAGCCAGGACGCCCACGGCCGCCACCACCGCCGGGTCCACACCGCGGGCGCACCCGCGAGGCCCCCGTCGGCGAACATCAGCCGCCCCCGCCGCACTGCCCCGTCCCGCCCGGTGAGCAGCCAGGCGGCCGCCCCCGCGCACAGCGCCGCCCCGCAGGCGGGCCCACTGATCAGCACAGGGCACCTCCGATCAGGGCCCTCAGCCGCTCCCAGCCGCGGTCCCGGACGAACCCCTGCTGCCCCCAGCGCAGCGCGGGCACCGTCACCACGAGCCCCGCCCGGTCCCGCTCCAGGACGGCCACCTCGGCCAGGCGCCGCTTGCCGCCCCGGTCCCGCACGAGGTGGATCACCACCGACAGGGCCGACGCCAGCTGGCTGTGCAGCGCCGTCCGGTCCAGTCCCGCGGCCGTGCCCAGGGCCTCCAGGCGCGCGGGGACGTCGGCCGCCGTGTTCGCGTGGACCGTGCCGCAGCCGCCCTCGTGGCCCGTGTTCAGCGCGGCGAGCAGATCGGTGACCTCGGGGCCGCGCACCTCCCCGACCACCAGCCGGTCCGGCCGCATCCGCAGCGCCTGGCACACCAGGTCCCTCAGCGTGACGAGCCCCGCGCCCTCCTGGTTGGCGGGCCTGCCCTCCAGGCGCACCACGTGCGGGTGGTCCGGGCGCAGCTCCGCCGAGTCCTCGGCGAGGACCAGCCGCTCCTCGGGGCCCACGAGCCCGAGGAGCGTCGACAGCAGAGTGGTCTTGCCCGATCCCGTACCGCCACTGACCAGGTAGGAGACCCGGGCCTGCACCAGGGCGCGCAGTACCTTGGCGCCGCCGGGCGGGACCGTACCGGCCGTGACCAACTCCCCCACGGAGAAGGCCTTGTGCCGGACCACCCGCAGGGAAAGGCACGTCGAGCCGACCGCCACCGGGGGCAGCACCGCGTGCATCCGGGTGCCGTCAGGCAGCCGGGCGTCCACCCACGGACGGGCGTCGTCCAGCCGCCGCCCCGCCACGGACGCCAGCCGCTGCGCCAGCCGGCGCACCGCCCCCGCGTCCCTGAAGGCCACCCCGGTCAGCTCAAGGCCCGCGCCCCGGTCGACCCACACCCGGTCCGGGGCGGAGACCAGCACATCGGTCACCGTCTCATCGGCGAGGAGGGCCTCCAGCGGCCCGGACCCCACCAGTTCGCTGCGCAACTCCTCGGCCGCGCCCAGCACTTCCGTGTCGCCAAGCAGCCGCCCCTGCTCCCGCAGCACGGCCGCCACCCGCGCGGGCGTCGGTTCGCACCCGCTCTCCGCGAGCCGCCTGCGCACCGACTCCAGCATCGACTCGCCCACCACCGCGCCGCCCTTCACGACGCACCGCCCCCGGCCAGGGCCCGCTCCCAGAACGCGCCGCAGAACCGGGCGAGCGGGCCGCGCCCGGAACTTCCCGGCGGACCGTCGGCCCGCGCCGTCAACAAGTCGTGCTCGACCGGGACTTCGCCCGCGAGCGGCAGCCCGACGGCGCGCGCCACCCAGGCGTCGTCCAGCCCCTCGGCGTACGGACCGCGCACCACCGCGCGCAGGTCCCTCAGCACCATCCCGGCCATCGAGGCCACCCGCCGGGCCGCCGCGACGGCCCGCAACTCCCCCGGGACGACCAGGAGTCCGAGGTCCAGCTGCGCCAGCGCCTCGGTGACCGGCTCGTCGACCCGGCGCGGCAGGTCCACCACGACGACCCCGCCCCGGCGCCGGGCGGCCGCCAGGACCGACCGCATCGCCTCGGGCGGCACCACGACGGAGTCGCCGCGGTCCCAGCTGAGGACGCGCAGCCCCTGGACCGACGGCAGGGACTCCTCCAGCGCGCCGCCCGCGACCCGCCCCTTGGAAGCGGCGAAATCCGGCCATCGGCGGCCCTCCGCCTGCTCGCCGCCGAGCAGGACGTCGAGCCCGCCGCCCAGCGGGTCGGCGTCGACGAGCATGGTGCGCCGCCCGGCCCGGGCGGCGGACACCGCGAGCGCGCAGGCCAGGGTGGAGGCGCCGGCTCCGCCGCGGCCGCCGATCACTCCGACGGTCAGCGCCTGGCGCCCGACGCCTTCCACGACGTCGGCGATCCGGTCCACGAGCCAGCCCTCGGCGTCGGGCAGGCGCAGCACGCTGTCGGCGCCGATCTCCACGGCGCGCCGCCACACCTCCGGGTCGTCCTGGTCCCGGCCGACCAACAGCACACCCCTTCTACGGGTGGCTCCGCGGCAGCGAGCTGCCGCGTCGTCGCCGACCAGGACGAGCGGCGCCCCCTCCCAGCAATCGATGCGCTCGGGCACCGCGTGGTGCACCTCCGGCTCGGCGCCCGCGGCGGCGCACAGCCGCAGCAGGTCGTCGAGCAGTTCCGCGTCCTCCGTGACGATCAGCGGACCGGCCCGCCGCCCCTCGGCGGCCGGCTGCGGATCGGACGTGATGGTTCCGGCCACGATCTCCGCCCCCTTCTCCCCCGCGATGCGGGATCGGATTCCTGTGCTCCGCGAACTTCGCGAGCGGAATCACCGTGCGGCAGAACCGGAAATCGTGTGGATCTTGCTCAAAAACTGTGGACAACTAGCCACTTGTGAATATCCCGGTCGCTCATACCGGTGACTTCCCCAGCGCAGCGCAACGGCTACGCAGCGTCACGCGTCGTAAGAAGCAGAGGCCCGCGCCGACGCGACGGAAGGGAGGGGAGCAGATCGGAACAAGTGGACGAAAATGTGTCCGGACATGCGACGACCCCCGCCGGGGGGGAGAGCGGGGGTCGTCCCCACGGCCGACTCGGGGGGGGAGGAGTCGGGCCGGGTTAGACACGGTCGCGAACGATCCGTGACTTCCATGGTGTACCCGAGAGCCTTCTCAGGCAAACCCACACGCCCCAGCTTACGCCGAATGGTGGGCGCCTATGCTCGGGCTCGTGGAAAACCACTCCTTGCCGCGCACGGCCGCCTTCTTCGACCTGGACAAGACAGTCATTGCCAAGTCGTCGACGCTCACGTTCAGCAAGTCCTTCTATCAAGGAGGGCTGATCAACCGCCGCGCCGTACTGCGGACGGCGTACATCCAGTTCGTGTTCCTCGTGGGCGGCGCCGACCACGACCAGATGGAGCGGATGCGCGAGTACCTCTCGGCGCTCTGCAAGGGCTGGAACGTCCAGCAGGTCAAGGAGCTCGTCGCCGAGACGCTCCACGACCTGATCGACCCGATCATCTACGACGAGGCCGCCTCCCTGATCGAGGAGCACCACGCCGCCGGGCGCGACGTGGTGATCGTGTCCACCTCAGGCGCCGAAGTCGTCGAGCCCATCGGCGAACTGCTCGGTGCGGACCGGGTGGTGGCCACCCGGATGGTCGTCGGCGACGACGGCTGCTTCACCGGCGAGGTGGAGTACTACGCCTACGGCCCCACGAAGGCGGACGCCGTCCGGGAGCTGGCGGCGTCGGAGGGGTACGACCTCTCCCGCTGCTACGCCTACAGCGACTCGGCGACCGACGTCCCCATGCTGGAGTCCGTCGGTCACCCCTACGCCGTCAATCCGGACCGGGCGCTGCGGCGCGAGGCGACGGCGCGGGACTGGCCGATTCTCGTCTTCAGCAAGCCGGTTCGGCTCAAGCAGCGGCTGCCCGCGTTCCGGATGCCGCCGCGTCCGGCGCTCGTCGCCGCGGCGGCGGTGGGCGCGGCCGCCGCGACGGCCGGGATCGTCTGGTACGCGACCCGGCGGCGGCAGGCTGCCCAGCCTGTCTGAGCAGCCACCTCTTTTGCCCGTATTTGAACCTAAAAGTAAAGAAGTGCGGTCAGGGGTTCCGCTTCCCCCCGGGCAGGAGTACAAAGGAATCAACGGCCCGCGAGACCTGGGACATCCGAGAGGATCACCTAACACGCAGCAAAGGCCCCACGGACCGAGCATGAACGCCGAGCACCCACGCGACGTCGACCCGTCGATTACGGGCCAGCCGCACCAGGTGACGGGCAGAGATCCCGGCCTGATGGGCAACCATCGAGGACGCTTGGTAACTGGGCGGACATGCCAGCGGCGGTACCAGACCTGGTACCGCCGCAACCCTTTTCGGGGGCCGTGACCCTCCCGAGGGTTGTGACCCTCCTGAAGGACCCCGGCCCTCGTCAGGGCCTCAAGGGAAGTGCAGACTCTCCGTCGTACACCGGGTCGGCTCCGGACCTCCGGGGCCGACCGGGTTCAGGCCGCGCCCCGCTGGAGCGCCTCGCACACCGCGGTCGACTCGCGCACGCCCAGCTCCACCGAGCGCCCGCAGTGCGCGATCCACGCACCGACGCCCTCCGGGGTGCCGGAGAGGTAGCCCTCGAACGCCGCGAGGTAGGCGGCGCGCCCCTGCTCGGCGTGACCGACCTCGGCCGGGCAGATCGACTTGGGGTCCAGACCGCTGCCGACCAGGACGATGCGCTCGGCCGCGCGCGCGACGAGGCCGTTGTACGAGGTGAACGGGCGCAGCGCGAGCAGCTCGCCGTGCACCACGGCCGCGGTCACCAGCGCCGGAGCCGTACCGCCCGCGACGACGAGGTCCGCCAGGCCGTCCAGCCGTCCGGCCACCTCGGCGGCGTCCGGCAGCGCCGTCTCGATCAGCGGCTCGTCCACCGCCTCGCCGTCCTGGCGCGGGCGGCCCACCGCGTCGCCGGTGCCGCCCGCGGCGACCAGGTGCAGCCGGGCCAGGACGCGCAGCGGGGACTGGCGCCAGATGGAGAGCAACTGGCCGGCCTCGGCGCTGAGCCGCAGGGACGCGCCGACCGTACGGGCCTCGGCGTCGACGCTGAAGTCGGAGCGGCGGCGGACCTCCTCCAGGTTCCAGTCGGCGCCGGAGAGCGCCGCGGAGCCCCGGGCGCCGCGCAGGGCGGCCTCGGAGGCGATCTCGTTGCTGCGGCGGCGCATCACGCGGTGGCCGTAGACCCGGTCGATCGCCTTGCGGACGTTGTCGACGGCGTCGGGGACGCCCGGCAGCGTGCCGAGCGCCGCGAGGGGATCGGCGGCGTGCGTACTCATAAGTAGGGAGGCTACGCGCCCGGGGCGACGGCCCCACCTTGGAGTGGTCTTCTTCACGCATGACGAACACGCACCGCTCCCGTGCTACTACGCTAGGTGAACATGAAGATCGCTTTCGTAGGGAAGGGCGGCAGCGGCAAGACGACGCTGTCCTCGCTCTTCATCCGCCACCTGGCCGCCTGTTCCGCCCCCGTCGTCGCGGTGGACGCCGACATCAACCAGCACCTGGGCGCCGCGCTCGGGCTCGATGAGGCGGAGTCGGCCGCCCTGCCCGCGATGGGTGCGCACCTGCCGCTCATCAAGGAGTACCTGCGGGGGTCCAACCCCCGGATCTCCTCCGCCGAGACGATGATCAAGACGACGCCGCCCGGCGAGGGCTCGCGCCTGCTGCGGGTGCGCGAGGAGAACCCGGTGTACGCGGCGTGCGCGCGGCCGGTGCGCCTGGACGACGGCGAGGTGTCGCTGATGGCGACCGGGCCGTTCACCGAGTCGGACCTCGGGGTGGCCTGCTACCACTCGAAGGTCGGCGCGGTGGAGCTGTGCCTGAACCACCTGGTGGACGGGCCCGACGAGTACGTCGTGGTGGACATGACGGCCGGGTCGGACTCGTTCGCCTCGGGGATGTTCACGCGCTTCGACATGACGTTCCTGGTGGCCGAGCCCACCCGCAAGGGCGTGTCCGTGTACCGCCAGTACAAGGAGTACGCGCGGGACTTCGGGGTCGCCCTGAAGGTCGTGGGGAACAAGGTGCGGGACGCGGACGACCTGCAGTTCCTGCGCGACGAGGTGGGTGAGGACCTGCTGGTGACGGTCGGCCACTCGGACTGGGTGCGGGCCATGGAGAAGGGCCGCCCGCCGCGCTTCGAGCTCCTGGAGGCCGACAACCAGGCGGCGCTGCGGGCGCTGCGGGAGGCGGCGGACGCGTCGTACGCCCGCCGCGACTGGGAGCGTTACACCCGCCAGATGGTGCACTTCCACCTGAAGAACGCGGAGAGCTGGGGAAACGCGAAGACCGGCGCCGACTTGGCTGCGCAAGTCGACCCGGCCTTCGTGCTGCGCGAGGAGCTGGCGCTCACCCAGCCCGGCTAGGTCACGCCCTGGGAGTGGGAGGTGCGGGTCAGGCCTTCTTCTCCTGCTTGGGCTGGTTCGGGGAGCCGGCCGGGGCCGCCGGGGACCGGGCCGTCAGGAAGGGCGTCCAGCCGCCCTGCGGGGCCTGGCCCACCTTCAGGGTGCGCAGCTTGGCGATGACGGCCGGGTCCTGGGCGTCCAGCCAGTCGGCGAGCTGGCGGAAGGAGACGCAGTGGACGTCGCGCTGGACGCAGACCTTGGCGATGGTCTCCTCGATGGCGCGCATGTACGTGCCGCCGTTCCAGGACTCGAAGTGGTTGCCGATGACCAGCGGCGCGCGGTTGCCCTTGTAGGAGCGGTCGAAGGCCTTCACCAGGCCGTCGCGCATCTGGTTGCCCCAGTACGCGTGCATGTCGGGGTCACCCTTGACCGTGCCGGACTGGTTGACCATGAAGTTGTAGTCCATGGACAGCGTCTCGAAGGCGCGGCCCGGCACGGGCACCAGCTGCATCGACAGGTCCCACAGGCCCAGTTCCTTCTTGGGCCAGATCTGGTCGTTGACGCCGCTGGTGTCGTAGCGCCAGCCCAGCTCGCTGGCGGCCCGCATGAAGTTCTTGCGGCCCTCCAGGCAGGGCGTGCGGGCGCCGACGAGCTCCTTGTCGTAGTCGAAGGGCAGGGGCTGCTCGCCCTTCAGGCCCGCGTTGGTCTTCCAGTTCTTGACGAAGGACTTCGCCTGCTGGATCTCGCTCTTCCAGTCGGCCACGGACCAGTTGCCGACGCCGCCGTCCTTGCCGCAGAAGTGGCCGTTGAAGTGCGTGCCGACCTCGTTGCCCTCCTGCCAGGCGCCGCGCAGCTCGCGGACGGTGTCACGGATGCCCTGGACGTCGTTGAAGCCGATGTCGGAGCGGCCCGCGGCGTGCTGCGGCGGGTCGTAGAGCTTGGACTTGCCCTCCGGCAGCAGGTACACCCCGCTGAGGAAGTAGGTCATGGTCGCGCCGTACTTCTTGCCCACCTTGCGGAAGTGGGAGAAGAGCTTCTGGCTGTCCTCGCCCGCGCCGTCCCAGGAGAACACCACGAACTGGGGCGGCAGCTGACCGGCCTTCAGGCGCTGCGGCTTCGTCAGGCCCGGCTGGACGCCGGTGAAGGCGGTCGAGCCGTCGCCGATCAGGCGCACGGCGGCCTTGGGGGCGCCGGCCCCCTTCTTGGCGCCGGGCGCGCCCTTGGTGGAGCCCTCGTCGGAGCTTCCGCAGCCCGCGAGACCGGCGATCAGCGCCACCGCCACTGCTCCGACGGCGATCCTCTTCGTGGCGGCCATCCGCCCACCCTTCTGTCCCTGTACCGAAGTACGCGCTCGGTGCCCGCCGAGTTCGGGCAGGAGCGGCGCCAACGTCGCACCGGGACGGAGCGTCGGAGGGTCCGACGAGCCGGGCCAAGAAGATTAATCACCGTAACGGGTGAAAGATTGCCCCATTTGCCCCGAAAGTAATGCCGCATTCTTTACTCTGCATTACGATCCATTTACCGAGAGTTGCATTTCCCGCCGCTGCACGCCGTGACCCACGGCCGCGACCCCACGTTCGTCTCGCACGTTCCGCGACCGCGCTGCCCCGGAGGAGACGGGAACCATGCCCGCTTGCGTCCCCACGCGTACGGCACGATCCGCACGTACGACAGATTCAACGGAAACACCGCGCACCACCCGCTCCCGGCGGCCGGAGGGCCCGGCCGGAGGCGGGGGCCGATTCGACCGCTTCAGACCCCACATCGCGGGGACCGACTTCTCCGCGTCCATCGCCGTCTTCCTGATCGCGCTGCCGCTCTCGCTCGGCATCGCGCTCGCCACCGGCGCACCGCTCCAGGCCGGCCTGGTGGCCGCCGCCGTCGGCGGGCTCGTCGCCGGGCGCCTGGGCGGCTCCCCGCTCCAGGTGAGCGGCCCCGCCGCCGGGCTCACCGTGGTGACGGCCGACCTGATCCAGAAGTTCGGCTGGCGCGCCACCTGCGCCATCACCGTCTTCGCCGGATTCGCCCAACTGGGCCTGGCGGCGCTGAAGGTGGCGCGCTCGGCCCTCGCCGTCAGTCCGGCGATCGTGCACGGGATGCTCGCGGGCATCGGTGTCACCATCGCCGCCGCACAACTGCACATCGTCCTCGGCGGCACCCCGCAGAGCGAGACCCTGGCCAACGTCCGGGGCCTGCCGGGGCAGCTGGCCGACGTCCACCCCGCCGACCTGGCCGTCAGCCTGCTGACCATCGCCGTACTGCTGCTGTGGCCCCGGGTGCCCGGGCGGGTGGGGCGGGCGCTGCGGAAGGTGCCCGCCGCGCTGACCGCGGTGGCCGCCGCCACCGTGCTCGCCGCCTGCGTCGCGATGCCCGTCCCGCACGTGGACCTGCCCTCCTGGAGCAACCACGCGCTGCCCGGGCTGCCCGAGGGGCCGGTCCTGGGGATCGCCGCCGGAGTGCTGACGATCACCCTGGTCACCAGCGTGCAGTCGCTGCTGTCCGCGGTGGCCGTGGACAAGCTGGTGGCCGCCCGCAAGGAGCCGAAGACCGTCGTCCCCCGGTCGAACCTGGACCGGGAGCTGGCCGGACAGGGCGCGGCGAACATCGTGTCCGGAGCGCTCGGCGGACTGCCGGTCGCCGGGGTCGCGGTGCGCAGCGTCGCCAACGTCTCGGCGGGCGCGGTGAGCCGCACCTCCACGATGCTGCACGGACTGTGGGTGGTGCTGGCCGCGCTGCTCCTGGTGCCCGTGCTCGACCTGATCCCGCTGCCCGCGCTGGCCGCGCTGGTGATGGTGGTCGGCATCCAGATGGTGAGCATCACCCGCATCCGCACCGTCACCCGCCACCGGGAGGTCCTGGTGTACGCGGTGACGCTGGCCGGAGTCGTGTTCGTCGGGATCCTGGAGGGCGTCGCCCTCGGGATCGCCGTGGCGATCGCCGTCGCCATGCACCGGCTGACCAGGACCCGCATCACCCGCGAGGAGCAGGACGGCGTGCACCTGGTGCGCGCCCGCGGCCAGCTGACGTTCCTCGCCGTGCCCCGGCTGACCAGGGCACTGCACCAGATTCCGCAAGGAGCCCAGGTAGTCGTCGAGTTGGATGGGTCATTCATGGATCATGCCGCGTACGAGACGTTGCAGGACTGGCAGGTGGCGCACGTCGCCCGGGGCGGGCAGGTCGAGATGACCGGCCGCTCCGGCGGCCGCACCGCCGGGTCCGCCTCGTCGTCCCACACCTGCTGCCGCCCCTGGACCCCGTGGCGCAACCACCGCTGCGGCGAGCAGCACCAGACCGAGGACCAGGCCGCGCGGGCCGCGCACGCCGCGCCGGCGGCGCGCCCGACGGGTCATCAGCTGGCGAGCGGGCTGAGCTCGTTCCAGCGCAACACCGCGCCGCTGGTGCGCGACGAGCTGGCGCGGCTGGCCCGCGAGGGCCAGCGGCCCTCCCAGCTCTTCCTCACCTGCGCCGACTCCCGACTGGTCACCAGCATGATCACGGCGAGTGGGCCGGGCGACCTGTTCACCGTGCGCAACGTGGGCAACCTGGTGCCGCCGCCCGGCGAGGAGGGCGGGGACGACTCGGTGGCGGCCGCGATCGAGTACGCGGTGGAGGTGCTGCGGGTCGACTCGATCACCGTGTGCGGCCACTCCGGCTGCGGCGCGATGCAGGCCCTGCTGAACAGCAAGCCGGACGCCCCGCAGACGCCGCTGCGCCGCTGGCTGCGGCACGGGCTGCCCAGCCTGGAGCGGATGGCCAGCCGCCACCACGCCTGGGCGCGGATCGCCGGGCGGCTCCCGGCCGACGCGGTGGAGCAGCTCTGCCTGACCAACGTGGTCCAGCAGCTGGAGAACCTGAAGGCGCACGAGTCGGTGGCGCGACGGCTGGCGGAGGGCACCCTGACGCTCCAGGGCATGTACTTCCACGTGGGCGAGGCGCAGGCGTACCTGCTGCAGGGCACGGACCCGGTGGCGAACCTGGACGACGTCTTCAACCGGGTCGGGCCGGTGGAGCCGGCGGCGCTGGAGGAGCGGGAAGAGCGGGAGGAGCAGCGGGTCTAGGCGGCCGCGGGGCCGTACGGGCCGGCCGGGGCGCGTACGTACGACGCGTCCGGGCCCGGCCCCGTACCGCTCATCCCCGTACCCGTACCCGTACAACTCGCCTGAACCTTCGCGGTTCGGGATCCGTGCAAGAGGGTGGCCCCGCCGGTGGCGGGGCCACCGGCACGTCCCGGACGGGTCGCACAAGGGCCCGAACAGGCATAGGTCTAAACCAATTTTCGGCAGCCCCTTGTCACCCGGCCATCGGGCTGATGAGCTATGGCCCGGGACACATAGGCACATAGGACGCCCTGGGAAAGGGAGATGTCGTGAGCAACGAATCCTTGGCCAACCTGCTCAAGGAAGAGCGCAGGTTCGCGCCGCCCGCCGAGCTGGCCGCGCACGCCAACGTCACGGCGGAGGCGTACGAGCAGGCCAAGGCGGACAGGCTGGGCTTCTGGGCCGACCAGGCCAAGCGGCTCGCCTGGGCCACCGAGCCGACCGAGACGCTGGACTGGTCGAACCCGCCGTTCGCCAAGTGGTTCGCGGACGGGCAGCTGAACGTCGCGTACAACTGCGTCGATCGCCACGTCGAGGCCGGGAACGGCGACCGCGTCGCCATCCACTTCGAGGGCGAGCCCGGCGACAGCCGCGCGATCACCTACGCCGAGCTCAAGGACGAGGTCTCCCGCGCCGCCAACGCCCTGACCGAACTGGGCGTCCGCAAGGGCGACCGGGTCGCCGTCTACCTGCCGATGATCCCGGAGGCCGCGGTCGCGATGCTGGCCTGCGCCCGGATCGGCGCGGCCCACTCGGTCGTCTTCGGCGGCTTCTCCGCCGACGCCGTCGCCTCCCGCATCCAGGACGCCGACGCCAAGCTCGTGATCACCGCCGACGGCGGCTACCGGCGCGGCAAGCCGTCCGCGCTCAAGCCCGCCATCGACGAGGCCGTCGCCAAGTGCCCGCAGGTCGAGCACGTGCTGGTGGTCCGGCGCACCGGCCAGGACACCGCCTTCAGCGAGGGCCGCGACGTGTGGTGGCACGACGTGGTCGCGCGCCAGTCGGCGGAGCACACGCCGGAGGCGTTCGACGCGGAGCACCCGCTGTTCATCCTGTACACGTCCGGTACGACGGGCAAGCCGAAGGGCATCCTGCACACCTCCGGCGGCTACCTCACCCAGGCGGCGTACACCCACCACGCGGTCTTCGACCTCAAGCCGGAGACCGACGTCTACTGGTGCACCGCCGACATCGGCTGGGTGACCGGGCACTCGTACATCGTCTACGGCCCGCTGGCCAACGGCGCCACGCAGGTCATGTACGAGGGCACGCCCGACACCCCGCACCAGGGGCGGTTCTGGGAGATCGTGCAGAAGTACGGCGTCACGATCCTCTACACGGCGCCGACCGCGATCCGTACGTTCATGAAGTGGGGCGACGACATCCCCGCGAAGTTCGACCTGTCCTCGCTGCGTGTGCTCGGGTCGGTCGGCGAGCCGATCAACCCCGAGGCGTGGATCTGGTACCGCAAGCACATCGGCGCCGACACGTGCCCGATCGTGGACACCTGGTGGCAGACCGAGACCGGCGCGATGATGATCTCGCCGCTGCCGGGCGTCACCGAGACCAAGCCGGGCTCCGCCCAGCGCGCGCTGCCGGGCATCTCGGCGACCGTGGTGGACGACGAGGCCAACGAGGTGCCCGACGGCGGTGGCGGCTACCTGGTGCTGACCGAGCCGTGGCCGTCGATGCTGCGCACCATCTGGGGTGACGACCAGCGGTTCATCGACACCTACTGGTCGCGCTTCGAGGGCCGTTACTTCGCCGGTGACGGCGCCAAGAAGGACGACGACGGCGACATCTGGCTGCTCGGCCGGGTGGACGACGTGATGCTGGTGTCCGGGCACAACATCTCGACCACCGAGGTCGAGTCGGCCCTCGTCTCGCACCCCTCGGTCGCCGAGGCGGCGGTGGTCGGCGCGGCCGACGAGACCACGGGCCAGGCCATCGTCGCGTTCGTGATCCTGCGCGGCAGTGCGAACGCGGACGACGAGGGCCTGGTCGCCGAACTGCGCAACCACGTGGGCGCGACGCTGGGGCCGATCGCCAAGCCGAAGCGGGTGCTGCCGGTGGCGGAGCTGCCGAAGACGCGGTCCGGGAAGATCATGCGGCGGCTGCTGCGGGACGTGGCGGAGAACCGGGAGCTGGGGGACGTCACGACGCTGACGGACTCGTCCGTGATGGACCTCATCCAGACGAAGCTGCCGGCCGCTTCCAGCGAGGACTAGACGGTACGTGTCGAGGGGGCGGTGCCTGCTGTGTGGGCGCCGCCCCTTCGGCGTGGGCGCCGGGGCCGCGTGGTGCGGGCGAGCAGGGGAGACCCCACGCGCCCTGGCGGAACGTATGCCCACAATGAAGGCGGAAAACCGTATAACGACCTAAAGTGAAGATCGCCGGATCGCCCCCGTGGGCCCTTGGGTACAGTGAGGAAAGCGTCAAGGACGCGACAAGAAGGACCCAGGTGCGCCGGGAAGTCTGGTCGGCATGTGCTTTGCCCTGCCTACCGACCGGAGGTTTTCCACCGTGGCCGCGCCCCGCAAGTTCCTCGGACGGCTCTCGCTGCCCGAGCGGAACTACCTCGCCGAAGCCCTGCGCACCGAGACCGTCGGCGGCGTGCTGCTGCTCCTCGCCGCCGTCGCCGCCCTCGTCTGGGCGAACACCCCGGCCGGCGAGAGCTACGAGTCCGTGCGCGGCTTCCACATCGGCCCGGCCTCGCTCGGGCTCGACCTGTCCCTCCAGCACTGGGCCGCCGACGGGCTGCTCGCGATCTTCTTCTTCGTCGCCGGCATCGAGCTCAAGCGCGAACTGGTCGCCGGCGAGCTGCGCGACCCCAAGGCCGCCGCGCTGCCGGTGATCGCCGCGATCTGCGGCATGGCGGCGCCCGCGCTGGTGTACGCGGTGGTCAACGCCGTCGGCGACGGCTCGATGGACGGCTGGGCGGTGCCGACCGCCACGGACATCGCCTTCGCCCTCGCCGTACTGGCCGTGATCGGCACCTCGCTGCCGTCGGCGCTGCGGGCGTTCCTGCTGACGCTGGCCGTCGTCGACGACCTCTTCGCGATCCTGATCATCGCGGTGTTCTTCACCAGCGACCTGAACTTCGCCGCCCTGGGCGGCGCATTCGCCGGGCTCGTCGTCTTCTGGCTGCTGCTCAGGAAGGGCGTGCGCGGCTGGTACGTCTACGTACCGCTGGCGCTGGTCATCTGGGGGCTGATGTACAACAGCGGCGTCCACGCCACCATCGCGGGCGTCGCCATGGGCCTGATGCTGCGCTGCACCCGTCGCGACGGCGAGGAGCACTCCCCCGGCGAGCACATCGAGCACCTGATCAGGCCGGTCTCGGCGGGCATCGCCGTGCCGCTGTTCGCGCTGGTGTCGGCGGGCGTCTCGGTGTCCGGCGGGGCGATCGCGGACGTCTTCACCCAGCCGGAGACGCTGGGCGTGGTGCTCGGCCTGGTGGTCGGCAAGGCACTGGGCATCTTCGGCGGTACGTGGCTGGCCGCGCGCTTCACCAGGGCGGAGCTGAACGACGAACTGGCCTGGCCGGACGTGTTCGCGGTGGCCTCGCTGGCCGGCATCGGCTTCACCGTGTCGCTGCTGATCGGCGAGCTGGCCTTCGCCGGGGACGAGGTGCTGGCCGACGAGGTCAAGGCGGCCGTGCTGATCGGGTCGCTGATCGCGGCGGTCTGCGCGACGGTCCTGCTGAAGCTGCGGGTGCGCAAGTACGCCAAGCTGTACGCCGACGAGGAGCGCGACGAGGACGAGGACGGGATCCCGGACGTCTACGAGCAGGACAACCCGGAGTACCACCTGCGGATGGCGGCGATCCACGAGAAGAAGGCCGCCGAGCACCGCCGCCTGGCGGAACTGGCGGGGGCGTCGCGCGACGAGGGCGACCGTCCGGCATGATCTGAGGTCGGACCGTAGAAGAGAAGAGGGAGCAGCGATGAGCGACCCCGGCAACGGCGTGGAAGGTGCGGAGCGCAGCCTCGGCCAGCTGGTCGCCTCGGCGACCGCCGAGATGTCCGCGCTGGTGCACGACGAGATCGCCCTGGCCAAGGCCGAACTGCGACAGGACGCCAAGCGCGGCGCGATCGGCGGTGCCGCGTTCGCCGTCGCGGGCGCGCTCGCACTCTTCGCGCTCCCGACCCTGAGCTTCGCGGCGGCGTACGGCATCCACAACCTGGGCCTCGGCCTGGCGTGGTCGTTCCTGATCGTCGGTGGTGCGTTCCTGCTGATCGCGGCGGTCCTCGTGCTGATCGCGGTGGCCAAGTTCAAGAAGGTCAAGCCGCCGGAGAAGTCCATCGCCTCGGCCAAGCAGACGGCCGCCGTGCTGGGCAACGTCAAGCCGCACCCGCGCGCGGTCACTGACGGTCCGTCGGCTGTGGCACGCTCGACTGCATGACGTCCACCGAACGGTCCCCCGAGAGCGGCAACGGAAGCGGCGCCGGCAGCCCCGTACGCCTGGAGGGTCCCTGGACGCACCGGGACGTGGCGGCCAACGGCGCCCGGTTCCACATCGCCGAGATGGGCGAGGGGCCGCTGGTGCTGCTGCTGCACGGCTTCCCGCAGTTCTGGTGGGCCTGGCGGCACCAGCTGCCCGCGCTCGCCGACGCGGGGTTCCGCGCGGTGGCGATGGACCTGCGCGGGGTGGGCGGCAGCGACCGCACCCCGCGCGGCTACGACCCGGCGAACCTCGCGCTGGACATCACCGGGGTCGTACGGTCGCTGGGCGAGCCGGACGCCGCGCTCGTCGGGCACGACCTGGGCGGGTACCTGGCGTGGACGGCGGCCGTGATGCGGCCCAAGCTGGTGCGCCGGCTGGCGGTGTCCTCGATGCCGCACCCGCGCCGCTGGCGCTCGTCGATGCTCTCGGACTACGCGCAGTCGCGCGCGGGGTCGTACGTGTGGGGCTTCCAGCGGCCGTGGCTGCCGGAGCGTCAGCTCGTCGCGGACGACGGGGAACTGGTGGGGCGTCTGATCCGGGAGTGGTCGGGGCCGCGGCAGCCCGAGGACGAGGCGGTGGACGCGTACCGGCGGGCGATGTGCATCCCGTCGACGGCGCACTGCTCGATCGAGCCGTACCGCTGGATGGTGCGCTCGCTGGCGCGGCCGGACGGGCTGCAGTTCAACCGGCGCATGAAGCGCCCGGTGCGGGTGCCCACGCTGCACCTGCACGGCTCGCTGGACCCGGTGATGCGGACCAGGAGCGCGGCGGGGTCGGGGCAGTACGTGGAAGCGCCGTACCGCTGGCGCCTCTTCGACGGGCTCGGGCACTTCCCCCATGAAGAGGACCCGGCGGCGTTCTCCACGGAGCTCATCAACTGGCTCAAGGACCCCGAGCCCGACCGGTAGGCGGCCCCCTGGGGGCGTCTGACGTGCCGTGAGGTGTGGAGGGGGCCCCTGGCGGGCACCCTCGCCCCACAGAACGCTTGTCCTACGAACAGCCAATTGCCTCCCGCATAGGCCAATTGGCCGCCTCCCGCGCGGTTACCGACCTTGGGGCCCGGGCACACGTCGGGGTATGGGCTGGACGCACGACTACGGTGACGCAGCACGCAACCGCCGAACGGCCACGGTGCCGGTTTCCCACGAGAGGGGTGCCCCGCGGAGCGAGGGGCTCGACCCCCGTCTCGGGATTCCCCGCATCCTGCGCCGCCGGGCCCGCTGGGTCTCGGCGCGCCTGCGCCATCCCCGGAGCTGACGGGCCGGGGATACCTTTCCACTCCGCACCCCCGGGGCCGACGGCCCCGGGGACCTCACTCCACCGCCCCGGGCGCGCTACAGGGCGCAGCCCTGGCTGTCGACCTCCTGGTTGGCGGTGCGGCCGCGGTCGATGTCCTCGCGGATCTCGTCCGCCGTGAGCGCGTACCCCGTGTTCGCGTCGTCGAGGGAGCGGGCGAAGATCACGCCGTACACCTTGCCGTCGGGCGTGAGGAGCGGGCCGCCGGAGTTGCCCTGACGGACCGTCGCGTACAGCGAGTAGACGTCGCGGCGCACCTGTCCCCGCATGTAGATGTCGGGGCCCTTGGCGTTGATCCGGCCGCGCACGCGCGCGGAGCGGACGTCGTACGAGCCGTTCTCCGGGAAGCCCGCGACGATCGCGCTGTCACCGCTGCGCGCGTCCGCCTCGGCGAACTTCAGCGCGGGCGCCTGGAGGTCGGGGACGTCCAGGACGGCGATGTCGCGCTCCCAGTCGTAGAGGACGACCTTCGCGTCGTACAGCCGCCCCCGCCCGCCGATCTGGACGGTCGGTTCGTCGACGCCGCCGACGACGTGGGCGTTGGTCATCACCCGGCGGCCGGAGAAGACGAACCCGGTGCCCTCCAGGACCTTGCCGCAACTGCGGGCCGTGCCGACGACCTTGACGATCGACTGCTGGGCGCGGGCGGCCACCGGGCTGTTGACCAGCGCCGGGTCGGGGGCGCGGACCTCGGTGATCGGCTCGTTGGCGAACGGGTTGAAGACCTGCGGGAACCCGTTGCGCGCGAGGACCGAGGAGAAGTCGTTGAACCAGGTCGACGTCTGCTCCGGCACCACCCGGGAGACCCCGAGCAGCACCTTGGAACTGCGCACCTCCTTGCCCAGGGTGGGCAGCGAGGTGCCGGCCAGGGCGGAGCCGAGCAGCCAGGCGACCAGCAGCATCGCCACCACGTTGACCAGGGCGCCGCCGGTGGCGTCCAGGGCGCGGGCGGGCGACCAGGTGATGTACCGGCGCAGCTTGTTGCCCAGGTGGGTGGTGAACGCCTGGCCCACGGAGGCGCAGACGATCACGATGACGACCGCGACGACCGCGGCGGTCGTCGACAGCGGTCTGTCGTCGCTCAGCCGTCCCCAGACCACGGGGAGCAGGTAGACCGCCACGAGGCCGCCGCCGAGGAATCCGATCACCGACAGGATGCCGACGACGAAGCCCTGGCGGTACCCGACGATCGCGAACCACACGGCGGCGACCAGCAACAGGATGTCCAGCACGTTCACAGCAGTCAGCCTGTCATGAGCGCCAGTCGAGCGGGACCTGCTTGGAACGGTCCCAGGGCCGCTCCCAGCCGGAGAAGTGCAGCAGCCGGTCGATCACCCCGGCGGTGAAACCCCAGACCAGAGCGTTGTCGACGAGGAACGCGGGCCCCTGGTGGCCGCTGGGGTGCACGGTGGTGGCGCGGTTGGCGGGATCCGTGAGATCCGCCACGGGAACCGTGAACACCCGGGCGGTCTCGCCCGCGTCGACCGCCCGGATCGGGCTGGGGGTGCGCCACCAGCCGAGCACCGGCGTGACCACGAAGTGGCTCACCGGGATGTAGAGCCGGGGCAGCACGCCGAAGAGCTGGACGCCCGCCGGGTCCAGGCCGGTCTCCTCCTGCGCCTCGCGCAGCGCGGCGCGCAGCGGGCCGGTGGTGGCCGGGTCGCCGTCCTCGGGGTCGAGGGCGCCGCCGGGGAAGGACGGCTGGCCCGCGTGCGAGCGCAGGCTCCCGGCGCGCTCCTGGAGCAGCAGCTCCGGTCCGCGCGGGCCCTCGCCGAAGAGCACCAGGACGGCCGACTGGCGCCCGCCGCTCTCGGGCGGCAGGAACCGGCTGAGCTGGTGCGGCTGCACGGTGCGGGCCGCGCGGGCGACCGGCGCGAGCCACTCGGGCAGCCCCCGCTCGTCCACGACGGGCTCGCCGCCTGCTCCGGCGGCCGAACCGCCGTCGTACGTGTCCTGCCTAGCGCGCGTCATGGGCACCCCCGACGATCACAACGCGGCGGGGCCCCCGGTTCGTTCCACCCGGCCTCACTCGGTGACGCCCAGCGGCCGGGCGGGCTCGCCCGGGTAGTCCGGGGGCGGGCTGAGCCGCTGTCCCGGGTACCCGCCCTTCTCGTACTTCAGCAGCTTCCGCGCCTTCTCCGGGTCGGTCTCCCCCTCCCCGTACGACGGGCAGAGCGGGGCGATCGGACAGGCGCCGCAGGCGGGCTTGCGGGCGTGGCAGATCCGGCGGCCGTGGAAGACGACGCGGTGGGAGAGCATCGTCCACTCGCTCTTGGGGAAGATCGCGCAGATCTCCGCCTCGACCTTCTCCGGGTCCTCCTGCTCGGTCCACTTGAAGCGGCGCACCAGGCGGCCGAAGTGGGTGTCGACGGTGATGCCGGGCACCCCGAAGACGTTGCCCAGCACCACGTTGGCCGTCTTGCGGCCGACGCCGGGGAGCTTCACCAGGTCCTGGAGGCGGCCGGGGACCTCGCCGCCGAAGTCGTCGCGCAGGGCGACGGCCAGGCCCATGATCGACCTGGTCTTGGCCCGGAAGAAGCCGGTCGGCCGGATCAGCTCCTCGACCTCCTCGGGGACGGCGGCGGCCAGGTCCTCGGGCGTCGGGTAGGCGGCGAAGAGGGCGGGGGTGGTCTGGTTGACCCTCAGGTCGGTGGTCTGCGCGGACAGGACCGTGGCGACCAGCAGTTCGTACGGGTTGCGGAAGTCCAGCTCCGGATGGGCGTACGGATAGACCTCGGCCAGCTCGCGGTTGATGCGGCGGGCGCGGCGGACCATGGCGACGTGCGACTCGGGCTTCGCGGCGCGCGCGGGCTTCACGGCGACCGGGGCGGCCTTGGCGGGCACGGCCTTCTTCGCGGGCGCGGCCTTGGGGGCTGCCTTCTTGGGCGTGGCCTTCTTCGCGGCGGCCTTCTTGGCAGGGGCGGCCTTCTTGGCGGTCGCCTTCTTCGCGGGGGCCTTGGTGGGGGCCTTGGCAGGCGCCTTGGCGGGGGCCTTCTTCGCCGGGGCCGGTTCGGCCGTCACCTTCCTGACTGTTGTCCTTTTTGTCGCTTTTTTCGGGGCGGGCACACCCTGTTCGCCCACAGCGGAATTACGTTCGGGCGACACTCTCCCAGCCCCCTTGGCCTGCGCTCTCACCGGCGAGTTGGACACCCGGCCAGCCTAAGGGCCGCCACCGACATCCGCCCCGGGCACGGCCGATCACGACCCAATCGGGCCCCTGCCGTAGGGGGCGGTCGACAGGTGCGTCAAACTTGTTGTGATTGATCGCACTGTTTTACCGTCCGGCATCATGGGACGAAGGTCCCTGAGCAGGTCGACATAGGAGAGATTTCGTGGACGACGTTCTGCGGCGCGCCCCGCTCTTCGCGGCGCTCGATGACGAGCAGGCCGCGGAGCTGCGCGCCTCGATGAGTGAAGTCACGCTCGCCCGCGGCGACGCTCTCTTCCACGAGGGCGACCCGGGTGACCGGCTGTACGTGGTCACCGAGGGCAAGGTGAAGCTGCACCGCACCTCCCCCGACGGCCGCGAGAACATGCTGGCCGTGCTCGGCCCCGGCGAGCTGATCGGCGAGCTGTCCCTGTTCGACCCGGGCCCGCGCACCGCCACCGCGACCGCGCTGACCGAGGTGAAGCTGCTCGGCCTGGGCCACGGCGACCTCCAGCCCTGGCTGAACGCCCGCCCCGAGGTGGCCACCGCCCTGCTGCGCGCCGTCGCCCGGCGCCTGCGCAAGACCAACGACCAGATGTCCGACCTGGTCTTCTCCGACGTGCCCGGCCGTGTCGCCCGCGCGCTCCTGGACCTGTCGCGCCGCTTCGGCGTGCAGTCCGAGGAGGGCATCCACGTGGTGCACGACCTCACCCAGGAGGAGCTGGCCCAGCTCGTCGGCGCCTCCCGCGAGACGGTCAACAAGGCCCTCGCCGACTTCGCCCAGCGCGGCTGGCTGCGGCTGGAGGCGCGCGCGGTGATCCTGCTCGACGTGGAGCGCCTGGCGAAGCGCTCGCGCTGACCCGCGGGACCTTCCGTACGGACGTGAGGGCCGCCCCGGATCCACTCCGGGGCGGCCCTCACGCGTACGGACACCACACGGCCTCCAGCGTGCGCGCGTACGGACACCACACGGCCGCCGTACGGCCTCCACGCGTGCGCACGCGTACGCGTGGCGTCGCGTCGGCCCCGTACAGGCCGTCAGATCAGCCCGTGGTCCCTCAGGTACTCCAGCTGCGCGCGCACCGAGAGCTCCGCGGCGGGCCACAGCGAGCGGTCCACGTCGCGGTAGACGTGCGCCACCACCTCCGAGGCCGTCTCCAGGCCGTTCTCCACCGCCGTCTCCACCTGCGCCAGCCGGTTCGCCCGGTGCGCCAGGTAGTACTCGACGGCCCCCTGCGCGTCCTCAAGGACCGGGCCGTGCCCCGGCAGGACCGTACGCACCCCGTCGTCCACCGTCAGCGAGCGCAGCCGCCGCAGCGAGTCCAGGTAGTCGCCCAGCCGCCCGTCGGGGTGCGCCACCACCGTGGTGCCCCGGCCGAGCACCGTGTCGCCGGTGAGGACCGCGCGGTCGGCCGGCAGGTGGAAGCTCAGCGAGTCGGCCGTGTGCCCGGGCGTCGGCACCACAACGAGCTCCAGGCCCCCCACCCGTACCGTCTCGCCCGCCGCGAGCCCCTCGTCGCCCAGCCTCAACTCCGGGTCCAGGGCCCGCACCCGGGTGCCCGTCAGCTCCGCGAAGCGGGACGCGCCCTCCGCGTGGTCCGGGTGGCCGTGGGTCAGCAGGGTCAGCGCGACCCGCTTGCCCCGCTCCTCGGCCGCGGCCACCACCGCCTTCAGGTGGCCCTCGTCCAGCGGGCCCGGGTCGACGACGACGGCCAGGTCGGAGTCCGGCTCGGACAGCAGCCAGGTGTTCGTGCCGTCCAGGGTCATCGCCGAGGGGTTGGGCGCCAGCACGTTGACCGCGCGGTCGGTGGCCCGGCCCGAGAGCACCCCGCCCCTCGGCTGTCCCGGCAGCATCGCGGCGTCGGTCACAGCAGGCCCCCCTTGGCCGGCAGGTGCCGGGTGAACTCCTCGTGCCCCGGCCAGCTCAGCACCAGCTCGTCGCCCTCCAGGCGGGCCCGCGCCAGTACGGGGGCCAGCTCGCGGTCCTCCGCCGCGGCGAGGGCCTCGGCCACCGTCCCGTACGGCTGCACGTCCCGCAGCGTGGAGATGGTCGGCGGCATCATCAGCAGCTCGCCCCGGTCGTAGCCCGCGGCGGCGTCCTCGGGACGGATCCACACCGTGCGGTCCGCCTCGCCCGACACGTCCCGGGTGCGCTGCCCGGCGGGCAGCGCGGCCACGAAGAACCAGGTGTCGTAGCGGCGCGGCTCGAACTCCGGGGTGATCCAGCGCGCCCAGGCGCCCAGCAGGTCCGAGCGCAGCACCAGGCCCCGCCGGTCGAGGAACTGCGCGAAGGACAGCTCGCGGGCCACCAGCGCCCGCCGGTCCGCCTCCCAGTCGTCCCCGGTCGTGTCGTCCACCACCGTGTCCCCGGTGGCCCCGGCCAGCAGCACCCCGGCCTCCTCGAACGTCTCGCGCACCGCCGCGCACACCACGGCCTGCGCCGAGGCCGCGTCCACGCCCAGCCGGCCCGCCCAGCGCTCCAGCGGGGGCCCGGCCCAGCGCACCGGCGTCTCGTCCCGCGGGTCCACGCCGCCGCCGGGATAGGCGTACGCGCCCCCCGCGAAGGCCATCGAGGCGTGGCGGCGCAGCATGTGCACGGCCGGGCCCGCCCCGGTGTCCCGCAGCAGGATCACGGTCGCGGCCCGCTTGGGCGTCACGGCCGTCAGCTCGCCACTGGCGAGCGCGCGGATGCGGTCGGGCCATTCCGGTGGGTACCACTGACCATTGGACATGGCCGGATGCTACGCACATCCACCCGGATGTTCGAGGGGCCGCCGAGGGGCCCCGGGTACCAGGACGGCTCCGGGCCCGTCCTGATCAGGACGGGCCCGGAGCCGTACGTGCGTGAGGGGACGTCAGTCCGCGACGAGCTCCACCTGGATCTCGACCTCGACCGGGGCGTCCAGCGGCAGCACCGCCACGCCCACCGCGCTGCGCGCGTGCACGCCCTTGTCGCCGAGCACCTCGCCGAGCAGCTCGCTGGCGCCGTTGAGCACCGCGGGCTGGCCGGTGAAGTCCTGGGCCGAGGCGATGAAGCCCACGACCTTCACGACGCGCGCGATGCGGTCCAGGTCGCCGGCGACCGACTTCACGGCGGCCAGCGCGTTCAGCGCGCAGGTGCGCGCCAGCTCCTTGGCCTCCTCGGGGGTCACCTCCGCGCCCACCTTGCCGGTGACCGGGAGCTTGCCCTCGACCATCGGCAGCTGGCCGGCCGTGTACACGTACACGCCGCTGCGCACGGCGGGCTGGTACGAGGCGAGCGGCGCCGCGACCGCGGGCAGCGTCAGGCCGAGCTCGGCGAGGCGGGCCTCGACGGCGCCGCTCATGCCCTGGCCCGCTTCAGGTAGGCCACGAGCTGCTCGGGGTTCGGACCGGGGACGACCTGGACGAGCTCCCAGCCGTCCTCGCCCCAGGTGTCCAGAATCTGCTTGGTCGCGTGCACGAGAAGGGGCACGGTCGCGTATTCCCACTTGGTCATGGAGCCGACTGTAGCCGCACCCGGGGTCCTCCTCCCGCCACGGGCGGCCCGACTGGTTAGCGACCCCGCCCCAGTGGTTAGGCTCGAAGGCGTGAGCAGGCTCCAGGTCGTCAGCGGCAAGGGCGGTACCGGTAAGACCACGGTCGCCGCCGCCCTCGCGCTCGCCCTCGCCACCGAGGGCAAGCGCACCCTCCTGGTCGAGGTCGAGGGCCGGCAGGGCATCGCACAGCTCTTCGAGACGGAGGCGCTCCCCTACGAGGAGCGCAAGATCGCCGTCGCGTCCGGGGGCGGGGAGGTGTACGCGCTGGCCATCGACGCCGAGCGGGCCCTCCTGGACTACCTCCAGATGTTCTACAAGCTCGGCTCGGCGGGCCGTGCCCTCAAGAAGCTCGGCGCCATCGACTTCGCCACCACCATCGCGCCCGGCGTGCGGGACGTCCTCCTGACCGGCAAGGCCTGCGAGGCGGTGCGCCGCAGGGACAAGCGGGGCAAGTACGCGTACGACCACGTCGTCATGGACGCGCCCCCCACCGGCCGCATCACCCGCTTCCTCAACGTCAACGACGAGGTGGCCGGGCTGGCCCGGATAGGCCCGATACACAACCAGGCCCAGGCCGTGATGCGGGTCCTGAAGTCCCCCGAGACCGCCGTGCACCTGGTGACCCTCCTGGAGGAGATGCCGGTGCAGGAGACCGCCGACGGCGTCGCCGAACTGCGCGAGGCCGGGCTGCCGCTGGGCGAGGTCCTGGTCAACATGGTCCGCCCGCAGCTGGTCGACGAGGCCGCGCTGCGGGCCGCGGGGGGCGGTCTGCGGGCGGGCGTGGAGGCGGCCCTCTGCACGGCCGGGCTGTCCTCCCCCGGCACGCTGGTGGCCCCGCTCCTGGAGCAGGCGGGCGAGCACGCGCGCCGCGTGGAGCTGGAGCGGGAGCAGCGGCGGGTCCTGGCGGACCTGGGGCTGCGCACGTACGAGCTGCCCTTCCTGGGCGAAGGGGCCGACCTCGCCGGGCTGTACCGGCTCGCGAGGCAACTGCGGACACTCGGGGTGGGCCAGTGACTCTCGAAGCGGCACCCGCGCTGCACGTCGACCCGCTGCTCGACGACCCGGCCACCCGGATCGTGGTGTGCTGCGGCGCGGGCGGCGTGGGCAAGACGACGACGGCCGCGGCCCTGGGCGTACGGGCGGCGGAGCGCGGCCGCAAGGTGGTCGTGCTGACCATCGACCCGGCCCGCAGGCTGGCCCAGTCCATGGGCATCGACTCGCTGGACAACACCCCGCGCCGGGTGAAGGACATCGAGGGCCCGGGCGAACTGCACGCCATGATGCTCGACATGAAGCGCACCTTCGACGAGATCGTCGAGGCGCACGCGGACCCCGAGCGGGCCGCCGCGATCCTGGGCAACCCCTTCTACCAGTCCCTGTCGGCCGGCTTCGCGGGCACGCAGGAGTACATGGCGATGGAGAAGCTGGGGCAGCTGCGGGCCCGTGACGCGTGGGACCTGATCGTGGTCGACACGCCGCCCTCGCGCTCGGCGCTGGACTTCCTGGACGCGCCCAAGCGGCTGGGGTCGTTCCTGGACGGGAAGTTCATCAAGCTGCTGATGGCCCCGGCGAAGGTGGGCGGCCGGGCCGGGATGAAGTTCCTCAACGTCGGCATGTCGATGATGACGGGGACCCTGGGCAAGCTGCTGGGCGGTCAGCTGCTGCGCGACGTACAGACCTTCGTCTCCGCGATGGACACCATGTTCGGCGGGTTCCGCACCCGCGCCGACGCCACCTACCGGCTGCTCCAGGCACCCGGCACGGCCTTCCTGGTGGTCGCCGCGCCGGAGCGGGACGCGCTGCGGGAGGCCGCCTACTTCGTGGAGCGGCTGGCCGCCGAGGAGATGCCCCTGGCCGGGCTCGTCCTCAACCGGGTGCACCACAGCGGCGCGTCCCGGCTGTCGGCCGAGCGGGCGCTGGCGGCGGCGGAGCGGCTGGACGAGGGGCGGGGCCAGGACCTCGCGGACCCCGCGGAAAATCTTGAAGAGCCCGGCATTGTGGATCAGGACCCCGGGAAGACTGGTGTTCGTGGCGCCGAGGCGACCTCTCCCGAGACTCCCGCACCGTCCGGCGCCGAAACGGCCGTCCCCTCCGACCCGCCCCCGGTGGAGGACGTCGCCGCAGGACTGCTGCGCCTGCACGCCGAGCGCATGCAGGTGATCGCACGCGAACAGCGCACGCGTGACCGCTTCACCGCGCTCCACCCGGAGGTCGCGGTGGCCGAAGTGGCCGCGCTCGCCGGTGATGTGCACGACCTCGCCGGGCTGCGCACCATCGGCGAACGACTCGCGGCCGGTGCGGCCACGGCCTGACGTGCTGGACGCGCCCCTCGGCACGCCTCCTGGGGGCACATGCGCGGGCGCGGGGCCCCCGGGATGACCGGGACTCCCCGCGCGGGCACGCACCCGCTGATCCGCCCTCGGCGGTCTCCGCGCTCCCGGCGCCCTACCCGACGGCCGCGAACGTCTCGTACGTCTCGTCGTCGTCGATCGCGACGGGCAGTATGCCCGCGCTGCGCTCGTACTCCGTACGCGCCGTCTCCAGCAGGCGACGCCACGAGGTCACCGTGGGCCTCCTGCGCAGCAGTGCCCGGCGCTCGCGCTCGGTCATGCCACCCCAGACGCCGAACTCGACGCGATTGTCCAGCGCGTCGGCCAGGCACTCGGTCCGCACCGGACATCCGGTGCACACCGCCTTGGCCCTGTTCTGCGCCGCTCCCTGTACGAACAGTTCATCCGGATCGGTAGTGCGGCAGGCTGCCTGCGCACTCCAGTCGGTTACCCAGCCCATGCCGGCGCCGTCCTCTCCCGAATCGAGGCTCCCCCACGGCGGCAGGCGGCATATTCACCGCTGCCAGTTGAGGACGTTACGGAAGGTGGGCACAGCGCAACACCCCCTTCGGGCCCAATCTTGAATGGCCCGAACGGACTATGCGTACGCGGCAGATCACCCAGGGGAGTGACCCGGAGACATGCGTGATCATCCCGGCAAACCCGGGCAGTTCAGCCGGGTCACAACGGGCGCGGGGTGACGCACGAGGCGGAATCGGACAGGGAGAAACGCGAAATCCGCGCGATTCGGGGACGCGGGATGCCGTGCCGGGTACTTGAAACGAAACCGCACTGCTGTGACAGTTGTTGAAAGCTTAGGCCACGACCTGTACGCGTGTCCGCCGAATAAGAACGTAGGCACCTCACGATGCCGACGGGTCACGCCGCGCGGGCGGGCCTGCCGACGACCATTCGGCCGGATGTCACGATCCTGCACCCGAACGCCCCGAGGCTGATCCACTTCCGGGGGGCGCACTCAACGAGGGATTAGGCTTCCCACATGGCAAAGAAGCGCTCGGGCGGAGGCCTGACCGGAACCCAGCAGGCCGCCAAGTTCCTCGGTGTCAGTGTGCTCTCCGGAGCCGTGCTCGCGGGCATCGCACTGCCGGCGGCCGGGGCACTCGGTCTGGCGGCCAGGGGGACGGTCGAGGGGTTCGACGAGATCCCGGCCAACCTGAAGACGCCGCCGCTCAGCCAGCGCACGAGCATCCTCGACGCGAACGGCGGCGCCATCGCCACCGTGTACTCGCGCGACCGGACGGTCGTGCCGCTGACGGGCATCTCCCCGTACATGCAGAAGGCGATCGTCGCGATCGAGGACTCGCGCTTCTACGAGCACGGCGCGGTCGACCTCAAGGGCATCCTGCGCGCGCTCAACCGCAACGTGCAGGCGGGCGGGACCGCGCAGGGCGCGTCGACCCTGACCCAGCAGTACGTGAAGAACGTCTTCGTCGAGGAGGCGGGCGACGACCCCGCCAAGGTCGCCGAGGCCACCCAGCAGACCCTCGGCCGCAAGGTCCGCGAGCTCAAGTACGCGATCCAGGTCGAGGAGGAGCTGGGCAAGAAGAAGATCCTCGAGAACTACCTGAACATCACCTTCTTCGGCCAGCAGGCGTACGGCGTCGAGGCCGCCTCGAAGCGCTACTTCTCCAAGCCCGCCAAGGACCTGAAGCTGGAGGAGGCGGCGATGCTCGCGGGCATCGTGCAGTCCCCCACCCGCTACGACCCGGTGAACGACGCGGCCGAGGCCAAGAAGCGCCGCAACATCGTGCTCCAGCGCATGGCCGACGTGAAGGACATCTCCCAGGCCGAGGCCGACCGCGCCAAGGCCACCGAGATCCAGCTGAAGGTCAGCAAGCCCAAGAACGGCTGCATCACCGCCGTCAACGGCGCCGGCTTCTTCTGCGACTACGTCCGCGAGGTCTTCCTCAACGACGCGGTCTTCGGCAAGAACCGCGAGGAGCGCGCCAAGCTCTGGAACCAGGGCGGCCTGACCATCAGGACCACGCTCGACCCGCAGTCCCAGAAGTCCGCGCGGGACTCCATGAAGGACCACATCTACAAGGGCGACCAGGTGGCCTCCGCGATCACCATGGTCGAGCCCGGCAGCGGCAAGATCCTGGCGATGGCCCAGTCCAAGTCGTACGGCTTCGGGCAGGACGAGACCCAGATCAACTACTCGGTCAACAAGGGCATGGGCGGCTCCAACTTCGGCTTCCCGGTCGGCTCGACCTTCAAGCCGTTCGTGGCCGCCGCCGCCATGGAGCAGGGCCGGCCGCCGACGCAGACCTACCCGGCGCCCTACGAGATGCCGTACCCCAGCCAGCTGCCCACCTGCTCCGGCACCTGGAAGAACACCTCCAACGACCGGCTGGAGAACGAGAACGAGTCCGAGGTCGGCCCGTACTCCCTCAACGACGCCATGAAGAAGTCGGTCAACACCTACTTCGTCCAGATGGTGCAGGAGATCGGCCTCTGCCCCGTCCAGCAGATGACCGACAACCTCGGCGTCGTCATGGGCAACGACAAGAAGCTCGACGCCTCCCCCGCCGCCCTCACCCTGGGCGCGCAGGGCATCTCCCCGCTCACCATGGCCACGGCCTACGCGGCCTTCGCCAACCGCGGCACCTACTGCACCCCGACGGCGATCGAGTCCATCAAGACCGCCGACGGCAAGGACCTCCAGGTCCCCAGGACCAGCTGCTCCAAGGCCATGACCGAGCGCACCGCCGACACGGTCAACAACCTGCTGCGCGGCGTGGTCGACTCCGGTACGGGCAAGGAGGCCGGCCTCTCCTCGCGCGACAACGCGGGCAAGACCGGTACCACCGACGGCCGCCGCAACGCCTGGTTCGTGGGCTACACCCCGAACCTGTCCGGCGCCGTGTGGGTCGGCAGCCCGACGCAGACGGTGAAGATGGAGGACATCACCATCGGCGGCCAGTACCACCCCAAGGTCTTCGGTGGTGAGGTCCCCGGCCCGATCTGGAAGGACGCCATGACCGGCGCCCTGGACGGCAAGGGCGCGCCGCGCTTCGTCGACATCCCGATCCCCGAGAGCCCCAAGGACAACGGCCGCGACCGCAACCGTCCGGGCGACGACGAGAAGCCCGGCGGCGGCGACCCGGGCGCGGCGCGCGGCGCCGGAGGGATCGTGATCCCGGGCCTGACGATCGGCGGCGGCGACCGCGGCCAGGGCAACAAGGGCGGGACGGGCGGCTGGCCGCAGGGGCGGTAGGTCTCCCGAGTAGGTACGAGTAAGGGGCGCCCCTCGACCGAGGGGCGCCCCTTACGTCACGTACAGCTGTGTCGTACGGACCTGTCGTACGGATCCGACGTCCGTCCGCGCATCCGTCCGTGCCGTAAGGCTCAGCCCGCGAGCAGCTTCTTCACCGCGGCGGCGACCCGGCCGCCCTCGGCGCGCCCGGCCACCTTCGGGTTCACGATCTTCATGACGGCACCCATGGCGCGCGGCCCCTCGGCACCGGCGGCCTTCGCCTCCTCGACCGCGGCGGCCACGACGGCCTCCAGCTCGGCGTCGGCCAGCTGCTGCGGCAGGTAGGCGTCGAGCAGCTCGCCCTCCGCCACCTCGCGCTCGGCCTGCTCGGGACGACCGCCCTGGGCGAAGGCGTCCGCGGCCTCGCGGCGCTTCTTCGCCTCCTTCGCGATCACCTTCTGCACATCGTCGTCGGAGAGCTCGCGCTTCTCCTTGCCC
The DNA here is from genome assembly GCF_040296945.1 of Streptomyces sp. NPDC001941. Taxonomy (NCBI): domain Bacteria; kingdom Bacillati; phylum Actinomycetota; class Actinomycetes; order Kitasatosporales; family Streptomycetaceae; genus Streptomyces; species Streptomyces sp. NPDC001941. The sequence continues at coordinate 36,099 of NZ_JBEOYE010000010.1, read as the reverse complement.
GCGACCTCCTCCTTCGTGATCGCGGCGAGGGTCATGCGCAGGGTGGAGGAGCGGAGCTCGTCACGCCCCTTGATCGCGACGTTGAGGTCTTCCTTGAGCTTGGCCTTGAGCGTGGTCATGCGCCCAAGTGTCGCAGGTGCGCCGCGGTGCGTGCCCGCGCATTTCTGCCGCTCGGCACGTTCTGCGACGATGGAGGGATGCGCGCACGGTACGGAATCCCCTTGAAGACACTGGCAGTCGGCGCCGCGGTGGGCGCCGCGGGAGTGGCCTACGCGGCCGGTTTCGAGGCCCGCTCGTTCCGGCTCCGACGGGTGACCGTGCCGGTGCTGCCCCCGGGGATGCGGGACCTGCGGGTGCTCCAGGTGTCCGACATCCACCTGGTGAGCGGGCAGAACAAGAAGCGGGCCTGGCTGCAGTCGCTGGCCGGGCTGCGCCCGGACTTCGTGGTGAACACCGGCGACAACCTCTCCGACACGGAGGCGGTGCCTGAGCTGCTGGACGCGCTGGGGCCGCTGATGGAGTTCCCGGGGGTGTACGTCTTCGGCTCGAACGACTACTACGGCCCCAGGCCGAAGAACCCGGCCCGCTACCTGCTGGAGAAGACCCAGGGCCGGCACGGCCTGAACGGCAACGCGCCGGTGGTCGGCGCGGTGCACAACCCGTGGGAGGGCATGCGGGACGCCTTCGACGACGCGGGCTGGGTGAACCTGACGAACACCCGCGGCGGCCTGAAGCTGGACGGCGTGGAGCTGGCCTTCACGGGCCTGGACGACCCGCACATCAAGCGGGACCGGTACGAGAGGGTGGCCGGCGGCCCGGAGGCGGGCGCGGACTTCTCGATCGGCGTGGTGCACGCCCCGTACCTGCGCTCGCTGGACGCGTTCACCGCGGACGGCTACCCCCTGGTCCTGGCGGGCCACACGCACGGCGGGCAGGTGTGCATCCCCTTCTACGGGGCACTGGTCACCAACTGCGACCTGGACACGGACCGGGTGAAGGGCCTGTCGACGCACGAGGCGGGGGGCCACCGCTCGTTCCTGCACGTCTCGGCGGGCTGCGGCACGAACCGCTACACCCCGGTGCGCTTCGCGTGCCCGCCGGAGGCGACGCTGCTGACGCTGACGGCGGGGCAGGGCCGCTAGGCGGCAAGGGCCGGGGGGCGGGGGCGGGGGCTGCCCGGGCGGTTGTCGGACCCGGGTCGTACGGTGGCACCATGTCTGCGCCACTTTCGACGGGTTCTCCCGGAATGCCAGAAGTGCCGGCGGAGGCGGTGGTGCCGCCGGCACGCCGCCCGTACGCGGCGGTGTTCCGCGCGCTGATCGCCCTGGCGGCGGTCACGGGCATCACGATCGACCTGGTGGTCAGCGGGGCCCCCGGCAGGGTCCTGAGCTACTTCACCATCCAGAGCAACATCATCGTGGCGGTGGTGTTCGCACTGGACGCCCGGCGCGCGTGGACGGGCCGCAGGCCGCTGCCCGCGCCCGTCACCGCGGGCACCACGCTCTTCATCGCGATCACCGGCCTGGTCTACCACCTGCTCCTGGCGAACGCGTCGAGCGGCTTCTCGATGACGGACGACCCGGCGGTGGCGATCTCGGGCGCGCGCGAGGTGTCCAACCAACTGCTGCACACGGTGACCCCGCTCGGCGCGGCCCTGAACTGGCTCCTGCTGACCCGCCCGGGCGGCCTGCGCCCGAGGCACGCGGTGACGTGGCTGGCGTACCCCCTGGCGTACTTCGCCTTCGCGCTCGCCCGGGGCGCCCTCCTGGACCCGGGCACCCCGGCCCGCTACCCGTACCCCTTCCTGGACGTCGACGCGCACGGCTACGCGGGCGTCCTGGGCAACGCGGTCGTCCTCGGCCTGGCCTTCTACGCCCTGGCCCTCCTGATCGTCCTGGCCGACCGCTTCCGCCCCTGGGTACGACCACGCGAGAACCGGATTTCGTCTCCGGGCGCCGGTGGGCTAAAGTAAACGACGTCGCCGCGACAGGCAGAAGCCGGAAGCAGTGACATCGGGGTGTAGCGCAGCTTGGCAGCGCGCTTCGTTCGGGACGAAGAGGTCGTGGGTTCAAATCCCGCCACCCCGACAGCTGGTCAGAGGCCCAATCGCTTGATCGCGATTGGGCCTCTGTCGTGCTCTAGGGGGCCAAACGGGGGGCCAAAGGGATTCAGTCAGGCTTCGGCAGAGGCCGCGCCCGCGCCGCTCTCGTTGGCCCCCTCCCCCGAGTCGCCGAAGATCACGTCCATGGCCTCCGCCCCCCTCGTGATCACCGGCCGGAGCTGCTTCCGGTAGACCGCCTCCGTGGTCGCCTGACTGGTGTGGCCGACCAGCGTCGCGATGGTCTCCAGCGGGACCCCGTGGTCGGAGAGCAGGGACACGAAGCTCTGCCGCGTCTCCCTGGTCGTCCATTCCTGCGGCTTCAGGTCGACGCCCGATGCCTTGGCCGCCTTGGCGATGATCGCGCGGAAGTCCCGCCGGACGTTGGCCGCGTCCAGTGGCTCACCGCTCCGCGTCGTGAAGACCCTGCCCTCCGGGTCCCACTCCTTCTTCTGAGCCTTCCGCTCCTTCTGTTGTCGCTGCATGTGCTCTTCGAGGACGTCCACCACCATCTTCGGCAGGGCGATGGTCCGGCGGCTCCGTCGCGTCTTGGTGTCGCCGTGCTTGCGCACCGAGCGCCACACGGCGACGTGGGGTGGAACGCCGTCCTTGGTCTTCAGGAAGACGTGGTCCCAGGTGAGCGGGCGCGCCTCCTCCGTCCTTACGCCGCCCAAGAAGGACAGCACGAAGTAGGCGTACAGCCGCGACGGGCGGGCGGCGGTGAGGACGGCTCGTGCCTGTTCCACGTTCATGGCCTTGCTCGGCCGGCCGGGACGTCCTTCCGGTGCCGTCACAAGGAGCGCGACGTTGCGGGCGGCCTTGTCGCGGCGCTGAGCGTGGGCGATGGAGCGACGCAGGATGGCGAGGAGGTCCCGCAGGCTGCGGGTCGCCAGGTGCTCCGCCCGCTCGTCCAACCAGTCGTCGACGTCGTCCGCGCTGAGGTCCTTGAGCTTGGCCTTTCCGATGAAGGGGATCAGGTGCTTGGTCGCCATCGTGCGGTTCTTCCCGATGGTGCCCTTCTCGTCCCGACCCTTCAGGCCGCGCTCAAGCCAGTCGTTGACGGCTTCGGTGACGGTGTAGTGGACGGGGGCCTTGACCCCGGCTTCCATCTCCTTCTTCAAGTCGCGGATCTTCTGGCGTACTTCGGTCTTGGTCTTGCCGTAGACCTTCGGGCGGCGGCGCTTGCCGTTCGCGGCGTGGCCCATGGACACCGCACCGACGTACGTCTTCTTCTTGGCGTCCCAATAGATGGTGTCCTCGCCGTGCCCGGCACGACGGGCACGCTTGGGGGTCTCAGTCATGCGGTGTGCTCCAAGGGGACGGGCCGCGCCGGTCGGCGCGGCCCGTCGGGTCGGTGGGAGGGGAGGAGGGAAAGCGCAGTCAGGCGGCAGCCTGGGACTCGCGCTTGAGGAGGGCGATGTAGTCGGCGACGTATTCCGGCGGGACCAGCCTGCGGCGGCCGATGGTGATCGACCGGAGGCGGCCCAGGCGGATCTGCTCGTAGACCATCGAGCGTCCGATGCGGAGGACCGTGGCGGCCTCCTCGGGCTTGTAGAGGAGCTGATCGGCGGACTCGGCGGGCGTGGCCACGGTGCGACTCCTTCGGGTGCTGTCAGGGGGTGTGCTGTCCGAAGCGGGGATTTCTGCGTCATCGCGTCACCTGCGTCAATCAGCCTGTTGACCTGCGGGTTTCGGTGACGCGGGGATGCGGGCCCTGTGTCATCGGTGACACGGGCTCCCGTCATGGGGTGACACAGGTGACGCGGAATGACGCGAGATTCGGCGTCTGCGTCACCCCCTGTTGCCGCAGGTCAGTGGCCGTCTGTCGGGCCTGTGGTGACGCGGTGACGCAGACCTTCCCCTCTTAGGACAAAGAAGGGGTGGTTTCTGTGGTGGTGCGTGGCCCCTCAGGGCGTGAAGAACGAGCCGCTGCGCGGCGCGACTCGTGCAGGGCGGCTGCGCCGCCGGAACAGCAAGAGGAGCACCCCGGGCGCGGCGTGCTCCTCTTGCTTGTCCGCCTGAGCGGGGCGGGTCAGAACGCGGTCTGCTGCTCTGGCCCCGGCGGCGGCGCCTGCCGGGTGATCTCGATGTACCGGGCGGCGCTGGTGCGACCCCAGTCGACCAGGACGCCCCGCGCGGCCAACGTGGGCTGGATGCGCCGCAGCCGGTCCGAGAGGACCTTGCCCGTGGTCGGCCAGCCCTTGGGCAGGGGACGGCAGTCCTCGCCGCTGTAGAGGGTGCTCAGGGCGTGCAGCCACTCCGCCGACGTCATCCGCACGTCCTCACCCGGGGCCAGCTCCTCCGCGCGCTTGAGGACCGTCTGCGCCAACAAGTCGCCCTCGATCACGTCGTCGTTGAGGTCGTCCAGGCTGGCCCGGTAGGCGGCCAGCGTCTCGAACCCGGTGGCCGCATCGAGCTGCGCGCACAGGTGCGCGAAGTCGGCCATGCGCAGGTCAGTCGGCGTCTCGGCCTGCACCGCCCGCACCTTCACCGTCAGGTCCAGCAGCGACCCGAGGACGGTGGGCAGGATCTCGGCGTACTCCGCCCACAACTCCGCTTCCGTACGGCGCACTCGGGGCCTCTCCAGTCGCAGGGTCAGGAGCCGCTCGGCGAGGTCGGGGCGGATCACGCCGACGTCGATCCCGGTCAGGAGCATCGGGCGCCGGTAGCGGGAGCGGACGACGTCCCCGTCGGTGAACAGGGCGCGCTTGATCGATTCGGCGCCGGTGATGATGCAGCACATGAGGTCGGACAGGTCCGGGGGCAGGTGCGAGAGGTTGTCGAGGGCGGTGATCCACCCGGCGGCCACGGCGGTGATCATGTTCTCTTCGTCCTTGGGTGCGCGCCGCAGGTCGCCGGTCATGCCCTCGATGATCCGTACGAGCATCCGCCCGCCGGTCGACTTGCCCGCGCCCTGGGGGCCGGTGAGGAACGGGGCGGGCACGGGCACGGACGGCCCGAGGCAGCCGATCAGCCACGCGAGGGCGAGGCACTCGGTCTTGGCGTCGGCGAAGTTGCACAGCCGCAGGAGCAGGTCCAGGCCCTTGCCGTTGGTGCCCTTCTCCGGGATGGGGAGTTCGCCGGTGAGCTGGGTGCGGCGCCAGCAGACCTCTTCGGGGGCGGGTACGCGGACGTCCCAGCCGGTGGGGTGGATGCGTACGGACTGGCCGTCGTCGCGGCCCAGGTCCAGCCACGTAGCCCCGTCGAACCCGGGGGCGACGCGGATGTGCGTGGGCTGCACGGGCTGGCTGAGGGCGAGTGCTTCGATCAAGTCCAACGCCTCCTTGAGGGCAGTTCCGTTGAAGACGCCGACCCCGTCACGGAAGAGGCCGACCATGAGTTCCTGCCGGTGGCTCCCGGACGTGCCCTGGGAGCGGATGGGGCGGGCCACGGGGTGGCCGGTGCGCTGGGCGTAGACGGTGCCGTCGATAGTGCGGAAGTACCGGAAGTGGGTCTGCGCGTACTCGGTGATGACCTGTCGGCCCGGGGCCTTGTCGTCGTCCGTCACGGCGCTCACATCCCCAGGGCTGTGCGGGCGTTGGCCCACGCTTCGGTGCAGTGCCGCTCCGACTCGCCCTTGGCCTGGGCGGCGGTGAAGAGGCGGGTGACGTGGGTGTCGGTGAGGCAGCCGCACCGGCCGTGGTGGGACAGCACCGCCAGGAACGTGGCGTACACCGTGGCGTGCACGTGGGCGGACGCGGCGGTGATGCGCTGCTCGGCCATGGTCAGGCCCCGTTCCAGGTAGGCGGGTGTGCGGTGCGGGCACGGCCCGCCCTGGTGCCCCACGGCGCCGCCGACGACCGCCGGGGCGGGCCGGTGTGCGGGTGTCTTCACCACCAGGGCCCGGACCATGTCCGGCAGCGGCGCGAGGACGCCGGAGCCGGGGCTACGCCAGCGGGCGTAGGCCATGGTCGACTTGATGTCGACGCCGGGCCGCACCCTGTTCGCGGAGGGCATGGTGCCCCGGTAGATCCAGTGCTCCCCGCGCGTGGTCGGCACGGTCCGAGTCGGGGGCAGGGTGCGGCGGGCCCAGTCGACGGCCGCCGCGTCGTCCAGGTCGACGACGGTGAGGCCGGCGCCGCCGGGGTGGTAGGCGACGCCGACCGCGCGGGCCCATGCCCGCTTCCAGGCCGGGGAGGCGATGACGTCCGCGTCGGTGGTGGCGGCGGCCCAGGCGTGGCAGGGGGCCGGGCAGGTGCAGGGGCCCGGGGTCTTCATGTTCGGCCGCCCGCCGCACGCGTTGCGCACGCAGGTCGGGCAGTTCCCGCACGGGACCTTCCCGCGACTGAGGGGAAGGACGGGAAACCCGCCGGCCGCGAGAGCGAGCGCGGTCGACAGGGGCGGCGCTTCGGAGTTGGGTGCGGGCACTCGCCGGATGTCGGTGGGGTAGGTCATGCTGGGAGACCTCCACTGTTCAGTTCATGGGCGGGTGGAACCAGGGCGGCCCCGGACTTTGCCGAGACGGGGGCCGCCCTTGGCTTTGCTAGAACGGGGGTTCGTCAGACCACGGGTCGCGACTGGTGCGGACGCGGCGGCGGAACAGCGGGAGCACGAGACGCCGGTCGGCGGGGTTCCAGCAGGTGCAGGGCCACGTGTGGGTGCCCGCGTACTCGCCGTTTTCGTCGCCGTATTCCTGCTCGAAGCCGCCCTCTCCCGCGCAGTCCGGGCACTTGGGGTCGGGGGTGTCGGTCAGGTACAGGCCCGGCCGGGGCCATGTGGAGTGTTCAAGGCGCAGTCGCACGGGGGTGCTCCTTCGAGGTCAGGACGCGGTGGGCCGCTGGGGGCGGCGGGTGGTGTCGGGGTACTCGCTGCCGCGCGGCGCGGTGTTGGGGCGCGATCCCATGTAGGCGATGCCGCCGGGGGTGGTGGACGCGGCCCCGGGGTAGCGCTTGTTGGGCCTGCTCGGGGTGTGGGCCATGGGAGGTCTCCTCGCTGGGTGTCAGCCGTGGAAGTGGGTGCGCCGGAACGTGGCCTTGCGGATGTGGAAGACGTTGCCGCCGTTACCTCGCTGGGGGCCGAAGACCTGGATGGCGATCCAGCCGCCGAAGATGACGGCCGCCAGGATCACGAGCTGATGCACCAGGGCGGCGAGGGCGGCGATGAACGTGGACAGGGCGAGCAGGCCGCCGCAGACGGCCGCGAACCCGAGTCCGCCGAGGGCGATGTTTACGGCGGTGCGGGAGACCGGCGGCGGCACCTGCGCGACGGGGGCGGGGTGGGCGGGTTCGATGGCGTAGCCGGTGACGACCCGCCCGTCCGGGAGGACGACGCTCGCCACGGTCGGGATGTGCGTGGGCTGGACGGGTGCGAGGGGTGCCGGCGGGGGGAGTGGAACGGGCTGGTGCACCGGCAGCACGCGTGCTGCGGGGGCGTGTTCGGGGTACATGCGGAATCCCTTCCGGTACGTGGTCAGGGAGGCAGGGACACCCCCATGCCGGGGGCGTGTGGAGGGGGTTTTCCGGGTGCTGACCTGCGGGCCTCCCTGACTCCCTGGACGATCATTCGTGCAGTTCAGGGCCAGGGAGGCGGGGCAGGGAGGGGGTGAGGGAGTTCTCCCTGCCTCCCTGCCCGTGCGGGGGTCGGCTCCCTGTCAGGCAGCACCGGAAGCGGAACCCGTACCGCCGTTGCGGTTGGCCAGTGCGCGGGTGATCCGGTCGCGGCTGACGGACATGCGGCCGTCGGACTTGTACGGCTCCGCGCCGGTGCCGTCCAGGACCCTCTTCAGGTCCAGGAACGTCCACTTCCCGTACGCCTTGGAGTCGAGTGCGGCCAGGGCCTTGATGACGTCCTGGGTGAGCATGCGGGCCGCCGTGCCGACCACGGTCGCGATGTCGGCGAGCGGGTCGCGCTGCTCGGCTGGCTCGGTGACCTGAGCGGTGGTGACGCCGGAGCGCAGGGCCCGCGCCCGGTCGGCGATGACGGCCGCGTCGTCGGTGCTGATGTAGTGCGTGCGGACCGTGAGGGACGCCTGTCCGGCCGGGATGGTGATGCCGTCGGAGGCGATGACCACGGTGCCCTTGTCGAGGCCCTGGCGGAGCAGGTGCGGGGCGGCACCGCCATCCACCGCCTTGTCCCCCAGCGCCATGCGGGACTGCGACTCGCTGCCCAGGACGAGGGAGATCCGGGTGTGGGCACCCTCGCGCACCAGCTTGGGCAGGTTCTGGTCGGTCGGGTCCTGCGTGCCCTGCCACAGGAGCACGTCCACGGCCCTGCCCTGGTTGTGAATCTTGCGGGCGGCATTGAAGTACCGCGACGTGGCCCGGGTGCCGCCATAGGGCCGCTTGTCGTCACCGACCGCCGGGCACATGAACGCCACCTGCGCTTCGTCCACGATCAGGATCAGCGGGGCGAACGTCGTGCCGGGCGGGGCCTGGATGCGGCGTTCCATCTCCGCCACGCCCTCTTCGAGCATCTCGGTTGCCTGCATGACGTGCTGGTCGGTCGGGCCCTGGATCAGGACGGTGGCGATGCCGTCGTACATGCCCCAGTCGCCCACGCCCTTGAGGTCGGCGATCCAGAACTGCACCGACCGGTCCAGGGCCAGCCACAGCGCCAGCGACCGCAGCGACGCGGTCTTGCCCTGGTTGGACAGGCCCGTGATCAACAGGTGGCGCTGGAACACGCTCAGGGTGGCCGCGTCGCCGCGCAGGTCCTGACCCCACGGAGCCTTGCCCTTGGTGTAGTCGGCGCCCAGCGTCTCGTCTGTCATCAGCGGCGACGGGCCGATCGGCTCGTCCAGCGCGCCGGAGTCGGCGATCCACAGGCGGACCGTGCGGGCCGCCTGCGGGATGGTCACGAACACCTCGTGCTCGTGCCTGCTGAGGTTCTCGGCGAGCTTGCGGCGCCGGGTCTGGACGTCGACCGTCGACACCCCCGACGGCAGGGTGACGTCGACTTCTACGCCGCACCCGGCGATCCGGATCGGGCCCAGCATGGAGGCGCCGGCGTCGCCCATCTCCTTGATGGCGGTCCGCAGCGGCGCCACCCCGAGATCCTTGAGGGCCTTGACCACGATGGACGGGGTGATGGGTTCGCCTTCGCCGGTGCGCAGCCGCTCGGGGAGGGCCCACTGCGGTGCGGCCTGCTGGTGGCGGCCGACGCCCCACAGGGCGAGCAGGGCCAGCAGAGGGCCGACGGTGAGGAGCGGGCCCCAGACCACGGTCACGATGACGACCAGCCACCGGATGAGCTGGATGACCGCCATCAGCGGTGTGAGGACGTCGCCGACGTCCTTGTTGGCGATGGCCAGGACGACGCCGAGCGCGACCAGCGCGCCGATGCTCATGCCGGTGGTGATCAGGACGCCTTTGGCCGCGTCGACGGGGGCGGTGAGCAGGTCCATGCGGCGGCGGTGGCGGGCCTCGCGGAAGCGCTGGGCGCGTTCCTCCCACTCCGATGCCAGGTCCAGGTTCCCGGCCGCTTCGGCGGTGCGCTGCATCCGCTCGTAGCGGGAGGTGGTGCGGGACTCCCACACGCGCTTGGACACGATGCGGGTCCCTCCGAACACGTACATCGAGTGCCGCACCGCGAGTCGGCCGGCGGTGCGCGTGTGCTCGTGCGTGACGACCTGGCGGACCTTGCGCCCGGAGCGCACCCACAACGGGAGCGCGGGCGCGGCCGGGACGGGCGCCAGGGTCGGGGGCGGTGTGGTGGGCGGGGGCGGGGTCTTGTGCAGGGGAACGACGTTCTCACTCACAGGGACTCCAGACAGGAAGGAGGGTGAAGCCGCGGGAAGGTCGGGGGCCGGTCCGGGGGTCACCGCTTGCGCCGTCCGGTCGGCTTCAGCTCGTGCGCGTGGCAGAGCACGGGGGCGATGAGCCAGCTGATGCCGCCGACGGTCCAGCGGTTGTTGGTGAGCGGTCCGGGCGGGACTTCGTCGACGATGTAGCCGGTGCGGCCCTTGGCGCGGGCGTCGTCGGCACAGGCGACGATGCGGACCTCGTCTCCGGCGGAGAACACGGCCATCACGCCACCCGCTTCCACGACGCCCGCAGCCGCGTCTCCGACGCGGAGTGCCCGGCGGCCCGGAACAGTGCCGCCATCTCCCGGTACGACAGGACCGGGGTGCGGCTGATGCGGAGCGCGTCCACGATCGCGTCCAGCTCAGCCTCCGAGAGGGCCGGGCCTTCCAGGGCGGACAGGGGCTCACTCGGTCCCCACACCGGCAGTTCCCAGCGGGGCGTGACGCCGGGCGTGACCGGGCCGGTCACGCTGGCCAGGGCCTTGCCCGTGCCCTGACCAGAGCGGGCCGACTCCAGCTCCGTCCACGCCTTCGACAGCGTCTCGGCGGTGCGGGCCTGGACCCGCGCGACCCGCGCCCCCGCCGCCGTCACAGCCGCGAGACGGGTCTCCTCCGACGTGGCTTGCGAGCGGAGCCGGGCACGGGCCACGGCCGCTTCGTCGCGCGCTTCCTGCCGGATGCCCCGAATCACGTCCAGGGCGTTCGGCGTCAGAGCGGTGGACTCCCACAGGCTGTGCACCAGCCACAGGGCCTTAGCGGCGACCGGCAGCCACGCCACCGCCAGCCACGCGCCCCGCCCGTGGTCGACGCTCAGAGCGTGAGCGACCAGGACCCCGGTAGCGATCAGGCCGAAGCCCCAGCCGACCCCGGTCACGGCCGTGCTGTGGTCGCCCTGCGCCGCGAGGCGACGTTCGTAGGCCAGCGAGGCCAGCCACCCGCCGTCGATGCCCAGGCCGACGACCAGGGCGACCGGGAGCGGCACCGCCGACCCCAGCCACATGACGACCACGGCCAAGGTCAGGACCATGGACACCGCCGTCATCAGCACGGCGGGAAGAGCGGTCTTGCCCCTCACACGCCCACCTCCGTGACCGGCACGGACTGGTTGGCGACCGCCGCGTAGGCGGCGAGGACGCGGCGGGTGGCCCGGCGGAGACGCTGGTCGTCCACCTCGTTCGGGACCCGGTCAAGCGCGATGATCTCCGCGTCCAACAGGTCCAGCTCCGCGAGGATGACGGGCATCTCGCGATCGATCGCGTCCAGCTCGAACGCCGACGGCTCGATGTCGGGCAGCCGATTGGTAACGGTGCTCTGAAGTGCAGCGATGAGCTTCATGAGTCGTGTTCTCCCTAGCAGGATGGACGGCTCGAACAGCGGCCCCGGGTCTAGCCACCCGGGGCCGCGCGCCGTTGAAGTCGGATACTCCGGCTCCCCTCAGCCCCGCCCGTTCGAGACGGGCGGGGGAGGCAACCGGCCGCCAAAAGGCGGAGCCAAGTCAGCCGTAGACGGCCGCCATCACGATGTCGGCGTGGTCGAACGCGAGGTTCGGGGGTAGCTCGGCGAGCGAGAACCAGCGAGCCTCCGTGGCGTCGTCGCCAGCCGTGGGCATCACGTCGGACCCGATGGTCACCGTGTACGTCGCAGAGACGTACCGACCGCGCGGGTCGCGATCCGGGCTGTCGAAGAGGCCGGAGAACGTCAGGTCGCACGGCCGGACGTTGACTCCGGTCTCCTCGGCCAGCTCCCGAGCTGCGGCCCGCAGGCTCGTCTCTCCCGCATCGACGTGCCCGCCCGGCAGGGCCCAGCACCCGTCGAAGGGGGCCCAACCGCGCTTGATCAACAGGATGTGACGGTCGTCGTTGATCACGACGACGTCAGCGGTGTAGCGAATCGTCTCGTGGGTCTCCATGCCTGCTCCTCGTGTCGGTGCGGGTAGGTCCCGGCTCCCCTCAACCCCGCCCGTACGAGACGGACGGAGGAGGCAACCGGCCGCGACGCCGAAGCGCCGCGAAGCGGTCATGCAGAACTGCTGTCTCCTACGGGTGCGAACCCAGGCGTATGGAGACGTGACCTTTCGGTCTCAAGCCCTCCGAACTGACAAGGGGTTCGGGTCCCTCGCCCCCGGTCGCCCGGGGCCTCATGACCCCTGGCGGGGCCCTTTGTGGAGCGGCGCAGCACACCGAAGCGACCTGACCAACCTGGCTAGCCCGGTTCGGATGGGAATAACGTAGCCATCCTGGCTAGCCACGTCAACACCTGACTAGCTTGGCTGTCCCAATCGAGGAAGAAGGCCGTAGCATCGACGGCATGACGTTCACGCCTGAACCCCTGGACCCGGACGACGACCGGCCGCCGTACGAGCAGGTGGCAAGCAGCCTGAGCGCCGCCATCAGGACCCGGAAGCTGGGTCCCGGCGACAAGATCCCGTCACAGAAGGAACTCACGGAGGCGTACGGATTCGCCCGCGCCACCATCCAGCGGGCGCTACGCGAGCTGGAGGACGAAGGGCTGATCGTCTCCCGCAAGGGCAGCGGGGTGTACGTACGGAACCGCACCGAACGGCCGGCGGGCTTGCGACCGTACGTGGAGCAGGCATTCGCCAGCCCGAACGTCTCGATCGACTTCGCGGGGTTCTCCAGCGAGACGCTGCACGGGGCGCTTCAGGAGCCGATCGACAAGATTCGGATTGGGCGCCTAACGCCGTCCTCCATCAACATCCGCATCCTGGTGCCGGACATGTCGGTGCCGCAGGCCGCGCCCGTCCGGCGCGAGGACGGCACCGACGATCCACGGCTTCGGGCCCGGATGCACGACATGATGGTCAGCTTCACCCGGAGCATCGCCAACACGATGCACGAACTCAGCGTCCTTGGCCTGGTCAGCGAAGCCAAGGTGAGCGTGCGCGTTCACAGTGGCACGCAGTTCTTCAAGCTCTACGTGATCAACCAGGAAGACGCGTTCTTCGGGTACTACCCGATCCGGCCGAACAAGGTCGTCACGCAGGGCGAAGCCATAGAGATCTACGACCTGGTGGGCGCCGACGCCGCCCTGTTCCACTACTCGTTGAACGAGGGTGAATCGTCCAGCGGAGCCCAGCAGGTAGCGCAGGCACGCATGTGGTTCGACAGCGTGTGGGAGACCATCGGAAGGGACTTCGACCCGGATGGGAAGTGACACCCTCGCGGCCGTGCTCGGCGCCACCCGAGCGGTGCTGTTCGACTTCGACGGGCCGGTGTGTGACGTGTTCGCGGGGCACCCGGCACCCGACGTCGCGCGCCACCTTGCGGAGACCCTGGCGACGTACGACGTCGATTTGGGGAGCAAGGCGTACGGCACGGATGACCCAATGGAGATCCTGCGACTGTCCCCGCAGGGCGGTGAATCCGCCTTGCGGGCGATCGAGGAGGAGCTGACCAAGGCTGAGGTAACAGCCGTCCGGCTAGCGGGCCCGCCGATTCCGGGTGCCGTCGCCGCGCTGGAGGCGGCCCGCGCCTCCGGCCGGAAGGTCGCCATCGTCAGCAACAACTCGACTGCGTGCGTCCGGGCGTTCCTGATGCTTCACGGACTCCGGCATCTCGTCGATGTCGTTGTCGGGCGGGCCCCGTACTGGCCCGACCTCATGAAGCCCGACCCTCACTCGCTACTGAAGGCCGCCAGCGAGGTGAAGACCCACACGCACGACTGCACCCTGATCGGGGACTCCGTGACAGACGTGGAGGCCGCGAAGGCGACCGGCGGGCGGTCGATCGGCTTCGCGAACAAGCCGGGCAAGGAACGTGCGCTAGGCGATGCGGGCGCCGACGTAGTCATCACAGCCATGTCCTCGGTGGCCGACGCCATGGGCTCTTCGTAGGCCCTGATCTGCGCTTCCCTGGTCTCTCCGGGGGCCAAACGGGGGGCCAAACGCAGCAGCCCCCACCGTACGGCCGTGGACTCCAACGGACGCGCCCGCACGGTGAACAGGCGGCTCGCAGGGTGTGTAACCAGCCTAGAGGGCCCTAGATCGCGTTCGGGACGAAGAGGTCGTGGGTTCAAATCCCGCCACCCCGACAGCTGGTCAAAGGGTCGATCGCTTGCTTGCGATCGGCCCTTTGTCGTGTTCCGGGGGCTCCCCTGAGAGTCCTTGAACGTTGTGCAAGTGTGGGTGTCGTCGTTATCGTGCCCTCCATGCCGCGCGACACGCTCACCCGGGAACAGATCGTCCGCACCGCCATCGAGCTGCTCGACGACGAAGGGCTCGAAGGGCTCAACATGCGGGCGCTGGGGAAGCGGCTCGACTCCGCCGCCACCGCCGTGTACTGGCACGTGAAGAACAAGGACAACCTCGTCCTGCTCGCCGGTGACCAGGTCTGGGGCGAGATCGCGCTGCCCGATCCGGGCGTGGTCGGGTGGCGGGCCGCCGCGGCCTCCATGGCCGAGGAGCTGTACGCCATGTTCCAGCGCCACCCCTGGCTCGTGCAGGCGCTCGCCTCGCACCTGTTCTACGGGGAGGGCAAGGCGCGCCACGACGATCACGTCCTGGGCGTCTACGAAGCCGCCGGGTTCGACGGGGGCGGCGCCGACCAGGCGGCCGCGGCCGTCTTCACGTACGTACTCGGGAACGCCCTCGGCGCCTCCGCCACCGCCTCCCTCACCCGGCGTCTCGGGCGGGACGGTGGTGACTCCGAGGCGCAGTTCGCCGCGACCATGGACAAGGCCCGCGAGATCGCCGAGCGCCACCCCCGGCTGCGCGAGCGGCTCGACGGGCCCTCCATCGGGTACGCCGACGGGCCCGACGGGGCCTTCTCCTTCGGGCTCCAGCGGCTGCTGGACGGACTGGAGGCGGAGTTGGAGGGGCGGGTTCGGCAGGGGCGGCGCGGGGGGCGGTAGGGCGTCGGGGTGCGTACGCGTGTGCGTTAAGAGGGCGTAAAGATTGCCGGGTTCCGGCAATGCGGTCCGCCTCCCTCCCGTGTGACCATCAAAGCGTCCCGGGGATCAGCGAGTTACGGGGGAGGTAGCGCAGGTGGCCTGGTTTCTCGGTCTCGGCATCGTCGGACTCGTCCTGCTCCTCCTCTCGTTGATCCTCGACGGGCTGCTGGAGGGGGCCCTCGAAGGCGTGCTCGGCGGAGTTCTCGGGGGGATCTCCGCCGGGGTCGACGGGCTCCTCTCCCTGCCCGTCGTCGCCGGGTTCACCTCCATGCTCGGGTTCGCCGGAGCGATCACGCTCGGCTCGACAGGACTCGGGCCCCTCGCCGCGACCGGCGTCGGTGCCGTCGCCGGCACCGGCGCGGGGTGGGCCGCCTGGCGCTTCAGCCGCGCCCTGATGCGCGACCGCTCCTCCGTCGCCCCGCGCGGCGACGACCTCGTCGGCAGCTCCGGCACCGTCGTCACCGGCATCCCGGTCGACGGGTACGGCGAGGTCCTCCTCCGACTCGGCGGGCAGCGCACCAAGTTCGCCGCCCGGTCCTCCGTACCGCTCGAACGCGGCGCCGACGTGTGGGTCGAGGCGTCCCTCTCAGCCACCTCCGTCCTCGTCCGGGCCGTCGAGCGCTGAGCGTTGAGTGTTGAGTGTTGAGCAGTGAGCGTTGGGTCCTGAGCGTTGAACGTTGAGCTTCAGCGCTGAGCTTTCCGTAGCCCCGTACTTCCGTACTTCCGCAGTTCCGCACGTCCCGACTCAAGGGAGTTCCCATGAGCCCAGTCCTCACCTCCGTGGTGGGCATCGTCGTCCTCGTCGTACTGATCGCCCTCGTCGTCATCTCCCGCTACAAGGTCGCGGGTCCCAGCGAGGCCTTCATCATCACCGGGCGGCGCGGCAAGAAGTCCACCGATCCCGAGACCGGGCGCGTCTTCACCGACAACAGCGGGCAGAAGGTCGTGGTCGGCGGCGGCGTCTTCGTCGTCCCGTTCGTGCAGCAGAAGTTCACCCTCGACCTGTCCTCGCGGCACATCCCCGTCGCCGTGCGCGGCGCCGTGACGCTGCGCGGTGTGAAGGCGCACCTCGAAGGCGTCGCCATCGTCAAGGTCGGCGGTACGGAGGACTCGATACGGGCCGCCGCGCAGCGCTTCCTCATGCAGCAGAACGGGATCGTCGGGTTCACCCAGGAAGTGCTCTCCGGCGCCCTGCGCTCCATCGTGGGCCGCATGTCGGTGGAGGACATCATCCGCGACCGCGCCGCCTTCGCCGGGCAGGTCGCGGAGGAGGCCGAGGCCAGCCTGTCGGGGCAGGGGCTCGTGCTCGACGCGTTCCAGATCCAGGACATCACCACCGAGGGCTCCTACCTGGAGGACCTGGGCCGGCCCGAGGCCGCCCGCGCCAAGCAGGAGGCCGACATCGCCGAGGCCGTGGCCCGGCGGGCCGCCGAGCAGGCGCGGCTGAAGGCCGAGGAGGAGATCGCGGTCGCGCAGCGGACGCTGTACCTGAAGCAGGCCGAGATCAAGGCCGAGACCGACGCGGCCGCCGCCCAGGCGAACGCCGCGGGCCCGCTCGCCGAGGCCGACCGCCAGCAGCAGATCCTCACCGAGCAGGAGAAGGTGGCGAGCCGTCAGGCCGCCCTGAAGGACCGGCAGTTGGACACCGAGGTCCGCAAGCCCGCCGACGCCGCCCGGTACCAGGCCGAGCAGGAGGCCGAGGCCAAGCGCGTCGCCCGCGTCAAGCAGGCCGAGGCCGACCGTGCCGCCGGGATCGCCGCCGCGCAGGCCGAGGCCGAGCGCTCGCGGCTGACGGGTGAGGGCGAGAAGCAGCGGCGTTCCGCGCTGGCCGAGGCGGAGGCCATCGAGGGCCAGAAGCGCGGTGAGGCCGAGCGCGCCCGGCGTGCGCTGATCGCCGAGGCCGTGCGCCTGGAGGGTGAGGCGGAGGCCTCCTCGATCGCCGCGCAGGGTGCCGCCGAGGCCGAGGCGATGCAGAAGAAGGCGGACGCGTACGAGCGTTACGGCGACGCCGCCGTGCTGCAGATGCTGATCGAGGTCCTGCCGCAGGTCGTCGGCAAGGCGTCGGAGCCGCTGGCGGCCGTGGACAAGATGACCGTCATCTCCACGGACGGCGCCGGGCAGCTCGCCCGCACCGTGACCGACAACGTCGCGCAGGGCATGGAGCTGCTCAGCTCGGCCACCGGGATCGATCTGGCCGAGATGTTGAAGGGGGTGGGGGCGGGGCGCGTCGGCTCCGCTGGACCGGCTGGCTCCGCTGGGCCGGCCAAGGGCGCCGATGGGAGCGTCAACGGGCGTGTGGAGATCGACAGTTGATCGCCGTCATCGCGTGACGCGCAGGCTCGCTGGGGTCTGACAGGGGCTGGGACCGAGGAGTTCGGTCCCAGCCCCGCCCCGCTACCGTGTGAGGACGGGGTCAGCCGCGCTTGCGCCTGCGTGAGGCCGGGTCAGCCGCGCTTGGCCTGCGCCTTCTGCTGCATGCCCCGGGTCTTCGCCGACACCGAGTGGATGTTCCTGATGGCCTCCCTGGCACGAGCCTGAGCTGCGGCGTTCCTCGCGCGCTCGTCGTTCTCCCGGGGATCGTGCGCCTGCTTCGCCATGATCAACTCCTTCTGGGGCGTCCGGCGGACGTGCTTCCCTCCACTCTCCCCCTGCCGCCCGCGCTCGGCATCCCGGAGACTGGCCCCATGGGATACGCCGTATTCATGACTCTCCCCGGTCTCGTCCTGCTCCTGGTCGGCATCGCCTTCGCGGACCAGATCCTGCGGGCGACAGGGCGCGGCAAGCGACGCGGCCAGGTGTCGGCGACCGGCTTCGAGCAGCTGCACGCGACCTTCTCGCAGGGCAAGCAGAACGAGCTGAAGCAGCGGCAGAGCGCGCTCGTCATGCGCGACGACGAGGACGACGGCGCCCCGCCGCGCCACTCGACCGTCGACCTGGCGGGCGGGCACGCGGTGATACGGGTGACGGGGGCGGGGATGGAGATGGGGTCGGGGTCGGGGGTGGGGGCGGGGATGGAGATGGGGACCGGGTCGGGGAGCGGGTCCGGGATGCCGGAGACGCCTGGGGGTCCGGGGGCCGGCGGCGATCAGCAGTGAGCGATTAGTAGTACTGGAGCGAAGCTCCCGAAAACCCCGGGAACACAGGCCCGAAGGGCTCCTTCTTCCGGCCCGCGCCCGGAGTTTTCCACAGGCTGCGGACGACTTCGGCGGGATGTCCTCCGACCGGCGCATCATGGGGCCATGACTGAGAGCACCGCAGGTCCCACGCCCACCCCCGTCACCTCCCCCGGATCCCCCGGCTCCCCGGCCGCGTCCCCCTCCTCCCCCGCGTGGGAGCAGCGCTTCCGGGCCGCCCGGGTCTCGCTGCCCGAGTGGGCCGACGACGCGCCCGAGCGCTCGCTGTTCGTGTCGAACGCGACGGGGACGTACGAGCTGTACGCATGGGACCGGGCCGGAGGTGGGCAGCGCCAGGCCACGGACCGGCCCAACGGCACGACCGACGGGACGCTCACGCCCGACGGCGCCTGGATCTGGTGGTTCTCCGACACCGACGGGGACGAGTTCGGCACCTGGATGCGCCAGCCCTTCGGCGGGGGCCCCGACGAGCCCGCGGTGCCGGGCCTGGAGCCCTCCTACTCCGCGGGGCTCGCGCTGGGCCGGGACGGGACGGCCGTGGTGGGGCGCTCCACGGACGAGGACGGCACCACCGTGCACGTGGCGGCGCCCGGCGGGGCCGCGCCCGTGGAGATCTACCGGCACCGGGAGTCGGCGCACGTCGGGGACCTCTCGTACGACGGTTCGCTGATCGCGATCGAGCACACCGAGCACGGGGACGCCATGCACTCGGCGATCCGCGTGGTGCGCCCGGACGGCTCGGTGGTGGCCGAGCTCGACGACACCGAGGGCGGTACGCACGAGCTGGGCCTGGAGGTGCTGGGCTTCGCCCCCGTGGCGGGCGACACCCGGCTGCTCGTCGGGCACCAGCGGCGGGGGCGCTGGGAGCCGCTGCTCTGGGACGTGGCCACGGGCGAGCAGCGGGACCTCGCGATCGAGCTGCCGGGCGACGTGAGCGCCGACTGGTTCCCGGACGCGTCCGGACTGCTGGTGGGGCATGAGTACGAGGCCCGCGGCGAGCTGTGGCGGTACGACCTGGCGGCGGGCGCGCTGGAGCGCATCGAGACACCCGCGGGGTCGGTGGGCGGGGCGACGGCACGGCCGGACGGGGCCGTGGAGTACCTGTGGTCGTCGGCGGCGGTGCCCTCCTCGGTGCGGTCCACGGCCGGCGGGGTGGTGCTGCGGGCGCCGGGGCCGCGGGCGCCCGAGTCGGTGCCGGTGGAGGACGTCTGGGTCGAGGGGCCCGGGGGCCGCGTGCACGCGCTGGTGCAGCGCCCGGCGGGGAGCGCGGGGCCGCTGCCGACGGTGTTCGAGATCCACGGGGGGCCGACCTGGCACGACAGTGACGAGTTCGTGGCGGGGACGGCCGCCTGGGTGGACCACGGGTTCGCGGTGGTGCGGGTGAACTACCGGGGGTCGACGGGGTACGGACGGGCCTGGACGGACGCGCTGAAGCACCGGGTCGGGCTGATCGAGCTGGAAGACATCGCGGCGGTGCGCGAGTGGGCGGTGGCCTCCGGGCTCGCCGACCCGGAGCGGCTGGTGCTGGCCGGGGGCTCGTGGGGCGGGTACCTGACGCTGCTGGGGCTCGGCACGCAGCCGGAGGCGTGGGCGCTGGGGCTCGCGGCGGTGCCGGTCGCGGACTACGTGACCGCGTACCACGACGAGATGGAGGCGCTGAAGGCGATGGACCGCACGCTGCTCGGCGGGACGCCGGAGGAGGTCCCGGAGCGGTACGCGGCCTCGTCCCCGCTGACGTACGTGGACCGGGTGAAGGCGCCGGTGTACATCTCGGCCGGGGTGAACGACCCGCGCTGCCCGATCCAGCAGGTGGAGAACTACGTGGACCGGCTGGCGGCACGCGGGGCGGTGCACGAGGTGTACCGGTACGACGCGGGGCACGGGTCGCTGGTGGTCGACGAGCGGATCAAGCAGGTCCGCCTGGAGCTGGACTTCACGATCCGGCACCTGGGGCTGCCGCAGGGACCGGAGGGAGGGGAGGGCCGGCAGTAGGGGAGCCGGGGTCGGCATCGGGATCGGGGGGCCGGGGTCGGGGAGCCGGGATCGGAGGGGCCGGGGTCGGAATCGGGTGAGGCCGGGGTCGGGGGGCCGGGATCCGGGGGGCGAGGACGACCAGGATCAGGAGGAGGGGCGGGGCCCGGGAGAGCGGCGCCGGGGAGGGGCGGGGCGGAGGAGGCGGGGGGCCGGAGGCGGGGGTGGGGGTGGGAAGCGGGGGGCGGCGCGGGGGGCGGGGGGTGGGTTCCGTACCTTGGTGGGGTGTACCGGTTCATGCTGACGCCCCGTTGGTGGGGGATCAACGTCTTCGTGCTGCTCGCCATCCCGTTCTGCGTCTTCATGGGGACCTGGCAGCTCGGGAAGTTCGAGGACCGGGTGGAGACGCACCAGGCCGCCGAGAAGGAGCCCGCGCCCGGTGACCGGGCCGCCGCACCGCTGGACGAGCTGTTGCCCGTCGACCAGAAGACCTCGGGCCGTCCGGCCACGGCCTCGGGGACGTACGGGGAGCAGTTCCTCGTCCCGGACCGCGAGCTGGACGGCAGGACCGGGTCGTACGTGCTGACGCTGCTCAGGACGGACGGCGGCAGGACGCTTCCGGTCGTACGGGGCTGGCTCCCGGCGGGTGGCAAGGCGCCCGCGGCTCCGGGCGGGCGGGTCACCGTGACCGGTGCGCTGCAGGCCTCGGAGAACTCGGGTACCAAGGGCGTGCGCACCGCGGGCGGGCTGCCCCAGGGGCAGCTCGGGATGATCAGTGCCGCGTCGCTGGTCAACCTGGTGCCGCAGGGCGTGGACGTCTACGACGCGTGGATCACTCTGGAGAAGGCGTCCGGGGGTCTGGTGGCCGTGCCGGCGGCGGCGCCGCAGGGGACGGGGCTCGACCTGAAGGCGTTCCAGAACCTGGGGTACACCGGGGAGTGGTTCGTGTTCGCCGGGTTCGTGCTCTTCATGTGGTTCAGGCTGCTGCGGCGGGAGCGCGAGGCCGCCAGGGACGCCCGGCTGGGGATCAGCGAGGCCGCGTAGGGCGGTGCGCCGGGGTCGCGGGTGCCGCGCCCGGAGCCGACAGGGCGGGCCGAAGCCGACAGGGCCGAAGCCGCCGGGGCTACCCGGGGCTACCCGGGGCCGGTGCGCACGCCGGCCGGGGGTCACTTCCGATCCGGGGCGCCATGCTTGCGCCGCGCTCACTCTCCGTTCAGGGTGGGCGCCGGGCTCACTCCGCGTTCAGGACGCCCGTGCGGTAGATGGTGCCCGCGCAGGCGTTCGGGATGGTGGCTTCCGCCGAGGGGGCGCCGGGCTCGGCCGTGTGCGTGACCGACACGCTGCCCTCCGCCGGGCCGCCGCCGTCCGCGGAGTCCAGCTGGGTCTGGGTGTTCGGGGCGGTGTCGCTGCCCGATCCGGTGGAGCCGCTGGTGGTGCCGCCGGTCTCGGCCGGGGTGCTCGGGTCCGGGGACTGCGGCGTGGGACAGGTCTCCGTGGGGACCCAGGCGAACTTCACCTCGTACGCCGTGGAGGGCTTCAGCAGCAGCTGGCGGGACTCGCTGGATGGGTCGGGCAGGCCGCTGGCGGCGTCGCCCGCGGTGTGCTCGACCACGTTGATCTTCGAGGCGTTCGCGGCGCCGGCGACCTGGAAGCCGACGGTTCCGGCGCCGGACACGGCGCAGTCCTTGCCGGACACGTTGGAGATCCGAAAGGTGCCGTACACCCGGCCCTGGGCGTCCGGCTTGTCGGTCTGGGCGGACTTCACGCCCAGCTGGCCGGGCTCGCAGGTGGGCGAGGTCACGGGCACGGTGTTCGGCGGTACGGCTCCGGTGCCGCCGGTCGCGGTCCCGGCCGTGCCGGTCGCGGACTCCTGCGGGGAGCGGGTGCCATCGGGCCGGACCGGGCCGGTGCCGGGGTCGCCCGAGGGCCGGTCGTGGCCCCTCTCGCCGCCCTCGGAGCCGGTCTCGGCGCCGGTGCCGTCCTGGGCGTCCTCGCCGTGCCCGGCCTTGACCGCCCGGGCGTCGGCGGAGTCCGAGGAGGTCGCCACGTGGACGAAGGCCGGCACCGCGGTGCCGACGAGCAGGGCCGCCGCGGCCACGCCGACGAGCGCCTGGCGCTTGCGGGCGCGGCGGGTGGGGATCGCCCGGCGCAGGTGGTCCAGGGCCTGCTCGGAGGGCTCCAGGTCCTGGACGGCGCCCTGGAGGAGCCGGCGCAGGGCCTGTTCGTCCGGGCCGAGGGGGCCGGCCCCGCGATCAGCCCCGTGGCCCGACTCGTGGTCAGCCCCGTGGTCCGGTCCGTGGCCCGGTCCGTGGCCAGCCCCGGTGGCCGATCCGTAGCCCGGCCCGTAGCCCGGTCGGTGACCCGATCCGTGGCCCGGTCCGTAGCCCGGTCCGTGGTCAGCCCTGTGGCCCGGCCCGTGATCCGGTCCGTTGGCCGGTCCCTTGCCCCGTCCGTCGTGCGGGCCGTTGTTCAGCATCTCGTTCCCAGTCCGGTCGTCAAACGGCCCGTCCGGCCCGTGCTGCTCGAAGCGTTTCCCGCGGTCCGTCATGCCGTGGCCTCCATGGCGACGCGCAGCGCCGCGATGCCACGCGAGCCGTACGCCTTCACCGAGCCCAGGGATATGCCCAGCGTCTCGGCGACCTGGGCCTCCGTCATGTCGGCGAAGTACCGCAGGACCAGCACCTCGCGCTGGCGGCGCTGGAGGCCGCGCATCGCCTTGATCAGCGCGTCCCGCTCCAGCTGGTCGTACGCACCCTCCTCGGCGCTGGCCATGTCGGGCATCGGCTTGGACAGGAGCTTCAGCCCGAGGATGCGCCGACGCAGCGCGGAGCGGGAGAGGTTGACGACGGTCTGGCGCAGGTACGCCAGGGTCTTCTCGGGCTCGCGGACCCGGTTGCGGGCGGAGTGGACGCGGATGAAGGCCTCCTGCACGACGTCCTCGCAGGAGGCGGTGTCGTCGAGGAGCAGGGCGGCCAGGCCCAGCAGCGAGCGGTAGTGCGCGCGGTAGGTCTCGGTGAGGTGGTCGACGGTGGTGCCCGCAGCCATGACGTCGTCAGCACCCTCGCGGGGGGACGGTATCCGGCTGGGCCGTGCGGTGGGCATGGGCGCGATCACCGGCATTCCGCCGGACGGGCGGGGCCGCCGGAGCGGGCGCACGGAAGCGCCGCGGACCGGGACCACGGCCGTGCCGCGGAGCGGGACCACCGCTGCGATGTCGAGAACCTCTGCTGCCACGCCAGTTGGACACGCTTCCCCCCGTCAGGGTTGTACGCGTACGCCACCGCTTTTGACGGTGCCCCGATTGCCCTCATGCGTACTCGCTCTTCCCCAATGCCCTTTTCTCGCGGCACCGTGAAGGGGCGACCGCATAGACGCTCCCCGCCCAACTACCGGTTGCAGAGAGGGGGACAAACATCGTCGAACATGCAACACCGCAGGACAAGGCGCCCAGACCAGGTGCTTGCTCACAGGGTGTTCACAGATCCTACAAAGTGAAACGATCACGCGTTCACGATTTCCGGACGGATTCACGGGATCTTCGGAACCCTTGGGGCAAAAGACCCTACACGTGTCAGCAAAAGTCCCGGGATGGCGACGGAAACCTTCACGAGCGGAAGCCGTTCCCGGCCGTTCCCGCACGGGCGCAAGCCCTTCCAAAAAGGTCAAGAGGGTCAGGACCGCGAGGCCCAACAGGGTCAGGACGACAGCGCCAGTTCCGCCGCCACCGCTTCCGCGATCTGCGCCGTGTTCAGCGCCGCGCCCTTGCGCAGGTTGTCCCCGCACACGAAGAGCTCCAGGCCGTGCTCGTCGTCCAGCGAGCGGCGCACCCGCCCGACCCAGGTCGGATCGGTGCCGACCACGTCGGCGGGCGTGGGGAAGTCCCGCGACTCGGGGTCGTCGTACAGGACGACGCCCGGCGAGGTCGCCAGGATCTCGTGGGCGCGCGCCACGGTGACCGGGTTCTCGAAGCGGGCGTGCACCGACAGGGAGTGGGCGGTGACGACCGGGACGCGGACGCAGGTGGCGGAGACCCGCAGCGCGGGCAGGTCGAGCACCTTGCGGGTCTCGGCGCGCAGCCGCAGCTCCTCGGAGGACCAGCCGTCCTCGCACACCTCGCCCGACCACGGCACCACGTTGAGCGCGAGCGGGGCGGGGAAGGGGCCGGTGTCGTCGCCGACGGCGCGGCGTACGTCGCCGGGCTTGGTGCCCAGTTCGGTGCCGGCGACCAGGGCGAGCTGGGAGCGCAGGGCGGCGACGCCCTCGGTCCCGGCGCCGCTGGCGGCCTGGCAGGCGTTGACGACCAGCTCGGTGACGCCGAACTCGGCGTGCAGGGCGCCCACGGCCACGATCAGGGCCAGGGTGCTGCAGCCGGGGCTGGCGACGATGCCGCGCGGGCGGACCCGTACGGCGGGGCGGTTGATCTCGGGGACGACCAGCGGCACGTCCGGGTCGGCCCGGAACGCGGCGGAGTTGTCCACGACCACCGCGCCCTTGGCGGCGGCGACCGGCGCCCACTGGGCGGCGACCTCGGCCGGCGCCAGGAAGAGCGCGACGTCCACGCCGTCGAGGGCCTCCTCGGTGAGCGGGAGGACCTCGCTCTCCCCGCCGCGCACGGCCAGCTTGCGGCCGGCCGAGCGCGGCGAGGCGATCAGGCGGATGTCGCCCCAGACGTCAGCGTGCTGCGTGAGGATCTGGAGCATGACCGCGCCGACGGCCCCGGTCGCTCCGACGACCGCGAGCGTCGGCTTGCGGGTCATCGGCCGGTGCCTCCATAGACCACGGCCTCGTCGGTGTCGCTGTCCAGGCCGAAGGCCGTGTGGACGGCGCGGACCGCCTCGTTGACGTCGTCGGCGCGGGTGACGACCGAGATGCGGATCTCCGAGGTGGAGATCAGCTCGATGTTCACGCCCGCGTCGGTGAGCGCCTCGAAGAAGGCCGCGGTGACGCCGGGGTTGGTCTTCATGCCCGCGCCGACCAGGGAGATCTTGGCGATCTGGTCGTCGTAGCGCAGGGACTCGAAGCCGATGACGGCGCGCTGCTTCTCCAGGGCGTCGATGGCCTTGCGGCCCTCGGCCTTGGGGAGCGTGAAGGAGATGTCGGTCAGGCCGGTGGCGGCGGCCGACACGTTCTGCACGATCATGTCGAGGTTGATCTCGGCATCGGCGATCGTACGGAAGATGGACGCGGCCTCGCCCGGCTTGTCGGGGACGCCGACGACGGTGATCTTCGCCTCGGAGGTGTCGTGGGCGACGCCCGAGATGATGGCCTGCTCCACCTGCTGTTCCCCTTGCGCTTCGGGCTTCTCGTTGCTGACCCAGGTGCCCTGGAGTCCGGAGAAGGACGACCGGACGTGGATCGGGATGTTGTACCGCCGGGCGTACTCGACGCACCGGTGGAGCAGCACCTTGGAGCCGGAGCTGGCGAGCTCCAGCATGTCCTCGAAGGAGATCCGGTCGATCTTCTTCGCCTTCTTCACCACGCGCGGGTCGGCGGTGAACACGCCGTCCACGTCGGTGTAGATCTCGCACACCTCGGCGTCCAGCGCCGCGGCGAGGGCGACGGCCGTGGTGTCCGAGCCGCCGCGGCCGAGGGTGGTGATGTCCTTCTTGTCCTGGGAGACACCCTGGAACCCGGCGACGATGGCGATGTTGCCCTCGTCGAGGGCGGTCCGGATGCGGCCCGGCGTGACGTCGATGATCCGCGCCTTGTTGTGCACCGAGTCGGTGATCACACCGGCCTGGCTGCCCGTGAAGGACTGGGCTTTGTGCCCGAGGTTCTTGATCGCCATGGCGAGCAGCGCCATGGAGATGCGCTCACCCGCCGTGAGCAGCATGTCGAATTCCCGGCCGGTCGGCATCGGGGATACCTGCTCGGCGAGATCGATCAACTCGTCCGTCGTGTCGCCCATCGCGGAAACCACGACGACCACCTGGTGGCCGTTCTTCTTGGCTTCCACGATCCGCTTGGCGACGCGCTTGATGCCCTCGGCATCGGCAACGGAGGAGCCTCCGTACTTCTGCACGACAAGGCCCACGTGCGCTCCTCGCTCAGTCCATTACTGCGGTCGGCTCAGTCTAACGAGCGGCCCGGAAACGCCTCCCCCCGGTCACATCGTGAGATGTCCCGCTCACCCAGTGATCAAGGGGTACGGCTCCGGGGCCGCCCGAACACGTCCCTGCCCCGCCCCGCCGGGGATATCCGGAACGTGGTCCACGTCACGGACGGGCGCGAAGGAGCAGGAAGGACCGAAGAAGGGGAGGCCGCAGGGGCAAGGACCGCTACTGGACCGTCCGCAGCCCCAGCGGCCCGGCGATCTCCTCGGCCATCACGCGCCCCGCCTCCTCGGCGAGCGCGTCCTCGGCCAGGTCCTCGTCGGTGTCCAGGCCGTCCAGCGCGTCGAGCGGCTGGTCGAGGCGGACGTGGGCGACCAGGGACTGCAGGGCGCGCAGGGTGGCGGAGGCGGTGGGGCCCCAGTTGGAGAAGTAGGAGAACTGCCACCACCACAGGGCCTCGGTGGTGCGGCCCGCGCGGTAGTGGGCCAGGCCGTGCCGCAGGTCGGTGACGATGTCGGCCAGGTTGTCGGAGATCCGGCAGGCCACGGGGGCCTTGCGGGGCTCGTACGGGTCGAAGACCTCGGAGAAGACGTCGACCGGGTCGAGCATCACGGCGAACCGCTCGCGCAGCTCGTCCACGTCCAGGTCGGGACCCGTGTCCGGCTCGTAGCGCTCCTCGGGGAGGATGTCCTCGTGCGCGCCCAGGCGGCCGCCCGCGAGCAGCAGCTGCGAGACCTCCAGGAGGAGGAACGGCACGGCGCTGTCGGGCTCGTCGCCCTTGGCCACTTCCATGGTGGCCACGATGAAGCTCTCGATGGAGTCCGCGATCTGGACCGCGAAGTCATCGGGGTCCGGGGCGACGGAGTGCGGGGTGGCGTCGGACATCGAGGCGGCCTCCTTAGAGCGCGCGGGCCCTGTCGTCGTCATACATCTAGCAGCCTCCGCCCCTCGAAGGCCCGTCCCAGGGTCACCTCGTCGGCGTACTCCAGGTCGCCGCCGACGGGGAGGCCGCTGGCCAGACGGGTGACCTTGAGGCCCATCGGCTTGATCATGCGGGCGAGGTACGTGGCCGTGGCCTCGCCCTCCAGATTGGGGTCGGTCGCCAGGATCAGCTCGGTGACCGTGCCGTCCGCGAGGCGGGCGAGCAGCTCACGGATGCGCAGGTCGTCCGGGCCGACGCCCTCGATCGGGCTGATCGCGCCGCCGAGGACGTGGTAGCGCCCCCGGAACTCGCGGGTCCGCTCGATCGCCACGACGTCCTTGGGCTCCTCCACGACGCAGATGACGGAGAGGTCGCGCCGCGGGTCGCGGCAGATGTTGCACTGCTCCTGCTGCGCCACGTTGCCGCAGACCGCGCAGAAGCGGACCTTGTCCTTCACCTCGAGGAGGGCGTGGGCGAGGCGGCGCACGTCGGTGGGCTCGGCCTGCAGGATGTGGAAGGCGATCCGCTGCGCGCTCTTGGGACCGACGCCGGGCAGCCTGCCGAGCTCGTCGATGAGGTCCTGGACCACGCCTTCGTACAACGGAACGCCTCTCTGGGCTCTGCTCTGAGTCTCGCTCTAGGTCCTGCTGGGGTTCTGCTGGGTCCTGCTGGTTCCTGCT
The DNA here is from genome assembly GCF_040296945.1 of Streptomyces sp. NPDC001941. Classification (NCBI taxonomy): domain Bacteria; kingdom Bacillati; phylum Actinomycetota; class Actinomycetes; order Kitasatosporales; family Streptomycetaceae; genus Streptomyces; species Streptomyces sp. NPDC001941. The sequence continues at coordinate 8,592 of NZ_JBEOYE010000010.1, read as the reverse complement.
GGGGCGGTGCGGTGGTACGTACGGTAGTGGGGCCGGGCTCAGAACGGCAGGCCGGGGATCCCGCCACCGCCGCCGAGGCCCTGCGCCAGCGGGCCGAGCTTCTGCTGCTGGAGCGCCTGGGCGTTCTCGTTGGCCGCCTGGACCGCGGCGACCACCAGGTCGGCCAAGGTCTCGGTGTCCTCGGGGTCGACCGCCTTGGGGTCGATGACCAGGTTGCGCAGCTCGCCGGAGCCGGTCACGGTCGCCTTGACCAGACCGCCGCCCGCCTGGCCCTCGACCTCGGTCTGCGCCAGCTCTTCCTGGGCCCGGGCGAGGTCCTGCTGCATCTTCTGGGCCTGCTGGAGCAGCTGCTGCATGTTGGGCTGGCCACCACCGGGGATCACGGTCACTCCTGAGGTCGTCTGAGGTCGTTCTGATCGGCTGTTCTGGTACGGCCGAGCCTACGTGCTCCCCGGGCGGTGTGCCCCGCCTCAGTGAGACCAACTCTTTCGAGTGAGAGAGGGGCGGCTCCCTTACCTGATCACGCCCCCCTTGTGGGGGGAAATACCGGGATTTCTGGCACACGCCCCACCATTCGGCGGTAGGAAGGTATCCGCACCGGTACGTGACGCGGGCACCAGGCGTCACAGCGGGGGTGCCGCGGGGGCTGTTCCTGGGCCCCTTGCTTGCACGTCTTGTTTGTACGTCTTGCTTGTACGACTTGCTTGTACGACTTGCTTGTACGTCCCTGCTCGTACGCGTCCCTACCTGTACGCGTCCCTACTTACGTCCCTACTCACGCAGAGCGCAGAGGAGTGCCCCGGATGAGCCAGCCGGAGATGCAGCCCGGGGGCCCGGCCCGGGAGGAGGGGGACGCGTGGCAGCAGCCTCCGCTGCGCGACCTGACCGGCCGGCCGTTCCCCCTGGGCGACTGGGGTGAGCCCGCGGAGCGCCTGGACGAGCTGTACCGCTGGGTGGAGGGCACCGCGCTGCGGACGGCCGAGTGGTACCTGTCGGACCGGGTGTGGAAGCGCCGGGCGGCCCGCGCGCTGCGGGCCGGGACCGCGGTCGGCGTGGTCGCCGGCGCGGCGCTGCCGCTGCTCGACCTGACCGGGATCGCCGGGGTGGCCGGCGGGGCGGCGGGCTGGGGGTACCTGCTGCTGCTCCTGGGCGCGGCGTGCGTGGGGTGCGACCGGTACTTCGGGCTGACCTCCGGGTGGATGCGGGACGTGGCGACGGCGCAGGCGGTGCAGCGGAGGCTGCAGTCGCTGCAGTTCGACTGGGCCTCGGAGTCCATCCGCGAGGTGCTCGGCCCGACCGACGGGACGGCGAGCGAGGCGGCGGAGCGGTGCCTGGGGGTGCTGCGGAGGTTCTCGGAGGACGTGACGGAGCTGGTGCGGGCGGAGACGGCGGACTGGATGGTGGAGTTCCGGTCGGGGCCGGCGCCGTTGGTGATGCAGTCGGTGGGGGGTGGGGGGTGTCGGCCGGAGCCGTTGCCGCATCCGAGTCGCTTCCCGTTGCCGCCGGGGACGCGGCCCAACATGCCGCGGCAGCGGCCGCCGGAGCCGCGCTGAACAATCGTTCCGCCGCGCCTGTGGCCCGGGCCACGGGGCCCGGTGCCCGTCCGTTGGGCGTGGCGGTACGGGTCCGGGCCCGGGTCCGTCCGTTGGGCCTGGTGCACGGGGTGCGGGCCTTGGGCCACGGGGGCGGCGCCCGTCTGCTGGGTCCGGCGCACGGGGTGCGGGCCTTGAGGGTCCCCTCCCCGCCCCTTCCCGAAAGCCTCCGGCGGTAGAAGGGGGAAGGTTTTACGGGGGCTTCGCCCCCGGACCCCCCGCGGGGCTGCGCCCCTGCACCCCCTGGGTCCCTCGGGCCGGGCGGCATCCGACAGCCCGGGGCCTCACGGGACCCCCCGCGGGGCTGCGCCCCTGCACCCCCTGGGGCCGCCGGGCGGGGCGGCATCCGACAGGCTCGGGGCCTCACGGGGGCTTCGCCCCCCGTACGCGGGGCTGCGCCCCTGCACCCCCTGGGTCCCCCGGGCCGGGCGGCGTCCGACAGCCCGGGGCCTCACGGGACCCCCCGCGGGGCTGCGCCCCTGCACCCCCTGGGTTCCCCGGGCGGCGGCCCGCCCGACAGTCCTCGCCCTCCCTATCCCCCTACCTCCCCCGCCTCCACCTCGACCTCCTCCGCACCTCCGGCAGCCCCGGGGGTTCCGCGTTCTTGCCGTTGATGCGGATCAGCGGGCCCCCCGCCACCTCCTCCACCCCGTGCCACAGGTCCTTCCTGTCCTTCAGCCAGTCCAGCAGGCCCCCCGTCCACGGGGACGGGTCCGACCAGGTGCCGTAGAACTTGGTCCCCGTGATGCAGATCGGGCGCAGTCCCTTCGACGCCACCGCGCCCCACACCGCCGCCGCCACCCCCGGGCAGTGCTCCGCCCTGAAGTCGTCGAAGGCCACGATCCCGTCCGGCGCCAGCAGCGTCCGCGCCGAGTCGACGTCCGTGTCCACGTGCTCGTACAGGTGCGACGCGTCCACGTGTACGAAGCGGCAGCTCCCGGGGTCCACCTCCGACACCACCACCGACGTCGGGGCCTGGACGATCCGGGGCAGCGACGCGTGGAACGCCCGGTAGTTCGTCTCGAACGCCCGCCGCGTCAGCGTCGCGTACGAGCGGTTCATCTCCTCGTCGTTCGACGCGTCCGGCGCCGGCGAGTCGAAGAGGTCGCACACCGTGAACCGCTCGCCCTCGCGCAGCCGTTCACCCATGAAGATGGCGCTCTTGCCCAGGTAGGCGCCCATCTCCAGCAGGTCCCCGGTCTCCTGCCTGGCCAGGAACCAGTCGAACAGCAGCTGGTCCGCCGGGAAGAACCAGCCCTTCACGTCCGCGTACGTGGAAGGGGCGGGAGGGGTAGACACCTCAGGAGTCCGGGAGGTCTGGGAAGGGGGTGTGGGAGGCATGCCTCCCGTCCTATCTCCCCCAGATGACCTCCAGTTGGCCACCAGGCGCCCCGCGAGGGACCGTCCCCCGTCGGCTCTGTCGGCCCCGTCGGCTCAGCTGAAGATGATCATCGAACCCTGGCCCAGGCTCCTCGTCGCCGCCGCGTGCAGCCCCAGCCACACGTGCCGCTCCCTCGCGAACGGGCTGTCGTCCGGGACCGTCGGGCCCGCCGCCGGTTCCTCCAGTGACGTCGGGCGCTCCGGCGGGCGCGGGGCCGCCGGGGGGTTCGACGGGTCGATGCCGATCGCCGGGGCCACGAACTCCAGCTCCCGCAGCAGGCCCTGGGACGAGCCCAGGGGGCCGCCGCCCGCGAGCAGTTCCTCGTTGGAGAGCGGTGCGGCGAAGTCCACCGGGACGTACGCCCCCGCGTGGTCGTAGTGCCACACCAGGTGCGACTCCTGCGCCGTCGACTCGAACATCTCCAGCAACTGCTCGTAGTCCCCGCCCAGTTCGTCCACCGGCGTCACCGCGAGCCCGCACAGCTGGAGCAGGTACGCGCGCCGCAGGAAGTGCAGCGCGTCGTAGTCGAACCCGGCGACCGGCGCCACGTCGCCGGACAGGCCCGGCATGTAGGCGAAGACCGGGACGCTGGGCAGGCCGGCCTCGTTCAGCGCCTTGTCGTACGCCGCGATCTCCTCGGCGAAGGGGTTGTCGGGGCTGTGGCACAGCACGTCGACAAGGGGAACCAGCCACAGGTCACAGGCCAACGGACGCTCGCTCTCGCTTCGGTGGACGGCACAGCGTAGTGCTCCCCGCACCCGGCGCACAGTCAGTGCGTCGGGTGCACATCCCATACCCATGCGCCGCCGATACGCTTCCCCGCGCCGCCCAACAGTTTCGTCACGGCTTCCTGGAGCACGTCCTCGTTCGGGCCGGGCGGCAGCACGACCACGCCCGCCCGCCAGAACGCGAGGTCGGCGCGGGCCTGCGCCCGCCACGCGGGGCCGATGGTGACCGGGATGTGCCCCTGCCAGCGGACGTCGCGCAGCAGGTTGGAGGTGTGGCGCGGGGACGCCCCGTAGATGCCGACGCGGTCCGGGCCCCAGGGGCCGTTGAAGTAGCCGCCGGGGACGGAGAAGCCCAGGCCGGTGGCCGACTGCCAGTGCAGCGCCTGCGCCCCGCCGGGGTCGGGGAGCGGGACCGGGACGACCGTCTCGCCCTCGCCCAGGTACTGCCGGTAGGTGCCGTCGGCGATGAACGGCGGGATCTCGGCGCGTTCGTACACCGGATAGGGCGTCGGGACGATCGGGAGGAGCGCCGCCCAGACCGCCACCAGGCCCGCCACCCGCCACACCAGCGGACGCGGCGCCCCTTCCTCGGACTCCCCCGCGAGCCGGTCCACCGCCAGTGCCACCAGGATCCCGAGCACCGGCGCGCACACCATCGCCACCCGTGACTCGATGACCGACTCGAACAGCGGTTTGTCCGAAAGCCACTTCCACGGGCCGGTCAGGACTACGTCCGTGTACGGGATCCGGACCTTCTGCCCGAGCGAGAGGAGCGCCGCCGCGAGCCCCGTGAACGCCAGCGCCTTCACCAGCGGGCGCCGCCACAGCCGTACGGTGATCGCGCAGGCCAGTGCCACCAGCGGCCAGCCGTAGAAGGCGTTCTGCTCGGTGCGGTTCATCGCCAGCCGGTCGGCGGTCGCCTCGTCGCCGAGCAGCGAGCGGCCGGAGAACTCCAGGAGCGCCAGCGGGCTGTTGCCCGCGCCCTCGCCGTGCAGCACCGAGTGGTAGCTCTGCGGGCCGAAGAACTGCCAGTACAGCGGGAACGCCACCAGCGGCAGGCTGACCGCCGCCGCGATCCCCAGGCCCTTGGCGAGCGGGCGCCAGGCGGCCCGGGCGGCCTCGCGGTCGGCGGCCGCGTAGGCGAGCGCGAAGAGCAGCATGCCCAGCGCCGCGAGCAGCAGCGGCTCCTCGCCGAGGAAGATCTGGTACGTCGCGAGGAGGCCGAGCAGCACCCCGTCGCGGACCACGCGCCGCCCCTCGCACAGCCGCAGCGCCCGGTCGACGATCAGCGGGACCATGAAGAGGAGCAGGAAGTTGGGGTGGGCGTTGCCGTGCGAGACCATCGGCGGCGCGTAGGCGGCGAGGGCCGCGCCGACGGCCGCCGCCCAGCGGTGGCGCACCAGCCGGCGGGCCAGGAACCAGTACCAGGAGCAGGCCGTCGCGGTCAGTCCGAGGGTGAGGACCAGCGCCCAGGTGACGGTCGGGCCGAAGGCCAGGGTGACCGGGGTGAAGGGCACCGAGACGCCGAGCATCACGGTGTTGGCCATCAGGTTCACGCCGTCGGGGGCGTTCTGGAGCGTGGTGAAGAGCGGGTTGCGCAGGTGGGAGACGTTGTCGGCGGTGACGGCGAAGAACCACTCCCACTGGTTCTGGTCCTGCATCGAGTCGGCCAGGTAGGCGCGGTCCAGGTCGGCCCACAGGTGGCGGTAGAGCAGGAAGGACGCCAGCAGGAAGAGCCCGGTGACCGCGAGGTCCACCGGCCGCACCGCGCGTGCCCGCAGCAGGACGAGTTCACCGAGCACCCGGGCGTAGTCCAGCGGGCGCACCTTGGAGCCCGGCTGGTGGGCCCAGGTCACGGGCACCTCGGTGACCGGCCAGCCGCGGTGGCGGAAGTAGCGCAGCACCTCCACGTCGATGCCCCAGCCGTCGAGCCGGGACGCGGCGAAGGCCTCCCGGGCCCGCTCGCCGTCGAGCAGCTTGAAGCCGCACTGGGTGTCGCGCACCCCGGGCACGGCGACCGCCCTGATCAGCCGGTTGCCCAGGCGGCCGAGCACCTCGCGCGAGCGCCGCTGGTGGACGTCGATGCGGGAGTCGGGGAGCGCGCGCGAGCCGATGACGGCGCCCTCGGCTCCGGGCTCCTTGTCGAGCCGGTCCAGCTCCTCGATGGGGGTGGCCAGGTCGGCGTCGGTGAGCAGCACCCGGCGGCCGTAGGAGGCGAGGACGCCCTGGCGCAGGGCGTGGCCCTTGCCGCGGTTGGCGGGGCCGGAGATGACGTGGATGCGGGGTTCCTCGGCCGCGGCGGCCCGGGCGACCTCGGCGGTGGCGTCGGCGGAGCCGTCGTCGACGACGATCAGTTCCCAGCTGCCCCAGCGGCCGGGGTCCGCGTTGAGGTGGGCGCGGATGGCGTCGAGGGTGGGGCGCAGTCTGCGCTCCTCGTTGTACGCGGGGACGACGACGCTCAGCTCGACGGTCATCGGTTCAGTGGCCCCCGGCCCCGCGGACCGAGGACTCGACGCGGTCGGCCCACTTCAGGGCGTGCTCGTTGTACGCGCGTATGACCGCCCGTACGCCGTCGGGCTCGCCGAGCGTGACCGCGTCCACCAGCTCCTCGTGCCCGCCCCACAGCCAGTCGCGCAGCTGCCGGTCGGCGCGCAGGTGCGGCACGGCGAAGACCCAGGCCTGGACGCGCAGCTTGTGCAGGAAGTCGGCGATGTAGGCGTTGGCGACCAGGGCGCTCAGCTCGCGCCAGAAGCGCAGGTCGTACCCGATGAGGATGTCCAGGTCGCCGGCCCGGGCGGCGCGGGCGGCTTCCTCGCCCCTGCGCCGTACGGAGACGAGCGCGGGCCCGTGCGCGCCGTACAGCACGCTGGCCCGCTCGCTGACCCGGCGGAAGACGCCGTCGACGACCAGGGCGCGGGCCTCGACCATGCCCCGGTAGTCGTCCACCGAGAACTGGTGGACCTTGAAGCCCTTGTGCTGGTCGGAGTCGAGGAGACCCTGCGCGGACAGGTCGACCAGCGCTTCCCGCACGGGCGTCGCGGAGACCCCGTACTGGTCGGCTATCTGCTTGACCGTGAATTCCTGGCCGGGTTGCAAACGCCCCGCGAGGACCTCGTCACGCAGCGCGTCCGCGATCTGCTGCCGCAGGGTGTTGCGGGTCACGGCTCCGCTCGCGGGCATGCTGTCGGCCCCCTCCGTCCGGCTGCGGACACCCTAGACCAGCCGGAGGGGACCGATTTCCACCGGTCGGTCCTCAGCCCGCGTACTCGTCGGCGACGGACAGCGCGGTGTCGAGGGCGGCGAGGCCCTCCTTCACCTCCGCCTCGCTGACGTTGCACGGCGGCACGGCGTGCGTGCGGTTCATGGCGACCAGCGGCCACAGCCCGCTCTTCTTGGCCGCCGCCGCGAAGGCGCCCATGGGCTTGGCGGCCTCGCCCGAGGCGTTGTACGGCACCAGGGGCTCGCGCGTCTCGCGGTCCTTGACCAGCTCCACGGCCCAGAAGACGCCGGTGCCGCGCACGTCGCCGACGGACGGGTGCCGCTCGGCGAGCGCCCGCAGGCCGGGCCCGAGGACGTGCTCGCCGATGTGGGCGGCGTTCTCGACGATCTTCTCCTCGGCCATCACCGTCAGCGTCGCCACGGCGGCGGCGCAGGCCAGCGGGTGCCCGGAGTAGGTGAGACCGCCCGGGAAGGGCTTGTGGTCGAAGGTCGCCGCGATCTCCCCGGAGATCGCCACGCCGCCGAGCGGCACGTACCCCGAGTTCACGCCCTTGGCGAAGGTGATCAGGTCCGGCACCACCCCGAACAGGTCGGCCGCGAACCACGTGCCGGTCCGGCCGAAGCCGGCCATGACCTCGTCCAGGATGAAGACGATCCCGTACCGGTCGCAGATCTCGCGCACGCCGGCGAAGTACCCGGCGGGCGGCACCATGATCCCGGCCGTCCCCGGCACGGCCTCCATGATGATCGCCGCGATCGTCTGCGGCCCCTCGAAGGCGATGGTGTCCTCCAGGTGCTGGAGCGCCCGCTGGCACTCCTGCTCCTCGGTCTCCGCGTAGAACGGCGAGCGGTAGAGGAACGGCGACCAGAAGTGCACCACCCCGGCCGACGCCGAGTCCGACGCCCAGCGCCGGGGGTCGCCGGTCAGGTTGATCGCCGTGTTCGTCGCCCCGTGGTACGAGCGGTACGCGCTCATCACCTTGGTGCGGCCGGTGTGGATGCGGGCCATCCGGACCGCGTTCTCCACGGCCTCGGCGCCGCCGTTGGTGAAGAAGATCTTGTCCAGGTCGCCGGGGGTGCGCTCGGCGATGAGCCGGGCGGCCTCGGAGCGAGCCTCGATCGCGAATGCGGGCGCGAACGTGGCGAGCTTCCCGGCCTGCTCCTGGATCGCCGCGACGACCTTCGGGTGCTGGTAGCCGATGTTGGTGAAGACGAGGCCGCTGGCGAAGTCGAGGTAGCGGTTGCCTTCGTAGTCCCAGAAGTACGAGCCCTCGGCGCCCGCGACGGCGAGCGGGTCGATGAGGGCCTGTGCGGACCAGGAGTGGAACACGTGCGCCCGGTCGGCGGCCTTGACGGCCGCGCCGGTGGCGGGGTCGGGCTGAGGGGTCATGGGGCCACCCTAGATACGCCCAGGTGGGGGCGGCCATGGCCATCTTGTATGCCGGAAGGGGGATGGGTCGGCAGAGTGTCGGGTGCGAGGCCCATCCGGGGTGCCCGCACCCCGGGGGCCCGGGGGCCTGTGCCCTGGGTGCCCGCACCCCGGGGGCCGGGGGGCCGCGCGTGGGGCCCGGGGGGCCGGGGCCCGCCCCCCCGGGGCCCGGGCCCCCCCCCCCCCGGGGGCGGGGGGGGGCCCCCCCGGGGGGGGGGGGGGGGGGCCCCCCCCCGGGGTGGG